>NZ_CADCWD010000051.1 GCF_902806315.1 uncultured Sphingosinicella sp.
TCTGCCGGTCGCCCTTCATCGCCTTGGCGGTGACAGCGACGAGCGGCACGTCGGCGAGCTTTGGCCGCGCGCGGATCTGCTGCATGGTTTCGTAACCATCCATCTCCGGCATCATGATGTCGATGAGCGCGATATCTATGCCCGGCGTCTGCTCGAGGATCAGAATGCCGTCCTTGCCGCGCTCGGCGTGCATCACTTCGACGTCGTAGCTCTCCAGCACGCTGGTCAGCGAATAGATGTTGCGGATGTCGTCGTCGACGATCAGGATCTTCGCGCCGGCAAGCTCGGGCACGCTGCGCGACATTGGGGCGACGTCGTTGGCGCGCTCGCCGGGCTCGACGCGGCGCTTCGAACGGTCAACGCCGGCCGCGAGCTTCGCGAAGACCTGGGCCAGCTCCTGATGGTCGGCCGGCTTCTCAGTCACTCCGAACGCGCCCATTCCGAGCACCGAAGAGACTTAGTCCGCACCCGAAATGACGTGGATCGGCAGGTGACTGGTCTGCGGATCGTGCTTGAGGAGATCGAGCAGCACGAAGCCGTCTATGTCGGACAGGCCGAGATCAAGTGTGATCGCGTCCGGCTGCAGCTTGCGAGCCATTGCGAGCGTGCCCGCCCCGGCCGTCGAGACGACGCCCTTCAAACCTGCATCATGGGCGAGATCGAGCAGGATGGAGGCGAACGTCGGATCGTCCTCCACGATCAGGACGAACGGATCGTCTTTCAGATTGTCGCGATCATCACTGACCTCAAACGTGGTCGGAAGGGCGGTCGGCACCATCGCGCCGCTATTGTCGTAGCGAGCGGGCGTCCCGATCGTCGCGGTTACGGTGGCGGCGGGAACGGCGTGGAGCGGCACGAACAGGGTGAAGGTCGAGCCCTCGCCCGGAATCGAGCGGACCTGCAGCTCGCCCCCGAGCAGGCGCGCGATCTCGCGGCTAATCGAGAGGCCGAGGCCGGTGCCGCCATATTTGCGGCTGGTGGTGCCGTCCGCCTGCTGGAACGCCTCGAAGATGAGCTTCTGCTTATCCTCGGGAATGCCGATGCCGGTGTCGGTGACCGCGATCTCGATCGCCTGGTCGCCGGCCTTGAGCACCGGATGATTGGCGCTCCAGCCGCTGGTGGCGCTGCGCACTGCGAGCGTGACGCTGCCATGGGCGGTGAACTTAAAGGCGTTGGAGAGGAGGTTGAGCACCACCTGCTGCAGGCGCTTTTCGTCGGTGCGGATCGAGGAAGGCAGCTTGCCGTCGAACTCGACCTCGAAGGTAAGCCCCTTGTCCGCCGCGAGCTGGCGGAAGGTCCGCTCCATATGCTGGCGGAGGCTTCCCATCGGCATGTCGCCGACCTCAATCGAAACCGTTCCGGATTCGATCTTCGAGAGATCGAGGATGTCGTTGATGAGGCTCAAGAGATCCGAGCCGGCCGAGTTGATCGTGCGCGCGAACTCGGTCTGCTTCTCGTTCAAATTGCCCTGGGGGTTGTCCGCAAGCAGCTTCGAAAGGATCAGCAGCGAGTTTAGCGGCGTCCGAAGCTCGTGCGACATGTTGGCGAGGAATTCGGACTTGTACTTGGACGTCAGCGCAAGCTGCTCCGCCTTTTCCTCGACCGCGCGGCGCGCCATGTCGATTTCGAGGTTCTTGGCCTCCACCTGCTTCTTCTCATTCTCGAGAAGCTGGGCCTTCTCCTGAAGTTCTTCGTTGGTGGCGTGCAGCTCTTCCTGCTTGGTGGTGAGCTCGGTCTGACGCGCCTGGAGCTCCTGCGTCAGAAGCTGCGACTGTTTCAGAAGGCCCTCGGTGCGCATGGTGGCGGCGATGGTGTTGAGCACGATGCCGACCGATTCCATCAGCTGGTCGAGGAAGCTCTGGTGGGTCTCGTTGAACTCGTGGAACGAGGCCAGCTCGATCACCGCCTTCACGTCGTCCTCGAACAAGGCCGGCATGATGTTGATATTGGCGGGCGGCGCGTGGCCGAGGCCGGAGCCGATGCGGATGAACTCGCCCGGCACGTTCTTCAGCAGCATGCCGCGCTTGTCGGCCGCGGCCTGGCCGATCAGGCCCTCGCGCAGCTTGAAGACGGGCTTGAGCTCATCCCGGTTCTCCGCGCCGTAGCTCGCGACGAGGTCGAGGAGGGTGTCGTCGCCCTCCTTCTTGGTCACGTAGAAGACGCCGTATTGGGCGTTCACCAGCGGCGCCAGTTCCGACATGATCAGGTTCGACACCGTCGAAAGATCGCGCTCGCCCTGCAGCATGCGGCTGAAGCGGGCGAGGTTGGTCTTGAGCCAGTCTTGCTCCGCATTCTTCAAGGTCTGGTCCTTGAGGTTGCGGATCATCTCGTTGATCGTGTCCTTCAGCGCGGCCATCTCGCCCGAGGCTTCCACCGCGATCGAGCGGGTAAGGTCGCCCTTGGTCACGGCGGTCGCCACGTCGGCGATCGAGCGCACCTGGTTGGTGAGGTTGGCCGCGAGCTGGTTCACGTTGTCCGTCAGGTCGCGCCAGAGGCCAGCAGCGCCAGGCACACGGGCCTGACCGCCGAGGCGGCCTTCGATGCCGACCTCGCGAGCCATGTTGGTCACCTGGTCGCCGAAGGTCGACAGAGTCTCGATCATGAAGTTGATCGTCTCGGCCAGCGCCGCGATTTCGCCCTTGGCGTCCACCTGCAGCTTCCGCTTCAGGTTGCCCTGCGCCACCGCGGTCACAACGTCCGCGATGCCGCGCACCTGGTTGGTGAGGTTGGTTGCCATCAGGTTCACGTTGTCCGTGAGATCCTTCCACGTGCCGCCCACGCCCGGCACCTGCGCCTGGCCGCCGAGCTTGCCCTCGGTGCCCACTTCGCGGGCCACGCGGGTCACTTCCGATGCGAAGCCGTTCAGCTGGTCCACCATGACGTTGATGGTGTCCTTGAGCTGAAGGATCTCGCCCTTCACGTCGACGGTGATCTTCTTGGAAAGGTCGCCCCTCGCCACGGCGGTCGTCACGTCGGCGATGTTGCGGACCTGGCCGGTCAGATTTTCGGCCATCAAGTTCACGTTGTCGGTCAAATCCTTCCAGGTGCCGGCGACGCCGCGCACCTGCGCCTGGCCACCGAGCTTTCCTTCGGTGCCGACCTCCCTCGCCACGCGTGTCACTTCGGACGCGAAGCCGTTGAGCTGGTCCACCATGGTGTTGATGGTGTTCTTCAGCTCCAGGATCTCGCCCTTCACGTCGACGGTGATCTTTTTGGAAAGATCGCCCAGCGCCACCGCGGTCGTCACTTCGGCGATGTTACGCACCTGGCCGGTGAGGTTCGCCGCCATGGCGTTCACGTTGTCGGTCAGATCCTTCCACGTTCCGCCGACGCCCGGCACCTGCGCCTGGCCGCCGAGACGGCCTTCGGTCCCGACCTCGCGGGCCACGCGGGTCACTTCCGACGCGAAGGAGTTCAACTGGTCCACCATGACGTTGATGGTGTTCTTGAGCTCAAGGATCTCGCCCTTCACGTCCACGGTGATCTTCTTGGAAAGATCGCCTTTCGCCACCGCGGTCGTCACTTCGGCGATGTTGCGGACCTGACCGGTAAGGTTGGTCGCCATCGCGTTCACATTGTCGGTCAAGTCCTTCCAGGTGCCGGCGACGCCTTCCACCTGCGCCTGGCCGCCGAGCCGGCCCTCGGTGCCGACCTCGCGCGCCACGCGAGTCACTTCCGATGCGAAGCCGTTCAGCTGGTCCACCATGGTGTTGATGGTGTTCTTCAGCTCCAGGATCTCACCCTTCACCTCCACCGTGATCTTCTTGGACAAGTCGCCCTTCGCCACCGCGGTCGTCACATCCGCGATGTTGCGGACCTGGCCGGTCAAGTTCGCGGCCATCAGGTTCACGTTGTCGGTCAAGTCGGCCCAGGTTCCGGCGACGCCCGGCACCTGCGCCTGGCCGCCGAGCTTTCCTTCAGTGCCGACCTCACGCGCCACACGGGTCACTTCGGACGCGAAGCCGTTCAGCTGGTCCACCATGACGTTGATGGTGTTCTTGAGCTCGAGAATTTCGCCCTTCACGTCCACGGTGATCTTCTTGGACAAGTCGCCCGATGCCACCGCGGTCGTCACTTCGGCGATGTTACGCACCTGGCCGGTGAGATTGTCGGCCATCAGGTTCACGTTGTCCGTGAGATCCTTCCAGGTGCCGCCGACGCCCGGCACCTGCGCCTGGCCGCCGAGCTTGCCTTCCGTGCCCACTTCGCGGGCCACGCGGGTCACTTCCGATGCGAAGCCGTTGAGCTGGTCCACCATGACGTTGATGGTGTTCTTGAGCTCGAGGATCTCGCCCTTCACGTCCACCGTGATCTTCTTGGAAAGATCGCCCGAGGCCACCGCGGTCGTCACTTCGGCGATGTTACGGACCTGGCCGGTGAGGTTGTCGGCCATCAGGTTCACGTTGTCGGTCAAATCCTTCCACGTGCCGGCGACGCCTTCCACGCGCGCCTGGCCGCCGAGCTTTCCTTCCGTGCCCACTTCGCGGGCCACGCGGGTCACTTCCGACGCGAAGGAGTTGAGCTGGTCCACCATGGTGTTGATGGTGTTCTTGAGCTCGAGGATTTCGCCCTTCACCTCCACGGTGATCTTCTTGGAAAGATCGCCCGAGGCCACCGCGGTCGTCACTTCGGCGATGTTGCGGACCTGACCCGTCAGGTTGGTCGCCATCGCGTTCACGTTGTCGGTCAAGTCCTTCCAGGTGCCGGCCACGCCCTTCACGGTGGCCTGGCCGCCCAGCTTGCCCTCGGTGCCCACTTCGCGGGCCACGCGCGTCACTTCCGAGGCGAAGGAGGCGAGCTGCTCCACCATCGTGTTCACGACCTTGCCGATGCGCAGGAATTCGCCGCGCAGCGGCCGGCCGTCGATCTCGACCGTCATGGACTGCGACAGGTCGCCCTTCGCCACCGCGCCGATGACGCGGGCGACTTCGGCGGTCGGCTGGACCATGTCCTCAATCAATTCGTTGACCGAGCGGATCGCGGTCTCCCACCCGCCGGTCGCGTTCTTGACGCGCCCGCGCTGGGTGATCTTGCCTTCCTTACCCACCACCATGGAGAGACGCTCGAATTCCTGCGTCATCTGCTGGTTGAGGCCGACCACCTCGTTGAAAACGGCCGCGATCTCGCTGTCGACGCCCGGCAGATCCTCGGACAGACGAACGGAAAAATCGCCGCGACGAAGGCTGCGCAGGGCGCTCAGCAATTGGCGCCGGTCAAGAAATTCCCGAGGGTTTTCGACGTTCACGTACCGCTCCTAGGTGCTTTGCCCGCCCAATTCTGGTTGCCGGCCCCCGCCAGCGAACCGCCCTCATAGCAGAGTCCCGCCTGTCTGCGCGCTTAAAATTTCACATTGCCAGTAACTTATTGGCTTCGCTTGCCAATGCGGGTCCGGGGGCTAAAAGCGCGACACGGACGAGGGCGACGCCCACGCTCCGCCTCCCGAACCGCTCGAAAGCCGATGTCGCAGCTGACCGAATTGCAAGGCTTCATACGTTCCACATTCCGATCCGTATGGTCGCTGGAATTGCTGATCTATTTGCGCAAGGCTAAGGATCGCTCCTGGGGGCAGGACGAGCTGGTCGCGGGGCTGAGGGCGAGCCACTCGATCGTTGCACAAAGCGTCGACTCGCTGCTGGCGGCGGGCCTCGTGGCGACTGAGGGGGAGGGGAATGTGCGCTATCTTCCGGCATCGGCCGATCTCGACCGGCGCGCCGAGGAGGCCGAGGCCTTTTACGCCCGCAGCCCGGACGCGGTGCGGCGGCTGATCGTGATGGCGGCCAGCGACGGCCTCAGCGCCTTCGCGGACGCCTTCAGGCTGAGGAAGGACTGACCCATGCAGGATGTCTTCCCGACCGCGGTCTATCTCCTCTGTTTCGCGACGAGCAGCGCCTGCGGCATCCTGCTGTGGCGCAATTACAGGCGCACGGGCGCCCGGCTGCTGATGTGGAGCGCGACCTGCTTCCTGCTGCTAGCGCTCAACAACCTGCTCGTGGTGATCGATCTCGTCGTCCTACCCACCGCCGTGACGTTACAACTGCCGCGCGTGGCCGTGTCGCTCGCGGCTGTGGCGGTGCTCTTGTTCGGCTTTATCTGGGACATGGAGGAGTGATGGACCTCTACATCTTCCTGTCCGGCGCGGTCAGCACCGGGTTCGTCATTGCCGGCCTCTTCTTCCTGCGCTTCTGGAAGCGGACCGGGGACAGCCTGTTCGCCGCCTTCGCGATGGCATTCTGGCTGCTCGGGCTGACGCAGGGGCTGCTCGCGCTGAGCGACATCCCGGTCGAGGAGCGGAGCTGGCTTTATCTCCTTCGGCTCGCCGCCTTCTCGCTCATCCTGGTATCGATCGGGCTCAAGAATAGACGCGCGCGAGGCGGTTAGCGCCAGAAAGGGCCAGCCTCGGCGAGGCGGCCATAGGCCTGCTCGGCTCCCGCGACGGGATCCTCCTTCTGGGCTGCCTTGTCGATGAAGCGGCTTGCGCTGCGCAGCATCTCGTCAGCCTTGGGATGGCCTGCCAAAAGCGATTGCAGAAGTTCCCGCGCGGTCTCGATGTCGTTCAGCTCTCCGAGATGCTCCTGCATGTCCTCCAGCGCGGCGGAAAAAGCTTTTCGCCTCGTCAGCGCGTCTTCGCGAGCTTCGAGCGAGGCAAGGAATTCAACCGCATAGCGCAGCTTCTTCACCTCGATCCGCAGGCGGTGAAGGGTCTCGATTTCCAGCTTGGCCAGATGCTTCCCGCCCTTTTTGACCTTGCGCCACCTCTTGTCGAGCTGCGCCCGGCCGAACTCTCCGATCGGCCGCTGCGCCATCTCCGCCTCGCGCCACTTTCCGGTCCCGATCCAGCCGACCAGGTCCAGCATCAACCGCCGCAGGCGCGCGGAGGCCAGCGTCTCCAGCACCGAAGCGTAAGCCCGTTCCCGCGCCGCTTCGAGCGTGCGCCTGAGCTCCTTTTCAGTCCCGTCGGCGCCTTGGGTTCCTGGGATCCGCTTCAGCAGCACGTCGAGGTTGCGCGCGTCGCCGAGCTGGTCGGTGAACCAGCGTACCTCCTCGCGCAGGGTCAGGAACTCCTGGTCGCCGATGATCGGGCGGAAGAAAGTGAAAGCGGAGCGGAGCCGTCGCATCGCGACCCTTGCCTGATGCAGCGCGGAAGGGTCCTGCGTCCTTTCGACGATCGTTTCGTTGAGCCGAAACTGCCTCAGGCACGAGGCTGCGATGGCCGCGAACGCTTCGGCCGCGCTCATTGCCGGCGTCAGGTCGATCCGCTCCGCCTTGACGACGCGTCCGACGGCGCCGTCCGCCAGCGCATAGCCGCGCTCGGCCTTGGTGAGCACGCCAAGCCGTAGCGGCGCGCGCTGGCCCAGCTGGCGCGCGAACTCGATCAGGTCTCTGGCATCGCCGCTTTTCAGCTCCAGCTCGACCTCGGCGATCCGCTCGCTCGACTTGCCGCCGGTGACGGTGCCCTCGTCCAGCACCAGTTCGATGGCAGCGCCGTCCCGACTCACGTTCCAGGTCGTCCGCTCCATCTCCGATCGGATCAGCGGCTTCAGGCGCTTGCGTGTCCTTTTGCCGAGATGCTCCTTGAGCGGCGTCCGCGCGGCGCGATCGAGGTCGGGCTCGGCGCTCTCCACTTCCTCTTCCCATTCGGGACGGTCGAACATGCCGGCCGAGTCCGCGCCCTGCTGCTTCACCGTCTGAAGAAAGCGGCCCTTCGACTCCCGCACCCGCAGAGAGAATCCCGCGTTGCGAAGCGCTCCGTCCGGCGTGTCATAGTAGATCGAGACTTGCCGAGCGGTCTTGTGGGCGACCTTCTTGAGAGCCGGATGGGTCCGCAACTGCTTCGCGCCGCCCTCGTCGAGCAGGAGCTTGAGCTCGATCTCGCGATCCTGGCTCACCCGCCGCACCTGCAAGAACCACGTTCTCCGGCCATCTGATCCTGCTGCGACATGTCCGGCATCAGCCTGCGCATCGATTGAGACAGTTTGGTGACTGTGAACGGACCTTTAGATCGATTGTTGCACTATGAGCCAGAGCATCGTCATGCTGCGTTATGCCGGGATGGGAATGATTTCGGGATTGAGGAAAGCCGCCGGAACCGCTTTTGGCCGCCGCCGCGCACGCGGCGGGCCACTTCAGGTGGCCGCTTTGCCCTATCGCAGCCGTGCCGACGGGACGCTCGAGGTTTTGCTCGTCACCACCCGCGGCACCGGCCAGTGGATGGTCCCCAAAGGTTGGCCGATCACCGGCAAGACGCTCCCCCAGGCCGCCGCGCAGGAGGCCTATGAGGAAGCCGGCGTTCGCGGCAAGGCGGGCAAGGAGGAACTCGGCCGTTTCCAGCATCGCAAGACCGGATTGCTGGAGGGCGCTATCGATTGCGTCGTCGCGGTGTACCCGATGGCGGTGGACGAGGAGCTGACGAACTGGCCGGAGCACGGCGAGCGCGTGCGCACCTGGTTCGGGCTCGATGAGGCGGCCAAGAGCGTGAACTCGTCCGAACTGGCGGGCATCATCGCCGCCTTGAAGGGCGCCTGACATTCGCTGTCGGCGTGGTTTACAAAAGCTTAAGGCTTAACCTTCTTGCGCCGCCGTCTGCCGTTATTGGCCCGCTTTTTGCCTCTCTCGCACGCATGTTGCGTAAGCTCGGACGTCTCTTCGTCATCAAGACCCGGCTCGAAGCCTTTGCGGTAATTTACGCGCTCGCAGTCGGCGCCGTCGGCCGCGGTTTCCATTATATGGAGGTCTATCCGGGCTTGCGGGGCTACCTCTTCTTCGCCGCTTGCAGCGCCGCCGTGTTCATGGCTGGCGGCAAGATCCTGGATGCCACGCACCGGCCGCGGAAACCGCGGGAGGAGCGTAGAAACCCCTCGCGCGATCGCCGCACCCAGCCTTCGGCCGGCTGACCCCTTCAATTGCGGCCATCCGCAAGCTAATCGAACGATCTCAAAGCCGTTTGCCCAGCGGCTCGGCTGCGGGCATTGAAGGCGTGCGTTCAAGGATCCGGGTGCCGATTGGAAATCTCCCTTCTCTATGTCAGCCGGAGCACGCTTCGGCTTCCGGACGAAGCGGGAGCGGTGGATGCGATCGTCGCGGCATCGCAGTCGCGTAACCCGCAGACCGGCGTCACGGGCGCTCTCGTCTTTACCGAGAAGCAGTTCGCCCAATATCTGGAGGGACCCGAGGAGAGCGTCCGCGCGGTCATGGACAGCATCCGGTGCGATCCTCGGCATAGCGACATCCAGATGATCTTTGACAAGCCGCTGCACGGCCGCCGCTTTCCGACCTGGGCGATGGCTTATGCCGGCCCTTCCACCTTCGTGGCGGGCCACGTCCTGACCCTTGCGGAGGCAGCGACGCCCAGCCGTCAGTCCAAGGCCGCCGAGCGCCTCATTTCGCTGATGCGCCAGTTCGTCGAGGCCCAGTTGATCGAGCAGCGGCGCAAGGACTCGGGCGCCGCTTAGGCATTTTCCCCAACCTTGGCGAAATCCGCCAACCCTGCGCGCCAACCTCATAGGGGCGCACCTTGCAGATCAGGTCGTTTTCCGCGGAAATCCGCCACTCAGCCGACTTGGCACGCCTCTTGTAACCTTGCCGACAACACCGCCGAAAGGACGGCGGTTGGGAAGCGGTTCAGGTCAAAGGGGAGACTCAAGATGTTCAAGTTCGACAAGGTCGAGTTGCAGCGCATGGCAGTCGCGGCGGTTGGCGCTCTGGTTCTGACGACCACCTTCGTCGGCGCGGCGGTAGCTCCGGCATCGGTGCCGGCCGAAAGCTGCGCCGTCGCGATCTGCGCCGCCAGCTCGCAATTTTCCGATCTCGCCAACGCCTGACCGGCACGCGCGGACCTCTCGGGGAGCCAAGAACATGAAGAAGATCTTCCAGCTCGACAAACGCAACGGCAAGATGATGGGCGTCTGCTCGGGCATTGCAAACTATACCGGCATCGATGCCACTTTCGTCCGGATCGGCGCGATCGTGGTGACCCTGCTCGGCGCCTTCCCCTGGACGGTGGTGGCCTATCTTGCCGCGGCCTGGCTCTCCAAGTCGAAGCCGGCCTCGTCCTACGACCCGGTCTCGTCCTACGGCGACGCGGCTGCGCCAAGGCTCAGCGCTTCCACCTACGAAGTCCGCCAGAGCATGCGCGACATCGACCGCTGCATGGCCGAGGTCGAAACCTTCGTGACGAGCCAGAACAGCCGGCTCGCCCGTGAGATCGAGGAGCTGCGCTGAGGCGCGGCTCCGGTCAGGAAAAAGATCATGAGCGAATCGATGACCTATCTCGCCGTGGGCAGCCTTGCCCTCATCGGCCTTACGTTGGCGCTCTTCGCCGGCCTCAAGGGCTGGCAGGGCTGGCTGGACCTGAAGCGCCTCGAACTCGCCGGCCACCAGGGACAGCAGCATCGTTCCCCCGCCATGGAACGCATCGAGATGGCTGACCTGAAGGAACGGATCCGCAAACTGGAGTCGATCGCTAGCTGCGTCGACCTCTAATTCCCTCCCCCGAGCTTTGCGGGATAGGGGCTTCAGCCAGCGATCTTGCTGCGTGTGACGGTGCGCTGCGGTCCGGAAACGTGCCAGATGTCTCCGAAATCCTCGTGCGTCAGCGGTCCGGGACGGGCACCCCCAAGTGCGGCGACGATATCCGGCACAGTGTTGCTGTGGCCGACGATCAGCGCCGGATTGGGAGACTTCTGGATTTCGGCGATGAGCGCGGGCGTGTTGCGCAGGTCGTAGACGATCGGCTCCAAGCCAAGCCTTGCCGCAAGCGGCGCCGCCGTCTGCCGCGCGCGCTTCGTGTCGCTGACGAAGATCAC
This sequence comes from uncultured Sphingosinicella sp., assembly GCF_902806315.1. GTDB lineage: Bacteria > Pseudomonadota > Alphaproteobacteria > Sphingomonadales > Sphingomonadaceae > Allosphingosinicella. The sequence continues at coordinate 10,803 of NZ_CADCWD010000051.1, forward strand.
TGCCGGCGGCTCGCCCCGGGACCAGTTGGCGAGAAGCTGGGCCTGCCTTTGGCCTTCCGCTGTCAGATCGGGGTCGCTCGCGCCGGCCGGCGTATGGAGATGCCGCATCACGTAGAAATCCGGGCCCGGCTGCGCCACGGGCGGCAGCTGGCAAGCGCCGACCAGGAGCAGCATCAGCGGCAGGATCAGGCGGAGGAGGGGCATCGACGGCTCCTGGATAAAGCGGGTTCGCCCCTGCTGTTCGCCGATCCGGGACAGGTCCGCAACCCAGCTGTCGCGTCAAGCTCCGCGGGGGCGTGCATTGCCAAAAAGAATCCATTAGGAGCCGCCTCATCAGCGGCGAACCGTTCCGGCACGCCCTCAAGAACAGACCGGCGCGCGCCTGGGGCGGGGGCGTGAACCGAGCGAAGGACAGGGTAGAGGATGACGATGGACATGGAGCGCCGCAATCGACCGGCGCTCGAACTCTATGTCCCGGAGCCCGAAGCGCGGCCCGGCGACGAGGTGGATTTCAGCCACATCCAGGTCCCGCCCGCAGGCAGCGTTCCCCGCCCCGATATTGCGGTTTCGACCGAATCGATCCGCGATCTTCCCTACACTCTCATCCGCGTGCTGGACGAGGAGGGAAGGGCGACCGGCCCCTGGGACCCGCGCCTCGATGCCGACACGCTGCGCCGGATGCTGCGCGACATGATGATGGTGCGCGTCTTCGACGACCGCATGTATCGCGCCCAGCGGCAGGGCAAGACCAGCTTCTACATGAAGGCGACGGGCGAGGAGGCGATCGCGGTCGCCGGCACCCACGCGCTCGACCGGGAAGACATGTGCTTCCCCACCTATCGCCAGCAGGGAATCCTCGTCGCCCGCGATTACCCGCTCGTGACGATGATGTGCCAGATCTATTCGAACCGCGGCGACCCGCTCAAAGGGCGGCAGCTGCCGATCATGTATTCGTCCCGCGAGCATGGCTTCTTCACCATCTCGGGCAACCTCGCGACGCAATTCCCGCAGGCGGTCGGCTGGGCGATGGGCTCGGCGATCAGCGGCGATAGCCGCATCGCGTCCGGCTATATCGGCGACGGCTCCACGGCGGAGGGCGATTTCCACGCCGCCTGCACCTTCGCCGGCGTCTACCGCGCGCCCGTCATCCTCAACATCGTCAACAACCAGTGGGCGATTTCGACCTTCTCCGGCATCGCCGGGGGCCAGCTCACCACCTTCGCGGCTCGCGCGCTGGGCTATGGCATTCCGGGCCTCCGCGTCGACGGCAACGACGCTCTCGCGGTCTATGCCGCCACCCGCTGGGCCGCCGACCGCGCGCGTTCCGACCTCGGCCCGACTTTGATCGAGTTCTTCACATATCGCGTGGAGGGCCACTCCACGTCGGACGATCCCACCGCTTACCGGCCCAAGGGCGCGGGGGAGAAATGGCCGCTCGGCGACCCCGTCGCGCGCCTGCGCCAGCATCTGACCGGCCTCGGCGAATGGGACCAGGATCGCGACCGGCAATTGCTCGAACAGCTCGATGCAGAGGTCCGCGCCGCGCAGAAGAAAGCGGAGAAGCTCGGCACGCTGCAATCCGATCCTTATGCCGAGATCCCGACCATGTTCGAGGACGTCTATGCGGAGCTGCCCTGGCACCTTCGCGAACAGCAGGCGCAGGCGCTCGCCGAGTGGGAGGCAAAGCGCAAATGACCGTCATGAACATGATCCAGGCGCTCAACAGCGCCCACCGCGTGATGATGGAGCGCGACGCCAAGACCGTCGTGCTCGGCGAGGATGTCGGCTATTTCGGCGGCGTCTTCCGCGTCACCGAGGGCCTGCAGAAGCAGTTCGGGAAGCACCGCTCCTTCGACGCGCCCATCTCGGAAAACGGCATCATGGCGGTTGCAATCGGCATGGCCGCTTACGGCCTCAAGCCCATCGCCGAAATCCAGTTCGCCGACTACATCTATCCCGGCTTCGACCAGATCGTCTCCGAAGCCGCCAAGATGCGGTATCGCTCGGCCGGCGACTGGGGGCTCTCGATGGTGATCCGCTCGCCTTATGGCGGCGGCATCTTCGGCGGCCAGACGCACTCGCAGTCGCCCGAAGCCTTGTTCGCGCATGTTGCCGGCATCAAGACGGTGATCCCGTCCAACCCGTACGATGCCAAGGGGCTGCTGATCGCTGCGATCGAGGATCCGGACCCGGTCGTCTTTTTCGAGCCCAAGCGCATCTATAACGGGCCGTTCGACGGCTTTTACGAGCGGCCCGTCACGCCCTGGGCCAAGCACCCCGCGGCCGAGGTTCCGGACGGCCACTACACCGTGCCGCTCGGCAAGGCGGCGGTGGCTCGCGAGGGGCAGGAGGTGACGATCCTCGCCTACGGCACGATGGTGCACGTCGCCATCGCCACCGCGGAAGCCCAGGGCATCGACGCCGAAGTGATCGATCTGCGCACCATCGTCCCGGTCGACATCGAGACCATCGAGGAGTCGGTGAAGAAGACCGGCCGCTGCGTCGTCGTCCACGAAGCGACCCGCACCGCCGGCTTCGGCGCCGAGCTTTCCGCGCTCGTGCAGGAGCGCTGTTTCTATCATCTGGAGGCGCCGGTCGCACGCGTGACCGGCTGGGACACGCCGTATCCGCACTCACTGGAATGGGCCTATTTTCCCGGCCCGGTGCGCCTGGGCCTGGCGCTCAAGAAGACGTTGGAGGACTGAGTGGCGCGCTACGAATTCAAGCTGCCCGACATCGGCGAAGGCATTGCCGAGGCCGAGATCGTCGCATGGCACGTCAAGATCGGCGACATGGTCACGGAAGACCAGCAGCTCGCCGACATGATGACCGACAAGGCGACGGTGGAAATGGAAAGCCCCGTGGCCGGGCGCGTCGTCGCGGTAGCCGGGGACGTAGGCGACCAGATCGCGATCGGATCTATCCTGGTCGTGCTGGAGACCGATGCCGACGCTCCCGCCGGCGACACCGCGCCGCCCACGCCGCAGCAGGACGGGGCGGAAGGTGAGCGCCACGACAGCGTCGCCTTCACCGACGGCCTCGTCGAGGAGTGGCCCGAGCTTTCTGAGACGGCGCCGAGCATGGGCGAAGACCGCCGCGCGGACGATCGCCGGCACATCGAGCGCCGGACCGAAGAACGCGGCGATGCCGACCGCCGCCAGAGCGAGCGCCGCGACCAGCCCCGGAGCGAAGCGGAGGCTCCGCGCGCCGGCGATCGCCGTGACGATGAGCGCCGGGTCGTCGAACAGCGCCGCTCGGAAGAGCGCGATGAAGCCGATCGCCGCGAGGGCAGTCGCCGCGAGGGCGAGCGTCGCACGGACTCGCCCGGCTCGAGCGCAGCCGAGGGGCGCGGCTCCGAGCAGAGGCACGTCCTCGCTTCGCCCGCCGTCCGCCAGCGCGCTCGCGACCTCGGGGTCGATCTCGCGCAAGTGAAGACCACGAGCGAGCGCGTCCGCCACTCCGATCTCGACGCCTATCTCCTCTACAGCGGCGGCTCGGTGCCTCGCTCAGGCGCCACGCGCCGCCAGGACGAGACCGTCAAAGTCGTCGGCCTCCGCCGCAAGATCGCCGAGAACATGCAGGAGGCGAAACGCCGGATTCCGCATTTCACCCTGGTCGAAGAGTTCGACGTCACCGCGCTCGAGCAGACCCGCGCGATGATGAACAACGATCGCGGCGACAATCCCAAGCTCACTATGCTGCCGTTCCTGATCACGGCCATGTGCCGGACGCTGGACGCCTATCCGCGGCTCAACACCCGCTACGACGATGATGAGAACGTCCTCTACCGCTCGGGCGCGGTGCATATGGGCGTGGCGACGCAGACGCCGAACGGGCTGATGGTTCCCGTCATCCGCAATGCGCAAGACCGCAGCGTCTGGGACATCGCCTCCGAAATCCTCCGTCTCGCCGAGGGCGCCCGCACCGGCAAGGCCGCGCGCGAGGAGCTTTCGGGCTCGACCATTACGCTCTCCAGCCTGGGTCCGATGGGCGGCATCACGTCGACGCCTGTCATCAACCGTCCCGAAGTCGCGATCATCGCGGTCAACAAGCTGGAGGAGAAGCCGGTGGTGGTCGCCGGCAAGATCGAGATCAGGAAGCGGATGAACCTCTCGCTCTCCTGCGATCACCGCGTCGTCGACGGCTGGGACGCAGCCAACTTCCTGCAGGACCTGAAGAAGCTGATCGAAAGCCCGCTCAAGCTGCTTTCGATGTAAGCTCCCCCTGGCGCTTACTCGTTCAGCAGGGGAACGGCGCCCCGGTGCACTTTCACCGGCGCGGTTCCGGAGTCCTCGTCGGTCACTCGAACCACCGACACGCGCGGCACGTCCGCCGTGACCGAGCTGGCATTGATGATCGGCGCCAGCATGCGCTGGCGTCCGTTCGGTCCGCCCGCATAGAAGATGTGCGATCCCAGCACCGCGACCTTCGTCAGGCTGCTCGCCCAATAGGGCCGGATCGCGGTGGTATGGTAATGGGTCGCGTCCGCCACTGGCGCCGAATTCCGTCCGGCGAGCGCGTCGGCGGCGATGTCCATCGCGCGGCTCCAGGCCCTGGGCTCCGGCGCCCGGGCGAGCGAGCCGTCGCAGGTGAAGGTGAACTGGCAGCCAGTCACCCTCAGCGCGCCCTGCAGCACCACGTCGCAAATCGTCTTGGGATAGCCCGGATGACGCACGCGGTTGAGCACCACCTGCGCGACCGCACGCTGCCCGACTTCCGGCTCCGACCGCGCCTCGTGGTAGATGGCGGCGGCCAGGCAGCCGAGCGAAGCATGCACGCGCACCGGCTCCCGCTCGGCCTGCGCCGAAGCGGCCGAGGGAACGGAGGCCGCGACAAGCGCGCTGCTGCACAAGAGGCGGATCATGGCTTTCGTCCTGGTCGCGTCGAGACGACCGGCACTGCCACCCGCAGGTAAGGATCGGGTTAAATTGCGCGTTCGCCTCCGCTATGACGCCTGTGGTGGGAAGCAGACGTTCAAATGTGGACGAGAAGCGAGTCGTTCAGCTTTGCGCATGCTTCTGATCCCGCTACATCGATTAGCATGGCACACCGACTGTTGACACCGATGCTTCTCGCCTCGCTGAGCCTCATGCCAGCCGTGGCGGCGGCGGAGGAGGCGCCCTTTCAGCGATACGCCAGGTATGCCCTCAACAATGCCCGACTCCTCGGCTTGACGCCGCAGGGCACGACTCTCTGGGCGCAGCACCTCATGAGCACCGGCGACTGGCGCAAGTGGCGCCGGGCCACCGAGATCGAGACGCTGATCGGGCAGCAACTTGCGCTGGAGGAACCGGATCGGCGAATGCTCCAGCAGCTTGCGAAGGATTTTGCGACCGAGAGCGCGAGAGCAGCGCAAGTGCGCAAGCAGCGGACTATCAGCACGGCCATGCAGCTTTCGGCAAGGGACAGGAAGGCGATTGGCGCGTATCTCGAAGAACGTTCGCGACGCGAACTGCGACCGGCCATCCACCGGGCTGACCTCGCGCCGGCTGTCGCCGCTGCCGTCTCGGGATTCTACAGCTCGTTCGGTGTGTCCCCACAAGGGACGAAGATGCTGGTCGAAGCAGCGGCGAAAGCCGTCGAGGCTCCCCGGACGCGGGAGAAGATCGAACTGGCAATCGGGGAGCAGTTGAGGCGGGATCGCCCTGATCGTCAGACGCTCAACGACCTCGTCAAGAAATATGCCGCAGAGGAGGCGCGACTCGAACGTCTCGACAAAGAGGGGCTCATCGAGAACGGCTTCATGTTGGCGCCAGCGGACCGGAAGCGTTTTGCTGCGTTCCTAGCAAGGAGCGCGGCGGAGTCGCTCACTAATGCAAAACCCGTGTTGGAGATCGTGCCTTAGGCACACCAAAGATAAGTCGGCCAAGATCGAATGTCCGCAATGGGTCGTAAGCAGACATTCGGAACTTGCTCGGCGAACCTGGAAGGGTTCAAACCCCGGCTAGATCGGGGGTCCACCTTCTAACTCCCCCACCTTGCAACCAGGAAGGGAGATGCCGAATCGGTCCGACAGAACGCGAAGAGCGGCTGGTTACGACCCGTGAGCGTCCCCAGCCCCAAGCCTCCGCCATTCCCGCTCCCGGAACCACTTGGTGAGCACATGCTTCGCGCCCGCCTCGACGCGAGAACCCTCGTGGCGGGTGAAGCGGTTCGGCAGCCCGTCGCGGCCCATATTGTTCCAGGTCAGCAAAGTGCCCGTGCGCGGTGGCACTTCCACTCCGGCGCGCTCGAAGCGGGTCGATCCGCCCGCTTCCGGCTCGTTCAGGAACACCATCGCCGTCCAGGTCCGCTGCCCGCCCTCCTTGGCGACAGCCTCGGAATAGGATTTCCCGCCCGTGAAATAATCGTGATGCGCCTTGAACTGCTGGCCGGGCGTGTAGCGCTGGCCCTGCAGCGTCTCGCTTTGCTCCAGCGGAACGCCCAGCAGGTCCGCCATGCGCTGCTCCACCTCCAGCACCAGCGCCTCGGCGCGCGGAAGATTGCAGGTGAGGCTGGTCCTGTATTCTGGATCGGCGGTCGAGCGGAAGATTTGCGAAGGCTTCACGTCGGCGTCGATGAGCCCGGTCAACGCATCGCATTCCTCCGGCGTCATGAAACCGTGCACGATGAAGATGTCGAGGCCCTGCGCCTCCAGCCGCTCCGCGCGCGGATCGGCATCGAGTTTCCCCCGAACTCGCTCGCCAATCTCGGCCAGCAGCCGCTGGTCCGATCCCTCCAGCGACGTCGGCGAGCCTGCGGCCTTGGCACCCGCAGTCGCTCGCGCAATCATCGCTGCCAGGTCCGGCTGGGGCGCTCGTGCCGGCGGCCTGGGCGGCGCAGGCGGCGTTGGCGGCGGAACGACCTTCCGCTCCGGCGCGGGAGGCGTGCCGCCCTTTCCGCTGAGGCGGCCGAGAAGCTTTTGGATCAACGACATGGGCCGGGAGAATAGCCGCTGAGCGGGGTGGAAGCCAGCGCGTGCGTCTCAGCCGATTGTCGCCCGATGCAGCTCAGGTCTATGGGCGGTCCATGCTGAAAAAGACCTCGCCTGTCCTGAACTCGTCGAACGGGCCCGATCTCGACGCGCTCCGGCTCCTCGACGATCGCCTCCGCTGGCTTTCCGCCTGGACGATCCATAACGCCAATCATCTGCGCGAGAGCAAGGACGGGCTGAAGGTCGGCGGCCACCAGGCGAGCTGCGCCTCGATGACCGCGATCATGGCGGCGCTCTACTTCCACGCGCTCGGCCCAAATGACAAGGTCGCGGTGAAGCCCCATGCCGGGCCGGTGCTGCACGCCATCCACTATCTGCTCGGCACGCAGAGCCGCGAGCAGCTCGATAATTTTCGCGGCTTCGGCGGCATGCAAAGTTATCCCAGCCGCACCAAGGACAATATCCCGGTCGACTTTTCGACCGGCTCGGTGGGCTTGGGCGTGGCGATCACCGCCTTCGCCAGCCTTATCCAGGATTATCTCCTCGCCCACGGCATGATGAGCCCGGACCAGGCCGGGCGCATGGTCGCGCTGATGGGCGATGCCGAGCTCGACGAGGGCAATATCTACGAATGCCTGATCGAGGCCTACAAGCACGACATCCGCAATTGCTGGTGGATCGTCGACTATAACCGCCAGTCGCTCGATCACACGACCGCCGAACGCATGTTCAGCCGCTTCGACGAGATCTTCGCGAGCTGCGGCTGGCGCGTCGTCCCGCTCAAATACGGCAAGCAGATGGAGACAGCCTTCGCCGAACCGGGCGGAGCCGAGCTCAAGGCCTGGATCGACGAGGTCGGCAATGCCGATTACGCGGCGCTGACCTATCTCGGCGGCGCGGCCTGGCGCGAGCGGTTGCTGAAGGACGCGCCGGCGGTGAAGCCCGTGCTCGACGCTCGCGACGATGAGGCTCTTGCGGCGCTGATGACCAACCTCGCCGGGCACGACATGGCGAGCCTGGTCGAAGCGTTTGACGCCGCTCAGGACGACGTGCCGACGCTCTTCATCGCCTACACGGTCAAGGGCTTCGGCCTGCCCTTCGCCGGCCACAAGGACAATCATGCCGGCCTCATGAACCCCGGCCAGCTCGCGGCGCTTCGCGAGCGCATGGGGATCGCGGAAGGGCAGGAGTGGGAGCCCTATGCTGGCCTTGGTGGCAACGCTGCGGAAGCCGCACGTTCGCTCGTCGAGAACAGCCGTATCGCCAGAGCCAAGCGCGAGCGGCCGTGGAATGTGGCCGACGTGCCGCCCATCGCGCAGCCGATTGGCGAGGAGCAGTCCACCCAGGCCGCTTTCGGCCGCATCCTGCTCGATCTCAGTCGCGCTGGCGGGGCGCTCGCGGACCGCATCGTCACCACCTCACCCGACGTCACCGTTTCGACCAATCTCGGCGCCTGGGTGAACCAGCGCGGCCTCTTCCGCCGTCAGGAGCTGGCCGACGTCTTTGCCGCCGCAAAGGTCCCGTCCGCCCAAAAATGGGGCGCCACCAATGCCGGCCAGCACATCGAGCTCGGCATTGCCGAAAACAACCTGTTCCTGATGCTGGCCGCGCTCGGCCTTGCGGGCGATCTTTTCGGCGAACGCCTCTTCCCGATCGGCACCGTCTACGATCCCTTCATCGCCCGCGGTCTCGATGCGCTCAATTACGCCTGCTACCAGGACGCCCGGTTCATGCTGGTGGCGACGCCCTCGGGCGTGACGCTCGGGCCGGAGGGCGGCGCCCACCAGTCGATCAACCCGCCGCTGATCGCATTAGGGCAGCCGGGCCTTCGCCATTACGAGCCCGCCTTCGTGGACGAGCTTGCGCTGCTGATGGAGGAAGGCTTCCGCCTCATGCAGGCGCCGGAGGGCGAGAGCGTATACCTGCGCCTCACCACCCGCACGATCCGCCAAATGGAGCGGCAGGACGAGAGCTGGAAAGCGGGCGCGATCGCCGGCGGCTATTGGCTTCGCGAACCGGCCCCGGGCGCCGAAGCGGCAATCGTCTATTCCGGAGCGATCGCACCGGAGGCGCTCGCCGCCTGGGAGGCGCTCAAGGAGGACGTTCCCGGCCTCGGCCTCCTGGCCGTGACATCCCCAGACCTCCTCCACCGCGGCTGGAGCGCTCGCCGCAGCGCTAGGTGGGAAGGGAAGAGGACACAAGCTTCTCACGTCGAGCAATTGCTGGCGCCGCTTTTCCGCACCGCCGGCCTCGTCACGCTCCTCGACGGCGCTCCGGCCTCGCTCTCCTGGCTCGGCGGCGTCTACGGCCACCGCGTCAGCCCGCTCGGCATTGACCGCTTCGGGCAGACCGGCTCGCTCCAGGATCTTTACCGCGAATACCGGCTCGATCCCGACGCGATCGTGGAGGCGGCGGCGGAGCTGTTCCTCGACTGACCGGAACCTTCGGCCCGCTTTCCGCGCTGTAGCCGAAACGTTTCTGTAAAGGAGAGTGCACATGATCGGGAAGCTTATCGGCGCGGCGATCGGCCGCCGTGTGGCGGGCCGCTACGAGGGCGCCCAGGGCGCGATCGTCGGCGCATTGGTGCCGGTGGTGATGAAGCGCGCGTTTGGCCCGCTCGGCCTCCTTATCGGCGGCGGCTATCTCGCCAAGAAGATCTACGACAGCCGCAAGCGCCGCACGCGCAGCTACTGACCGCACGGGCCGCGACTCGGGGCCCTCCGAGTCGCGGGACGGCGTCAGGCACCACGTCCTATTCTAGTGCCCAGAAGTGGAGCTTCATTCCACGTTTGGCCGCGTGAACGCGGCTTTTGTGCAACAGTCCCCCACCTTTAGGCATGTTAATTTGGGTCGCCGCGGCACGGGCCTTCCGTGTCACGGCCGTGAAATATAAGGCCCATAACGGGGCCAGCAGACGGTTCGTTGCACTGCAGCATTACGGATCGAAGCTGGTCGGGTTTGGCGATTTGCGCCGAGGGGACACAAACATCATGAACAAGTTTTCGCTGTTTTGCGCGGCCTCCGCGCTCGCCATGCCTGTCGCCATCCACGCGCAGGAAACCACCTCCTCGATTCGCGGGTCGGTGACCAGCGGCGGGTCGCCGGTGGCAGGCGCCGCGGTTCGCATCGTCAACGTCCCGTCGGGCACCACCAGCACCGCGACCACCGACGCCGAAGGTAACTTCAACGCGTCCGGCCTGCGCGTCGGCGGCCCCTACACGGTGACTGTCGTTGCCCCCGGTTTCCAGGAGTTCCAGGTCACCGACATTTCGCTCACCGCTGGCCAGCCCTTCCGCGTTCCGATCGACCTCGCCTCGGCCGGTGAGGAGATCGTCGTGACCGCCTCCCGGACCGGCGCCCGCGAACAGTCGCAGGGCCCGATCACGACCCTGACGCGTGAGGAGATCGAGGGCGTCGCGTCCGTGCAGCGCGACATTCGCGACATCGCCCGCCGCGATCCCTTCGCGAATATCGATGCTTCCAACAGCCGCGCGCTTGAGATTGCCGGCCAGAACGGCCGCCTCAACCGCTTCTCCGTGGACGGCGTCCAGTTCTCGGACGATTTCGGCCTCAACAATGGCGGTCTGCCGACCGCTCGCGGGCCCGTGCCGTTCGACGCCATCGAGCAACTCTCGGTCAAGGTCGCTCCGTATGATGTGGAGGAAGGCGACTTCCAGGGCGGGGCGATCAACGTCGTGCTTCGCTCCGGCGGCAACCGCTTTACCGGCTCGGCCTTCTACTCCTATCTCGACGAGAACCTCACCGGCGACAAGATTGCCGGCACCCCCGTGAACCTCGAGTTCAAGTCGCGGCAATATGGTGCGTTCCTGTCCGGTCCGATCATCCGCGACAGGCTCTTCTTCGCCGTTTCCTACGAGCGCACCAAGGAAGGCGATCCGGTGGACGAGGGCCCGACCGGGCTCGGCTTCGCCAACGAGGTGCCGCGCGTCACCCAGGCGACGCTGGATCGCATCAGCCAGATCGCGACCACCCGCTACACTTTCGATCCGCTCGGCATCCTGGATGTCGCCAACGAGCAGGACGAGAAATACACCGCCAAGCTGGACTGGAACATCACCGACGATCACCGTGCGTCGCTGACCTACGTCCACAACACCGGCACGAACCAGTTCACGCAGAACACCAGCATCAATCCGTCCAGCCCGACGTTCGGCTTCCGCTCACAAGGCTATGAGCTGCGCGAGCAGGTGAACTCGGGCGTGTTCCAGCTCAACTCGCAATGGTCGGATCCGCTCTCCACCGAGCTGCGCGTGTCGTACAAAGACACCAATCGCGACCAGTCGCCGTTCGGCGGCCGGGAGTTCGCCCAGTTTGAAATCTGTCTCGATGAGACGTCGGTCGGGAACCTTACTCAGTGCACGCAGGCCAATGCGGCGACGGGCGTTCTCGCCACGCCGCGCCTCTTCTTCGGCCCGGACATCAGCCGTCAGGCGAATGACCTCAATACGGAGAACTTCTCGGCCGACTTCAAGATGAACTTCCAGGCCGGCGCGCACACGTTCAAGTTCTTGCTCGGCTACACCGACATCGACGTGTTCAACCTGTTCCTGCAGCGTGCCCTTGGCGACGTCTACTTCGACTCCATCGCGGACTTCCAGAACGGCCGCGCAAACCGCGTCCGTCTCGCGGGAGCGGTGCCGTCGCTCGACGTCAATGCGGCGGCCGCGCGTTTCAGCACGCAGACCTACACGATCGGCCTCCAGGACGACATCGACGTCACCGATACGCTCCAAGTTTCGATCGGCGCTCGTTTCGACCTCTTCGGGTCCGATGACCGGCCGCCGCTCAACCCCAATTTCCTCCAGCGTGTCGGCTTTTCGAACCGGCAGACGATCGGTGGGCTGAGCATCTTCCAGCCGCGCGTCGGCTTCAACTGGAAGGTGCTCGACCGGCTGATCCTGCGCGGCGGCGTCGGCGTCTTCGGCGGGGGCACGCCGGACGTGTTCCTCTCCAACAGCTTCTCCAACACCGGTCAGCTGACCAACCAGGTCGACATTCAGCGCACCGCGACGGGCTGCACTCCAAATCCGGGCGGCAGCGCGGCTAATCAGGCGGCGTTCTGCAACGCTGTTCTCAACGATGTGACCGGCCGGAATTTCCCCGCCGCGCTGACCAACTTCCTGACGACCAACACGGGCTCGCTCGCGGCTGCCTCGACCAACGCGATCGATCCCGATTTCGACCCGTCGTCACTGCTCCGCGCGACCCTGTCGGCCAGCTATGAAGCCGATTTCGGTCCGCTTGGCGATGGCTGGTTGTTCGGCGCGGACCTGCTTTACGGCGAAGCGCTCCGGGCGATTGATTATGTCGATCTGCGGTCTGTGCAGATCGGAACGCTGCCCGACGGACGCCCGCGCTACAATGCGTTCGGCGGCCTGGCGACCACCAACCAGGATTTGGTGCTCATCAACGACAATCGCGGTCGTTCGATGGTCGCGGTCGCGCGCTTCAACAAGGATTTCGACTTCGGTCTCGGCGTCGGCGCCAGCTACACCTTCCAGGACATCGAGGACGTGAACGCCATAACGTCCGCGACGGCGGGCTCGCTCTACGGCAACAATGCCTTCGCCGACCCGAACAAGACGGCATATGGAACGTCGATCTACCAGATCCGCCACAGCTTGAAGGCGAACCTCGACTTCAGCCGCGCCTTCTTCGGTGATTACAAGACGCGCTTTTCCATCTTCGGTGAGCGCCGGTCGGGTCGTCCGTACAGCTTCACGTTCCGTGATCCTTCGACGGGCCGCTCGCCGGTATTCGGCACCACGGGCACCGGCAATCGCTACTTGATGTATGTGCCCGGCGGCGCTTCTGATGCCTTGGTCTCGTACGACAGTGCCGCGACGCAGACGGCGCTCAACAACTTCATCGACTCGACGCCGGGCCTTCGCAAATATCGCGGCCAGATCGTGCCCAAGAACACGGGTCGCTCGCCGCGCTATACGAAGGTCGATCTGCACTTCGACCAGGAAATTCCGACGTTCGTCGGGAGCAGCCGCATCACGGTGTTCGCGGACATCGAGAACTTCCTGAACCTGCTCGACAGCGATTGGGGCGTTCAGCGCCAGGTGAACTTCCCGTATTTCGCGCCGGTGGTGAACGTGGCCTGCTTGACCGCGCCGGTTCCGACCGGAACGAATCCGACGGCCGCCCAGACGGTCACGGCACCCACCCAGACGTGCGCTCAGTATCGCTACTCGTCCTTCCAGGCGCCGGTGGAGCAGATCCAGAACCAGAACCGCCAGTCGCTTTACCAGATCCGCGTTGGTGTCCGCTTCGAGTTCTAAACGCGCAAAGACTAGCAGAAAGAATGGCGGCGGGAGCGATCCCGCCGCCTTTTTCATTCCTCTTCGGGGGGCAGTTCCTCTGCTTCTTCCTCGACGGGCGGCGGCGGGGGAGGGGCGATCGCGCGGTCATCGCGCGGTGCGGGTTCCTCATGCTCGGGGAGCGGCTCGGGGCGGGCGGCACGCGGTTCGGGCGCGTCCTGATAATCCTCGTTCGGTTGGGTCGAGATCGTCACTTCGTCCGGCTCGATCGCGATGCCGACATCGTAACCACTGTCGCCGATCGGCACCTGGACGTTGTCGGGCAGTGTCTGGAGGACGGGCTCATATTGCTGCGGCGCCGGCAGCGCCACACGGGCGCCGCGTGTGTCGACCGCACGGGCCATGAAGTTGCGCCAGATTTGCGCGGGCAGGGTGCCGCCCGTGGTCTTGCCGAGCGGGCTGTTGTCGTCATGGCCGATCCAGACGCCGGTCACGAGATCGCCGGCGAAGCCGATGAACAAAGCGTCGCGGCTGTCCTGGCTGGTGCCGGTCTTGCCGAAGCTGTCGATCGGAAGCGCCGCGCCGCGGCCGGTACCCTCGTGCGTCACGGCCCAGAGCAGCTCCAGCATCATCTGCCGCTCGTCGCTGTCGAAGCTGCGGCGATTAGACAGCATGCGGTCGTACCAGCTCTCCTCCATTTCGGGCAGGCCGCGCGGCCGCACCGGATAATTGTTCGCGGACACGGCGGCATAAGCGGAAACCATCTCCATCAGGCTGACGCCCGACGTGCCGAGCGCGAGGCTGGGTTGGTTGTCGAACTCGCTGGTGACGCCGAGGTCGCGCGCCGCCTCGATCACGTTCTCGCGCCCGACCCGCTCCGACAGGCGCACCGCGGCGACGTTGCTCGACACGGCGAACGCCTCCCGCAAGGTGATCGTCCCGCGATATATGCTCTCGTAATTTTTGGGCGACCATGTTCCGACTCGAAGCGGCTCGTCCTCGATCAGGCTTCCAGGAGTCATGCCTGCGCGAAGCGCGGCCAGATAAACGAACAGCTTGAACGCAGAACCGGGCTGACGTTTCGCCTGCGTGGCCCGATTGAACGGGCTCTTCTTGTAGTTCTTGCCGCCGATCATGGCGACCACCCTGCCGTCGGGCCGCATCGCGACCAGCGCCACTTGCGAGCCGCCGACGCCGGCCCGGCGAACCGAGTCGACCGCCAGGCGCTGAAGCTTGTCCTCGAGTGTGGTGACGATGGTTTCACCGCCATAGCCCTCCTGAGCATAAGCCCGCGCCTCGGGGAACACCCAGTCCGCAAAATAGGTGCCGGTCGGCAGATCCTTCAGCGGACCGCGCTTCAGCGTCACGGTCGGAAGCCTTCTGGCCTCCGTCTCGCTGATCGCGCCGGCATCGACCATTGCCCGAACGACGACCTTGCCGCGCTCACGGGCTCCCTTGAGGTTGCCGGTCGGCGCGAGCCGCGAAGGCGCCTTCACCAGGCCGGCAAGCATCGCCGCCTGGCCGACTGTCAGGTTCTCGGGCTTGCGGCTGAAATAGTGGTTCGCAGCGGCCCGGAGGCCATAGACATTGTCGCCGAAATAGACGCTCGACAGATAGCGCGAGAGGATCTCGTCCTTGGTCAGCCAGCCTTCCAGCCAGAAAGCGAGGATGAATTCCTGCAGCTTGCGGGCGTACGTCCGGTCGGACGAGAGAAAGGCGAGCTTGGCGAGCTGCTGGCTGATCGTGCTGCCGCCTTCGACCACGCCGCCGGCCTGCAGGTTGACGACCGCCGCGCGCATGATGCCCCACGGATCGATCCCGGTATGATCGTAGAAGCGCCTGTCTTCGATGGAAAGGAAGGCCGCGGGGACGTGCTCGGGCAGCTCCTGCACCCGCACCGGCGCCCCGGTCACGGCGCCGCGCCGGGCGATCGGCTTGCCCTCCGCGGAGAGCAAGGTGATGCTTGGCGCGGCGATCGGCTGCAGCGACTTGGAAAGCGGCGCCGTGGTCAGCAGGTAAACGAACAGGATAGCGAACAAAGCGAGGAGGACGAGCAGGATACGCTTGTAGCGCCGCTTGTGCGCAGGCTTCAGCGGAATGGGCTCGTCGTCGTAAAGACGAGGGTCGACAGGGCTGCCCTGCGGCAGCGTGGACGGATAATCGTTACTCAACACCCGGAATACTCTCCCCAGGGGCGCGAACGCACCCGCCCCGCTTGTTCCTGAACGAAGCGAGGCCGCGATTTGTTTCGCCTCGCGAAAGCGGAATTAGGCTGGAGAAACGCGCCGTTCTTTCTCCCCGCGAAGCTCGGTGCGGGCAAGCCGGAGGATGCTCCAGCCGCCGGAAATGCCGAGCGCCGCCATCGTCGCGGCGACGATGATGTCAGGCCACGCGGTGCCGGTGCCGAACACACCGATTGCGGCTGCAACAACGGCGATATTGCCGATCGCGTCGTTGCGCGAACAGATCCAGACCGACTGCATGTTCGCATCGCCCGTGCGGAAGCGATAAAGCATGAGCGCGACGAAGACGTTGGCGGCCAGCGCCAGAATGCCGACTACGCCCATCGGCAGCGCTTCGGGCATGCTCCCCACCCGGATCGCCCAGAGGCAGGCAAGGATCACCCACAAACCCAGGACGAGCAACGTCGCCCCCTTGAACAAAGCGGCGCGCGCGCGCCAAACCAGCGCAAGGCCGGCCACGCCAAGGCTGATCGCGTAATTGGCGGCGTCCGAAAAGAAATCCAGCGCATCCGCATAAAGCGCGCGCGAGTCCGCAGCAGCGCCCGCGGCCATTTCGACCAGGAACATGCCGGCATTCACGACCAACGCGATCCACAACGCCTGCCGCCAGCGCGGATCGATGCCTGCGCTCTTCGTTTCATGCGAGCAGCAATGCTGACCCAAAATCCTTCGCCTCGCAGCCGTTTAGAACAACTATATGGGGGAGAAGCCGGTCTCTGGGCAAGTAGGCGGAAGTGGCGCACGGTGGCATGAATTTGTTTGGCACTTGGATCATCGGGCAATCCGTGTCTCGTTACGCCGCTGAAGTCTGGGCATTGTCCGATCAACAGCTTTAAGCTCTGCAGGCACCTCGGCCCCATGGAACGGCTCACCGCTGGCGCACCGTAGCGTCCCGCAGCGGCGCTAAAGGCCTGGGTAGACCGTGGGCTGTCGGACAGGAGCCGCATCGGACCCGGTGTTCGAACGCCTAGCCCAAGTGACCCTGCTGCAACGCCTTGAGCGCTGCCCGGGTTCGATCGCGGGCGTCGAGCTTCAGGAGGAGGCTGGAGACGTGATTCTTCACCGTCCCCTCAGCGAGCGCCAGCAGATCGGCGATTTCCTTGTTGCTGTAGCCGGCGCAGATCAGATGCAGGACCTCACGTTCTCGAACGGTGAGCGCCTCGGGAGCATAAGTGTCTGACGGCTCCGAAGGGCTGCGGCGGATCGCGGCCATCAGGCTTTCGGTCATGGCGGGCTGAAAGGCCGTCTTGTTGTCAGCAAGGGCGCGGATGGCCTGAGCCAGGTCTTCGAGCGACACATCCTTGAGCATCAGGCCTTTGGCGCCTGCCTTGATCGCCGCGATCGCTGCGTCGCCGTCGTCGAAGGTCGTCAGAACCAATGTGGGCGGCAGCGCATCCGCATCGCGGAGCGCCTCCAGAACGGCGATGCCGCTCATCCGAGGCATGCGGATGTCGAGGAGGAGCACGTCGGGCTTCAGCTCTGGAACCTTCTCCAGTGCCTCCTCGCCGTCGCTTGCTTCTCCCACCACCTCGATGTCGGGCAGCAGTTCGA
The DNA here is from genome assembly GCF_902806315.1 of uncultured Sphingosinicella sp. Taxonomy (GTDB): domain Bacteria; phylum Pseudomonadota; class Alphaproteobacteria; order Sphingomonadales; family Sphingomonadaceae; genus Allosphingosinicella. The sequence goes on from NZ_CADCWD010000051.1 coordinate 27,797, forward strand.
GCAGGCCGCGCACGCCCTGGCGGACAAGCATCTGATCGTCGACGAGGACGACCCTGATCATGCGGCCAGGCTCATGTGCTCAGCATCATGCGGCTTGCGGCGTACGCGAAGGCAGCCAGGCATCGACCGTGAAGCCGAAATCGCCTCCCGTTCGCACCGCCAGCTTGCCGCCGAGAGACTCCACCCGCTCGCGCATCCCGAGAAGACCCGAGCCCGGAGCCGAAGCGGCGGGCCGCGCGCTGCCGTCGTTGCGGGCGACGAGACGCACGCCTTCCCCGTCAGGGGTGACCTGAAGCCACAGGTTCGAGGCTTCAGCATGTTTGACTGCGTTGGTGATGGCTTCCTGCGCGCACCGCATCAGAGCGTGTGCCTGGTCGGGGCTGACCCGCACCTCGGGAGAAATCTCCACATGAATGGCCGGCGTCGGAACGCTGTGCGCCAGCGCTTGCAGTGCTTCCTTCAAGTCGTAGCGTTCCGCTTCGCGCAGGGTGGCGACGACGTCGCGCACTTTGGTGAGGAGGTCCCGCGACAAGCCTTTCGCCTGCATCACATGATCGTTGGCCCGGCCGGGCTCGGTGACGTGGCTTGCGATCTCGAGCTGCAGCCCGAGCGCGGTCAGCTCGTGGCCCCAGGCGTCGTGCAGTTCGCGCGAGATGCGCAGGCGCTCCGCGCTGCGAACATTGTTGGCGATGATGGCCTGTGCGGACCTCAGTTCCCGGTTCGTCTGGGCCAGGGCTCGCGACGTTTCGGCTTCCCTTCGGAGCGCTTGCGCGGTGAAAACGAACAGGAGCTGCAGCGCCAAAGACTTGGTGAGGACCCAACACACATCAGGATTTACAGCTTGCGCGAGCGTGCCGAGAAGAAGCAAATTCTGGAAGGCGACCCAGCTCAGCGTCCTGGCGGGCCCGGCCGACATCCCAACCTGCCACGCGATAACGACGAGGAATGACGACATGCCCGCCCATGGGACTATGACGGTCATCGCGACGACGGCGGCAAGCTGGACGCACAGCAAGGCCCAGTGCAGGCTCGTTCGCAGCTTCAGGGCCATGGCGGCAAGGACCGCCACTCCCATCACTCCGAACGGAACAAACCAAAGCGGCGACACGGGAGCGCCGCGTATCGAACCGCCGACCCAGAATTGCGTGAGAACGGGCCAGCCATAGGCAAGCCACAGACCAAGCGCTGCGAGGCAAAAGGTCCAGTGATGCCGATATCTGAGATGCTCTGCCATGGGGGAATTCTGCCACACAGCGTGTCCCCTTACCATAGGCCGGAAGTCACGGTCCCGAGACGCAAAAAAGCCCCTCTCCCGCGGAAGAAGAGAGAGGGGCTTATTCGGATCCTACACCAAGCCGGTCGCGGGTCTTGCCGGTCCTCAGCTGTCCTTGTACTTGACCGAGCAGCCATAAGGCCGGCTCGTCGCGACCGACACGGGCTTGCCGGCCTTCAACTCCGAAAGCGCCGCCAGCACATGGTTACGGGCATCGTTGATGTCCGCCGGGTTCGGGGTCGGCCTGTCGTCTATGCCGCCCGCATATACGAGCTTGCCCGCCTTATTGATGATGTACATGTGAGGCGTGGTGGAGGCGCCATAGGTCTTGCCGACGGCGCCGTCAGGATCGAGCAGATAGGCAGTGGGCTGCGATTTTTGCGCGGCAAAGGCCGCCTTGGCCGGCGCGGCGTTCAAATTTCCCTGCTTGCCCGACGCGCTTGAGTTGATCGACAGCCAAACGACGCCGTCCTTCTTCGCGGCGGCCTGCGTCTTCTGCATGTTGCCGCTTCCATAATGCTTCTTCACGAAGGGGCATTCCGGATTGTTCCACTCCAGCACGACCGTTTTACCACGGAAGTCGGAAAGGCTGACGGCGCGGCCGTTCGCGTCGGCGAGCCGGAAGTTGGGCGCTTGGCTGCCGATGGGCGGTGCAGCCATTGCAGGTTGGCAAGCAATCACGAACATAGCGGCGATTGGGAACAGATGCTTCATCATGGCCTCCTCTTTGGTTTTCAGGTTTGAAGTGAGGTCAGATCCCCGACCGTCAGGATCTGGGGCAGGATTTTCGCCTCCTGCCCTGGTGCGTAGTATATGTAGAGCGGCACGCCGGACCGGCCGTGCTGCTCGAGGAACCGCCCGATCGCGGCATCGCCCCGCGTCCAGTCTCCCGCCATCACCGCGACGTTCCGGTCCTTGAAACCCTGCGCCACGTCCGCCCGCGACAGCACACCTTTCTCGTTCACCTTGCAGGTGATGCACCAGTCGGCGGTGAAATAGAGGAAGACCGGCCTTTGCTCGCCCCGCAGCGAAGCGAGCTTCGCCTCACTGAACGGTTCGGAATTGAGCACGGTCTGCGCCTGCGCTCCGGCAGGCGCGTCGAGCGGCACGATCAGGATCGCGGCCAAAGCGGCGGCCAGCGCCGGCGCGAGCGGCAGCCAGGCGCGGGGTCGCCCCTGCCGCACGCCGACCCACCACAGACCGAAGGCAAGGAGAATCGCGGCGCCAAGGCCCAGCGCCATCGCATCCACCCCCGCCTGCCGGCCAAGGATCCAGGCCAGCCCCAAAGCGGTCAGAAACATGGGAATGGAGAGAACGCGCCGCAGCCGGTTCATCCATGCCCCGGGCTTGGGCAGCCGGCGCCGCAATGCCGGCACGAAGCCGAGCAGCAAGAAAGGCAAGGCCAGCCCCAGCCCTAGTCCCGCGAAGATGGCGAGCGCCGCTGCCGTCGGAAGCACCAATGCAGCACCCAGGGCTGCGCCCATGAAGGGTCCGGTGCAGGGCGTCGCGACGAAGGCGGCAAGCGCGCCTGTCCAAAAGGCTCCCTGCGCACCGCCCGTGCCCGCCAGCTTGCTTCCGCCGCTGATAGCCGGAAGCTCGAACAGGCCGGCGAGATTGAGCGCAATGCCGGTGACGAGCAGCAGCAGGATCAGGATCACCCGCGGATCCTGAAGCTGGAACGCCCAGCCCACCGCCGCCCCGCCGGCACGAAGCCCGAGCAGAAAGCCGCCCAGCGCCAGACAGACAAGCACCACGCCTGCCGTATAGGAAAGGGCCTCCCGCCGCGCCGATCCCTCGTCCCCGCCTGCCTTTACGAGACTTAGGGCCTTCAAGCTCAGGATCGGAAACACGCATGGCATGATATTGAGGAGGAGGCCGCCGAGGATGGCGCCGGCCAGGGCGGCGACGATCACGCCCGGTCCGCCCTCGGTTTCCGCATCCGCAGTGCCGATCGGTTCGCCGCCAAGCGGAACGGTGCCGGGTTTGGCAGTCAGCAGCAGCCCCTGGCCTTCGCCGATCTTCAACAGCCCCTCGATGCCGGCGAGGGCAGCCGCGTTGGGGCCCGCCTTGGTCTCGACGATCAGCAGGTCGCCCTTGCGGCTTACCGCCTGGACGGCGGCATGGTCGAGGCTGCCATAGTCCAGCGGGAAGAAATAAGGGTCGGTGACGGAGACCGCGGCGGGAAGCGGCACGCCGATCCTCACCCGGCCATTCTCGACCACGAACCGCCCGTCCACGCCGATGGGCTTGGGCATCGCAGCCTCGAAGGTGTCGAAGCGTGCGTCCACCAACGCCGCGGTGCCCGCCGGACCCGCGACGACCTCCGCCGACACGTCGGCGCTTTCCGGCACGCAAATCTCGTCGGTGCAGGCGAGAAAATCGAGTTTTGCCCTAAGGGGCAGCCGCGTGCCCGGCGCCACGTCGGCCGCCAGCTTCAGGTCGACGAGCAAGGCATAATCGTGCTCGTAGACGTAATTCATGATGCCCGAAATCGTCAGCCGCTCCGGCACGGGATAGCGAAGCGCGCCGACCGTCACGCCCTTCGGCAACGTCCATGCGATCGTCGCTTCCGCCCCCGCATCGCCGGGATTCTTCCAATAGCCGTGCCACCCGGGCTTCGGCTTCATCACGAAAGCGATCGGGATCGAGCCGCCCGCCGGAGCCTGCTTCGCGCCCGGCAGCAGCGACACCGCGATGTTCTTGCCGCCTGGCTGAGGAAGCTGGGCAGGCGCAGCCGTGCCGAGCAGCATGGCCGCCAAGCATGTCACCGCCCAGCAGCCGAATCCCCGCACGCAACCCGCGGCGCGAACGATCCAGTGATGTCTGCGGTGGACTTCCATGGCGGAAAGCATGCCACGGATCGAGCCGCCTTGCCATGTGCCGAAGGTCACGGTTCGGACGTGCGACCTACGGCACTTATCCAGATCAGAAGGGAGATGCAGACGGGACGGACCAAAGTGAAGGAGTAGACAATGCTACGGTCCGTCAGTGTTACCGCCATTCTGCTCGCTTCCGCGACGCCGGCCCTGGCCCAACGCGCAAATGAGAATGCCGTGTCCTCGGCCCAGGATGCGTTCGGCACCAGCGTCGGCACCGAGCGGGTGGGCCTCTATTTTCCACAGAGCGCGCGCGGCTTCAGCCCCGTGCAGGCCGGCAACGTTCGCATGAACGGCATGTATTTCGACTATCAGGCGGACCTTAACCAGCGCCTGATCTCCGGCAGCAACGTGCGCGTCGGCCTCACCGCGCAGGGCTATCCGTTCCCAGCGCCAACCGGTGTGGCCGACTTTTCGCTGCGCCTGCCGGGCAAGGAGGCCGTCGCCAGCACGGTCGTCGGCATGGGACCGTTCGGGGGACCGCGTGCGGAGGTGGACGCGCAGCTTCCTGTCACGGAGACGCTGGGGGTGGCCGCAGGCGTTGGCGTGAGCGACCAGGAGCTTTATTATGGCGGAGACCAGCAGGTGCGCACCGCCGCGGTGATCGCCCGTTGGCGCCCGGCGGAGACTGTCGAAATCATCCCATTCTGGAGCGTGCAGGACGAGAGCGGGATGGAGGCCCCGCCGCTTATCTTCACCGGCGGTGCTTATCTCCCGCCCCAGATTGAGCGGCGGCGCTATTTCGGCCCGGAATGGGCGCAGAATGCGGGCCAGGACTTCAACTATGGGCTTCTCGCCACCTTCAGCTCCGGCGACTGGACGCTGCGCGGCGGTGCGTTCCGCTCCATCGCCCACGATGAGCGCAACTTCATCCCCTTGTTCCTCAACACGACGCCTGAGGGTGCGGCCGACCGCGTGGTCCTTGCCGATCAGGCGCGCCGCTTCGCCTCCACCTCGGGCGAGCTGCGCCTCACCCGGCAATTGGTCGAAGGCGACCGCCTCCACGAATTACACCTGATGACGCGCGGCCGCATCCGCGACCGCCGTTACGGCGGCGGACAGAAGTTCGAATTCGGTCCCGGCCGCATTGATGAGCCTGTTGACGCGCCCGAGCCCACACTGACGCTCGGGCCGCAGACCACCGATCAGGTCCGCCAGCTCACCGCAGGCCTCGGCTATCACGGCAGGTGGCGCGAGGTTGGCGAGCTTAGCCTCGGCATCCAGCGAACTTTTTATGAGAAGGCTACAGTCCTCCCATCCGGTGCCCTGCCGCTGTCGGAGTCGAGTCCCTGGCTCTTCAACGGCACTCTCTCCATCCTCGCCAGCAGCGCCCTCGTCTTCTACGCCGGCTACACCAAGGGGCTGGAGGAAAGCCCGGTGGCGCCCCAGATCGCGGTCAATCGTGACGAGGCGCCGCCTGCCATCATCACCGAGCAGATGGATGCGGGATTCCGCCTCAACCTCAGCCAGTCGCTGCGCCTGGTTGCCGGCGTGTTCGACGTGCGCAAACCTTATTTCGCGCTCGACCCCGAACGGGTCTTCCGCCAGCTCGGCGTGGTGCGCAACCGCGGCATCGAGGTGTCGCTCGCCGGGCAGGTCACGCCGCGGCTCAGCGTCGTTCTCGGCGGCGTTTTCCTCGACGCGACCGTAAGCGGGGAGCAGGTCGATCTCGGGCTGATCGGCCGGCGGCCGGTGAATTCCATCGGCCGCACCATCACGGGCGCGCTCGACTGGAACCTGCCGTGGGTGAAGGGCCTGTCGGTTGACCTGGCCTATGAGAGCACGTCGGACCGCGTCGCCAACGCCGCCAACACGCTCGTGATCCCGCCGCGCTACGTCTATTCGCTGGGCGGCCGCTACCGCTTCGATCTGTTCAACAAGCCGGCGACGCTCCGGGCCCAGCTCGCCACGGTGAACAACAACTACGGATACCTCGTCTTTGGGGAGGGCTTCTATTACAACCCTCCCCGCCGCTTCCAGATGAGCCTGACCGTGGACATATGAGGCGCCTCGATCCACGAACGCGGCAATCCGAGATCCCTGGCGCCTTTGTGGGCCGTCTGGCCGGCGCGGCGTTCCTGGACGCCCGACGTCTCCAGGGGAGGCGGTGAATCTCCGGACTGCTGACCCGAATCCGGTTGGATCCACGGAAAGGACGCTTGTGCGGCGTCCACCGCGGTGCCAGATGCCATCTTTGCAGCTGTACAAATTGCGCTAACATCACGCGAATTGGGGGGCTGGGTCGCGTGATCAGAAATATTGCCTTGATCGGCTGGGTGCGCCGCCATCCGATCTGGTCCGCCCTGATCGCGCTGGCCGTCGCCTTCATCATCTACAAGGTGGTGACGCCAACCAAGCCGACCTATGAATATGTCGCCGAGCCGGCAGGACGCGGCGATGTGACGCGGGTGGTGTCCGCGAGCGGCAAGATCCGGGCGCTAAATACGATCAAGGTGGGATCGGAGATTTCCGGCCAGGTCTCGCGGGTGTTTGTCGATTACAATTCGGCGGTCGTGGCGGGCCAGCCCTTGGCCCAGATCGATCCGACCCGGGTCGCCGCGCGCGTGACGCAAGCCGAAGCACAGGTCCAGCTTGCCCGGGCCTCCCTGGTCCAGGCGGAAGCGGCACTTGCCCGGGCGCGAACGGATATCGAGGTGCAGACGCGCGATTATGCCCGGCGCGAGGAGCTGACGCAGCGCGGCTTCACGACCAAAACCGGACTCGACCAATCCGCCAATGCGGTTGCAGCGGCGCGCGGCGGGCTGCAATCGGCGGCCGCCGGCGTGGTCTCCGCCCGGGCGCAGATCCGGCAGCGCGAGGCGGAGCTCCAGTCGGCCCAGCTCGACCTCAACCGCACCCGCATTCTCGCACCCGCAAGCGGCACGGTGATCAACAAGCTGGTCGAGCCGGGCGCCACCGTGGCGGCGAGCTTCCAGACTCCGAACCTGTTCGAAATCGCGGCCGACATGGGCGTGATGCAGGTCGAGGCCTCGGTCGATGAAGCCGATATCGGCGAAATACGCGTCGGACAGGCGGTGCGCTTCACCGTCGATTCCTATCCGGACCAGACATTCGGCGCCACCGTCCGCCAGATCCGCACCTCGGCCACCGAGGCCCAGAATGTGGTCAGCTATTTCGTCATCCTCCTGGTGCAGAACCCGGAAGGCAAATTGCTGCCGGGCATGACCGCCAATGTCGAGATTGTGACGGGCGCACGGCCGGCAGTGATGCGCATCCCCTCCGCCGCGCTGCGCTTCCGGCCGCGGCAGGGGGACCGACCGGCGGATGAGCCGAAGCTGAAGGAGGGCGCCAAGCGACCCGCTACCGTGTGGCTCGCCTCCGCCGATCCGTACAAGCCGCAGCGCCGCGTCGTGCGCGTCGGCCTGCGCGGCGAGGAATATGTCGAGATCACCGGCGGTCTGAAGGCCGGCGAGCGCGTGCTGGTCCGCTCCCGCTCGCTCGAGAAGAAGGCGGAACAAGAGCCGGAGGACGAGGGGGCCCAGGAGGAGGGCAAGTGACCCGGCCGCTGGTTGAAGCGCGCGACCTCGCCAAGGATTACCGGATGGGCGAGGAGACAGTGCACGCCCTGCGAGGCGTGAGCTGCACCGTCGAATCCGGAGAGTTCGTCGCGATCATGGGGGCGAGCGGATCGGGCAAGTCGACCTTCATGAACATGGTGGGCTGCCTCGACGTGCCGAGCGGCGGCGCGTTGCTGGTCGATGGGGTCGAGACCGGCGCGATGGACAGCGATGCGCTCGCCGAGCTTCGTAACCGCACGATCGGCTTCGTCTTCCAGCAGTTCAACCTGCTCGCCCGCACGAGCGCGCTCGACAACGTCGCGGTGCCGCTCATCTATGCCGGCGTGCGGCCGGGGGAGCGGCAGGCACGGGCGCGGGCGAAACTGGAGGCGATGGGGCTCGGGGACCGGCTCGACCACTCGCCTGCCAAGCTGTCCGGCGGCCAGCAGCAGCGCGTCGCCATCGCCCGCGCTCTCGTAACAGAGCCCAAGATCCTGCTTGCCGACGAGCCGACCGGCGCGCTTGATTCGGCGACGTCGGACGAGATCATGCGGATCTTTCAGCAGCGCAACGACGAGGGGATCACGATCGTGCTGGTGACGCACGAGGCCGACATCGCCCGCTATGCTCGCCGCCGCATCCTGTTCCGCGACGGACGCATCATCGACGACGAGCTCGTCTCCGACCGGCTGATCGCGGTATGAAGCGCAGCCTCTTCGGCCGCCTGGATGCAGGGGCGATCAACGTCGGCATCGCACTCACCGCGCTCCGCACGAACCTCATGCGCTCCATCCTGACCACGTTGGGCGTGATGATCGGCGTGTTCGCGGTGACACTGGCAGTAGCGGTCGGCTCCGGCGCTCAAGTTTCGGTAATGGACTCGATCAACGCGCTCGGCTCCAACATGGCGATCGTCTTTCCCCAGCCAGACGCTGAAGGGGGCCGCTCTTCGTTCGATCGTGGCCGCCTCACGCTGCGTGACGCACGCGCCATCGAGCGTTCGATCCCTGGCGTCAGCGCGATTGCGCCGCAGCTTAGGGCCAGCGTGCAGATGGTGGCGGGCGGGCGCCGTGCGTCCACAACCGCGATCGGCGCGACCTCCGGCTTCGGCGCGGTCGCAGGCGTCGGTGCGGAGAGCGGGCGCTTCATCAGCGAGGCCGATGTCCGATCAGGAGCCCGCGTGGCCGTGCTGGGGCCGACGGTGGCGCGCAAGCTGTTCGGCACGTTCGATCCTGTCGGCGAGGCGTTCCGCATTGATCGGGTGCCATTCACCGTCATCGGCGTGCTCGAAACCAAGGGCTCGAGCTTTGGCAACGACAATGACGACACCATCGTAGTGCCGATCACTGCAGCCCGCGCTCGCTTTTCCAACAGCCTGCCGGGACCGGATGATCTCCACGTCCTTTATGTCGGCTTCGATGACGGCACAGACCTCGAGGAATCTAAGCGCGAGATGACGCGGCTCATGCGCGAGCGCTACAGCGTTGAGCGGCGCGACGTGCAGCCCTTCACGATCCGCACCACCGCCGAGTTCATTGAGGAATCGAGCCAGGTCACCGCGATTTTCCAGTCCGTATTGGTCGCGATCGCCTCGATCTCGCTCTTGGTGGGGGGCATCGGCATCATGAACATCATGCTGGTTTCAGTGACGGAGCGCACTCGGGAGATCGGGCTTCGTATGGCGCTCGGTGCCAAGCGCCGCGACATCCGCAACCAGTTTCTGGTCGAAGCCGCGATCCTATGCGTGATTGGCGGTGCGATCGGCATCGTCCTCGCCTTTGCCGCCGCAGCTGCATTCTCCGTCTATGCCGACTTTCCCGCCCAGGTCGGCGCCGGCGTCGCAACCGGCGCTATCGTCTTCTCCGCCGTGATCGGTATCCTGTTCGGCGGCTACCCGGCGCTGCGCGCGTCGCGGCTTTCGCCGATCGAGGCGTTGAGGAGTGAGTAGCGGTCGCGTCGCTGCAGCGCCTTGATCACCAATGCGCCGAAGCTGCGTCATAGCTATCCGAGTCTGCGCGCATTCGGTGGAGACGGGCCGGCATTAGCAATTGATGCGGTGAGGCCACATTTTCTCGTCAGGCGATATGCCCCGGGATCGCGTGAGTGGCGCGTGGCCGATGCGTCTCTTGGCCAGGGCGCAGGTAATCGAGCCCTGCAAGGCCCCCGAAATCCGGGCACAATTCCTAGGCTGCACTAGAGACGCGGAAATTAGCTAAGCATTGAAAACTGGCGCACCCGACAGGATTCGAACCTGTGACCTCTGCCTTCGGAGGGCAGCGCTCTATCCAGCTGAGCTACGGGTGCCTGTGGCCGGGCCTGCGGCGCGGCTTAGCAAAGGGGCGGGTGGGCGGCTAGAGGGTTTGCGCCGCGCGTTCATCCGCCCTGGGCGCGCGTGCCGTCCTGCCGTTGATCGCGTCAGGTCGGACTTTCGTCGCGAACGTTCGACGCTGATCGCTGCGTCCCGGAGCCTCGTCTCGATCTGAGTTGCGAGCGCCCTTCAGCCCCGGAAGACCTTCCGCTTCCACCGGGGAAGTTGGAACAAGGGGGCAGTCAGTGACGAAGAACAAAGGGTTCAACAGGGCGCTCCTGCGTGCGTCGACGGCGCTGTGCGCGCTGATGTTCGCGGGCGTCGCGCAGGCGCAGGACGCCAGCACCACCGCTTCGGCCGAGCCGGAAACGGGTCAGGCGACGAGCAACGCTCCCGATGCGGGAGCCGAGGCGCCGGCGGTGCCGGTCACGAACACCAATGAGGGCGCGGAGACCGAAGAAATCGTCGTCACGGGCTCGCTGTTCCGCCGCACGACCAGCGAGACTGCGTCGCCGGTGACGGTGCTGAGTTCGGAGTCGCTCGCCCGTCGCGGCATCACCAATGTCGCCGATGCGGTGCGCTCGATTTCGGCCGACAGCAGCGGCTCGATCCCGACCGCGTTCACGGGCGGCTTCGGCCAGGGTTCGGCGGCGGTGTCGCTGCGCGGTCTCACAGTTAACTCGACGCTCACCGTGCTCGACGGCTTGCGTACGGTCACCTACCCGCTCGCGGACGACGGCCAGCGCGCCTTCGTCGATCTCAACACCATCCCGCGTGTGGCGATCGACCGGATCGAGGTGCTGAAGGACGGCGCCTCTTCCACCTATGGCGCGGACGCGATCGGCGGCGTCGTCAACATCCTGATGCGCAAGCGCTTCACCGGAGTCTCCGCCACGGCCGAGGCGGGCGTCACCGACCGCGGCGACGGCGGCATGTATCGCGGCTCTTTCCTCGGCGGCATCGGCGACTTCGAAGAGCAGGGCTGGAACGTCTATGTCGGCGCGGAATATGAGCGCAATGGCGAGATCCTGACGGCCGACCGCGGTTTTCCCTACGACACCAACGACCTGAACTCGATCGGCGGCGTCAACCTCAACCAGAACTTCCTCGTCTCCGGCGGCATCGGCACGGCGGCCGTGGTGCGGCCCGGCGTGCAGAACGTGGCGGGCAATCCCTTCTCCGGCACGTCGGTGCCGGGCGGTCAGGTGCGGCTGCTCAATCCGGCCCAGTGCGCGGCCGTTGGCACCATCTACGACGACGGCCATGACAATACGTCCTGCGAGGAGAACCTCACGGCCCGCTACGGCACGATCCAGCCGCAGCAGACCCGCTGGGGCGTGACCGGCCGCGCTTCAGCGCGGATTGGCGATGATGCCGAAGCCTATCTCACCGCCAGCTATTACCAGAGCGACGTGTTCAGCGGCTCGGCGCCAAGCTCGATCCGCTCGGCGACGCCGGGCCCGCAATATCAGAATGTCGTATTGCCGGTATTCGTCTGCTCCAGCGGCACGAATTGCGACACCGCCGCCGACCGAAGTCTCAACCCGAACAACCCGTTCGCCGCGAACGGTCAGGCGGCCCGCATCTATTATCGCTTCGGCGATATCGAGGGGTCGCGCTCCACGGAAAGCCGCGTGCTGCGCGGCGCTGCCGGCATTTCGGGATCGTTCGGGGAGGGCTGGACCTATCAGGTCGACCTGACGGGAGTCAGCTCCAAGCTCGACGTCATAAATGAAGGCTTGATCAACATTGCGGGCCTGCGGCGGGCGATCAACACGGGTAGCTACAATTTCGTCAATCCGGAGTTGAACAGCGCAGCCGTGCGCGCGTCGCTTTCACCCAGCGTCGTCACCCGCGCAAAATCGGAACTCTACCTTGCTCAGGCGATCGTCACCAAGGAACTGGCGCAGCTTCCGGGCGGTCCGCTCCAGCTCGGCGTCGGCGGGCAGATCAGGCGCGAGATCCTTGACCAGCCAAACCAGAACGCCAATGCCGAGACGCTGGCGCTCAACACCTACAATGCGTCGGGCAAGCGCACCGTGTCGGCCGGCTTCTTCGAGATCAGCGCGCCGGTGCTCGACAGCCTCGAGCTTCAGGCCTCGGGGCGCTACGATCATTATTCGACGGGGTTCAGCCGCTTCTCGCCGAAGGTGGGGGTGAAGTTCACGCCGATCCCGCAGCTCGCGCTGCGCGGCACCTATTCGCAGGGCTTCCGCGCGCCTTCGTTCGCGGAGAGCAGCGGCGAGGTGATCGGCTACACCACGCACCAGCCACCTTGCTCGTTCAGGCTCCAGCATGGCGCGACTGGCAACGCGACCAGTTGCTCCGGCGGCAGCCCCTATGTCTCGTCCTACGCCATCGGGTACAACAGCACCGCCAATGAGGACCTGGAGCCGGAGAAGTCGCGCAACTTCACGGTCGGTGCGGCAGCCGCTGCGCTGGCTAAGCTTCACGGTCGATTATTTCGACATCAAGAAGACGGACGTGATCACCGGCGGCCCGCTCTCCGGCGAGGCGCTCGCCGCCTATTATGCCGGGCGCGCACTGCCGGCCGGATACACCATAGTGTTCGACAATCCGGATCCGCTCTTCCCGAACGCGCCGCTGCGGCCCGTCATCGTCAACGCTCCATACGAGAATGCGTCGCTGCTGCGCACCAACGGCCTCGACTTCAGTGCGCTCGCGCAGCTGAGGCTGTCCGAGAACGTGCGCTTCTCGAGCCAGATCGAGGCGACCATGATCCTCGACTACAAATACAAGCCGGGCCCGGATTCGGAGACGGTGAACCTCGTCGGCACGCAAGGCCCCTTCATCATCTCATCGGGCGCGGGCACGCCGCGCTGGCGGGGCAATTGGTCCAACAGCCTGGAAGTCGGACCCGCCACGCTGACCGCCACGGCCAATTATGTCAGCGGCTACAAGTCGGTCGCCGAGGATCAGAACGGGGCGGGCGCGAACACATGTGCCGACGCGCTCTACACGCCCGATTTCTGCCGCACCGATTCATTCGTCACCGTCGATCTCGTTGGCAGCTACGAGGTCAACGACCGGTTCACTTTCTACTTCAACGTCATCAACCTGTTGGGCGCCGACGCGCCGATCAACCCGGCCAATTATGCTGCCGTGAATTACAACCCGACCTACACGCAGCAAGGCGCGGTCGGACGGGTGTTCCGGTTGGGCGCGAATGTCAGGTTCTGACGCTTCTTTTGCTTCGCACCGGGGAGGGCGGCCTCGCGAGGGGCCGCCCTTTTGCTTTTGCCACCGTGCCGGGCGGCGGCGTCTTGGGTTTGTAGCGGCAGATGTCGGCGATGACGCAGCGCCAGCATTCGGGCACGCGCGCCTTGCAGACGTAGCGGCCATGGAGGATCAGGAGGTGGTGGGCGTCGCGCCGATAGGGGGGCGGCGTCACCGCATCCAGCTTCAGCTCCACATCCAGCGGGTTCTTGCCCGGCGCGAGGCCGGTTCGATTGGAGACGCGGAAGACGTGGGTGTCGACGGCGAAGGTCTCGGCGCCGAAAGCGGTGTTCATCACGACGTTGGCGGTCTTCCGTCCGACCCCGGGCAGCGCCATCAGGAGGTCGCGGTCGCGCGGCACCTCGCCGTCGAACTGCTCGACGAGGATCCGGGAAAGCAGGATGACGTTCTTGGCCTTGGTGTTGAACAGGCCGATCGTCTTGATCGTGTCGCGCAGCCGCTCCTCGCCATAGTCGAGCATCGCCCGGGGCGTGTTGACGGTCTTGAACAGCTCGCGGGTGGCAATGTTGACGCTCGCGTCCGTGGCCTGGGCGGAGAGCACCACCGCCACGAGGAGGGTGAAGTCGTTGACGGATTCGAGCTCGGTTTCGGGCTCGGGCGTGCGGTCCGCCAGCAGCCGGTAGAGCTCGGCGACTTCCGCCTTCTTCATGCCAGGCCCAGCACGTCCGCCATGGTGTAGCGGGCCGGCGGCTTGTCCTTCAGCCAAAGCGCCGCCTGCACGGCGCCCCGCGCGAAGATGGCGCGGCTCTCGGCCCGGTGGCCGAGCTCCAGCCGTTCGCCTTCGGCCGCGAAGATGACCTGATGCTCCCCGGCGACGCTGCCGCCCCGCAACGCCGCGAAGCCGATATGGCTGAATTTACGGGCTCCGGTGATCCCGTCGCGGCCGCGGTCGCTGACTTCGTCCAGATCGACCTGGCGCCCCTCCGCCGCAGCGTGCCCAAGGAGCAGGGCGGTGCCTGAGGGTGCGTCCGCTTTGTGCCGGTGGTGCATCTCGACGATCTCGATGTCCCAGTCGGCGCCCAGCCGCTCCGCGGCTTGCCGGACCAGGTGGGAGAGGAGGTTTACGCCGAGCGACGTGTTCGCCGCTTGGAGGATCGCGATCTCGGCCGCGGCTTTATCGATCAGCCGCTGGTGCTCGGGGCTGAGGCCGGTCGTGCCCACGACGATCGGCTTCCGCTCCGCCACGGCCGCCGCGAGGTTCGCTTCCAACGCCGCCGGTGCCGAAAAGTCGACGAAAACATCTGCGTCCTGCGCGGTGATCGTCGCATCGGCGCGGCCGGCGACGATCTCGGCAATCGCCCGGCCCATGCGGCCGCCTGCGCCGAAGATCGAGAGCGCGGTCATTCGGCGCCGTCCGCAGGTGCCGTCTCGCGGCGGCTGTCGAAGCGAACAAACTCATAGGCGATCGAGGCTTCCACAAGCTGCTCGTAAAGCGTCGCTGCGACCTCCGGTGGAAACTGCACCTGCTCGGCGACGGAGCGCACATGCGCCATGACATCGGCCTTGCGGCGCTCGTCCCGGACCTCGTCCCGGCGCGCCTTGATGCGAGCCGCGGCGTCCATGAAACGCATGCGCTTGCCCAGCAGCGTGACAATCTGCTCGTCCAGCGCGTCAACGCCGGCGCGCACTTCGCTCATGTCCTGGCACTGTTCCGGCTTGATCATCGGAAACGCATTAGCTTCTCCGCCCGGCTCCACAAGCATTGCCGATCGCCGGCAGCTCACCTTCACTGTGACAGGATGTTCGTCAGCATCCTGTCGCCCCGATCGGTCAGCACCGACTCCGGATGGATCTGCAGCCCGGTCTGGAGCGCGGCCGGGTCGCTGATCGCCATTGCCATTCCGTCGAGCCAGGCATGGACTCGAAAACGCGCCGGCACGTCGGTCGTGCAGAGCGAGTGGTAGCGGCCGACCTTCACTGGACCCGAAATGCCCTCGAAGGGCCCGGCGCCGTCATGCTCCAGACGCGAGGCCTTGCCATGGACCGGGCTCGGCGCTCGCACCACGGCGCCGCCTGCCTGCTGGACGATCGCCTGATGACCGAGGCAGATGCCGAGCAGGGGCACGCGCCCGAGCGCAAGCCGCACGACCTCAAGGCTGCAGCCGGCCTGATCGGGGTTGCCGGGGCCGGGCGAGATGACGATCAGCGCCTCTTGCTTCTCAGCAAGGGCGACCACGCCCGGCGCATCGGCGCTGTTGCGCAGGACTCGCACCGAGCTGCCGAGACGCTCAAAGGCTTCGACGAGGTTGAAGCTGAAGCTGTCGAGATTGTCGACGAGGATGACGGGTTTCATGCGGGCTCTCCGAGCGAGGCAAGCACCGAAAGCAGGGCGGATGCCTTGCGCCTCGTCTCGTCGGCTTCGCTTTGAGGGTCGCTGTCATAGACCACGCCGGCGCCGGCGCGGACGTAGGCCATGCCGTCCTTGACCACGGCGGAGCGGATCACGACCCCGGTGTCCATCAGCCCGTCGCCCGTGATCCAGCCAATCGCGCCGCCATAAGGCCCGCGCTTGGTGATCTCGGTTTCGCGCAGGAGCTGGGTTGCCCGGATCTTCGGCGCGCCGCTCAGCGTCCCGACGTTCAGGCAGGCCTGAAGCGCGTGCATCGCGTCGAGGCCGATGCGCAGGACGCCCGTGACGGACGAGACCAGATGCATCACGCGGGCGTAGCGCTCAACGCTCATCAGCCTGGCGACCCGCCGCGTGCCCGGGATCGCGATCCGGGCGACGTCGTTCCTGGCAAGGTCGACAAGCATCATATGCTCCGCGAGCTCCTTCTGGTCGAGGCGGAGGTCGGCCTCCTGCCGGTCGTCCTCGTCCTGGCTTGCGCCTCTCGGGCGGGTGCCGGCGATCGGCTTCACTTCAACCGCCTTCCACCTGTCCTCGCGGAAGACGCGCACGGACGTTTCGGGCGACGCGCCGAAAAGAGTGTGGGCGGGAGCGGAAACGAAGAACTGATAGGGACTGGGATCGGTCTGGCGGATGCGCGCAAAGGCGCCGAGCGGATCGGCGCAGCGCGTCCTGAAGGTGCGCGAGGGGACGATCTGATAGACCTCGCCCTTGGCGATCTCCTCGCGAAGGCGGGCCACCACTGCTCCAAAGGCGTCGTCGTCGAGATCCACCTCGATCCGGCGGTCGTTCACGAGAAGCTCGGGCTGCGCAGCCGGCTGGAGCGCGCTCGAAGTGCAGCGCGCTTCCAGGTCGCGGAGGCGTTCGGCGGCGCTGAAGAAGGAGCGCTCCGCCTCGGCAGGATCGTCGGAGCCGAATGCGGTGCAAACCAGGCGCGCCGTCGCTCCGGGCCCGATCACGACCAGAGATTCGGCGAGCCAGAAGATGTGATCCGGGAAGTCGAGCGGGTCTTCGCGATTGTCCGGCAAGTCTTCGAACAAATCGACCTGATCGAACGCAACCACGCCGAGCAGAGCGACCGTGAATGGCTCTTCTTCGGACCGGGAGTTGAAGGAGATGATCGCCCTGAGGGCGTCGAGCGGGGAGGGGGCCAGCAACCTGGCTTCGGCGTCGTCCCCGTGCGGGGCCGGGAAGCGGAGCATGAGCGTGTCGCGGTCGCTCGATACCACCCGCTCGGCAAGGCGCGCGCCGACAGTCTCGAGCACACGCTGGCCTCCGGCGGAGAGAGCGAAAAGCGTCACCTCCTGGCGCCGGCATTCGATGCGCACGGCCGCGCGGTCCAGCAGCAAGGCCGAACCCGGATTGCGCTCCAGGAGCAGCGTATCCTTCCTCCCGCCCCGCTCGGTGAGCGCGGAGTAGAGCGCGAGCGGCTCGAGCTTGTCGGGAAGAGAGCGTTGAAGCACGACCGCTTCTCCCGCCCCCAGTTTGACCGAGATCATCCGAGCTGCCTGCCGACAGCCTCGACGACCGGCCGCAGCCTGCCCATCAGGGTCCCGAATTCGCCCGGGAAGAGGGATTGCGCACCGTCGGAGAGCGCGGCCGGCGGGTTCTCGTGCACCTCCACCATCAACCCGTCGGCACCGCATGCGGCGGCGGCCAGAGCCATCGGTATGACGAGGTCGCGAATGCCGGTGCCGTGCGACGGGTCGACAATGACGGGCAGGTGCGAGCGCTGCTTGATGTAGGGGATCGCGTTGAGATCGAGCGTGTTGCGGGTCGCGGTCTCGAAGGTGCGGATGCCGCGCTCGCACAGCACCACCTGGTCGTTGCCACCGGCCAGCACATATTCGGCGGCCAGCAGGAACTCCTCGATGCGCGCGTTCATGCCGCGCTTCAGCACCACCGGCTTGCCGGCTTTCCCGACGGCGCGCAGGAGCGCGAAATTCTGCATGTTGCGGGCGCCGATCTGGAGCGCGTCCGCATATTCGCAGACGGCGTCGAGATCGGCCGTGTCCATGACTTCGGTGACGACCGGCAGCCCCAGCTCGTCGCCCACTTCGCGCAGGATCTTGAGGCCGGAAGGACCGTGGCCGTTAAAGCCATAAGGGCTGGTGCGTGGCTTGTAGGCGCCGGCGCGCAGCGCCGAGGCGCCCGCTTCCTTGGCTGCGACCGCGCTGTTGCGCATCTGCTCGTGCGTCTCGACCGCGCACGGGCCGGCGATGACTTTGAAGGCCGTGCCGCCGATCGCCATCTTGCCGATCCGCACGATCGTGTCGTGGGGGTGGGTTTCCCGGCTGACCAGCTTGTACGGCGCGAGGATCGGCTTCACCGACTCGACGTGCGGATGCCCGTCGAGCTGGAGTTCGGCGAGGATGCGTTCGTCGCCGAGCGCGCCGATCACGACGCGTTCCGTGCCCGGCATGTGGAGCGGGGTGAGGCCGGAGCCGGAGATCCGGTCCAGAATCTGGGCCGCGGCTTCGGGAGGGGCTTCGGGCTTGAGAACGATGATCATGTGGAGCTCCGCTGGTTCGAAGAATAAAAAAAAGCCCGCCGGAGGCGGGCTGGTGAGGAATGCTATGACCTCTCGTCTGAGAGGCGGATCATCCGCTACGGCGCGCCATCGGCATCTGGAACGAGCCAGCGCCACCAGACGTGCGAAGACCGCGCGCCGAGGACGGCGAGAGCCGCTTCGGCAGAAAGGCGCGGGTTCACGATGTGCATGAGCCGCATGTTACCCGACCGGGGCCGCATCGCGCAAGAGCCGTATCAACTCGTAATCCTGTTCGGGCGCCTGATGCCCGAAGAAGAGCCGAAATGCGGTGCGCGCCTGGCGGATGAGCATGTCGAGCCCACCAATGGCGATGCCCCCCGCGGCGCGGCCGGTTTTGAGAAAGTCCGTGTCATTGGGTTGGTAGACCATGTCGAACAGGGCCGCTCCTGCCGCGTGCCGGCCGACCGCCTCCAGCAGATCCGGCGGCATCGGTGCGCCGCCGGCCATTCCCAATGGGCTCGCATTGACGATTAGCCGAGCGCCATCCAGCGCGAGATCGGCTTCGGTTTGATGGCGGACTTTGATCCTGTCGGGCGCGGCTTCCACAAGCGCTGCGGCCTTCGGCGGGCTGCGCACCAGCAGGACGATGGCCTGTGCTCCTGCGCCTATGAAATAGTCGAGAGCGGCCCGCGCCGCGCCGCCCGCACCGACCACTGCTATTTTCGCGCCGTCCAGCGGCACATGGGCAAGGGCATGCGCGATCCCCTCCACGTCCGTGTTGCAACCCACCAGCTCTTGCCCGGAGCGGTAGACGCAGTTCACAGCCCCGATGCGGAGGGCAGCTCCCTCCACTGTCGGGAGCAACTGCATCACTTTTTCCTTGTGGGGAAGAGTGACGCTGCAGCCCCGCCAGTCGGGATCGCTGGCCCGGTCCGAAAGGTAATCCGCCAGGCCCGGCTGCGGCACCTGCCTGGCGGCAAAACGGCCGGCAATGCCGCAGGTGCGCAGCCAGTGATTGTGGATGAGCGGGGACTTGGACTGGGCGATGGGGTCCCCGATCACCTCGGCATAAGGCGTGGCCATCCTAAGAATGCCGGTCGAGAAAGCGTTCGACCTCTTCGCTGTCGACATCCTTCTCGACGAAGGCGCCGCCGATGCCGCGCGCGAGGATCAGGGTGAGCCGGCCTTGTTCGACCTTCTTGTCCCGCAGCATGTGCCGCAGGAGCGTCGCGCCCGAGCGCTCCAGCCCGATCTCGCTCAGGCTCACCGGCAGGCCGACGGCTGAAAGGTGGCTCTGCACCCGCGCCGCGTCGGCGGCCGGACACAAGCCCTTTTTAACGGAAAAATCGAACGCGAGCACCATCCCGACCGCGACCGCCTCGCCGTGGAGCAGGCGCTCGCCATATCGCGTCTCCGCTTCGAGCGCGTGAGCGAAGGTGTGGCCGAGATTGAGCAGCGCGCGCCGGCCGGACGTCTCGCGCTCGTCCTCGGCAACGATCCTCGCCTTGCTGGCGACGCTGGTGGCGATCGCGTCATGGCTGGCCTCTGGGTCGCCGCTGAGCAGTCGCGCACCTTCCGCTTCGAGCCAGTCGAAGAAGGGGGCATCGTCGATCAGCCCGTATTTGAGGACTTCGGCATAGCCGGCGCGAAGCTCGCGCGGATCGAGGGTGCCGAGCAGGGCCGGATCGATCAGCACCAGCGAGGGCTGGTGAAACGCGCCGACGAGGTTCTTGCCGGCGGCGGCGTTGATGCCCGTCTTGCCGCCCACCGAGCTGTCGACCTGGGCGAGGAGGGTGGTCGGGATCTGCACGAACCCGCAGCCCCGATTGACGATCGCCGCCGCAAATCCGGCGAGGTCTCCAATCACCCCGCCGCCGAAGGCAAGGACGTGATCGCTCCGTTCGATTCCTTGGGCCAGGAGGCGCTCGACGACGGAGCTCAACATGCTCCAGCTCTTGCTCGCCTCGCCCGGCGGAACGAGCACCGGCAGCAGCGCGGTCGGACGGGCCGCCTCGACCAGGCGCTCTCCGTGCAGGCTCCAGACGCGCTCGTCGCTGACGACGATCAGGCGCTTGCCGCGTGCAAAGGGCTGGAGCAGCGCGCCGGCGCGATCGAGGAGCCCGTCTTCGATCAGCACCGGATAGCTGCGCGAGCCGAGGTCGACGTTGATCTTCATCCGCACTGCGCCCTGTGCAGCAGCTTGTGGTCGGCAAGAACGAGCGCCACCATCGCTTCCACCACCGGCGCGGCCCTGATGCCGACGCACGGGTCGTGCCGCCCCTCGGTCGCGATCTCGATCTCGTCGCCCGAGGCATCGATGGTCGGGAGCGGCTGACGGATCGAAGGCGTCGGCTTCAGCGCGGCGCGAACCACGATCGGCGCCCCCGTCGAAATGCCGCCCGCAATCCCTCCCGCATGGTTCGACAGAAAGCGGGGCTGTCCGTCCGGTCCCATGCGCATGCCGTCCGCATTCTCCTCGCCTCGCAGGCGCGCGGCGGCGAACCCGCTGCCGATCTCCACGCCCTTGACGGCATTGATCGACATGAGCGCAGCGGCCAGATCGGCGTCCAGCTTCGCATAAACGGGCGCGCCCCAGCCGACGGGAACGCCCGTGGCGATGCATTCGACCACGGCCCCGAGCGAGGATCCATCCTTCCGAGCAGCGTCGAGCGCGATGGCCCAGCGCTCCGCGGCTGCGGCGTCGGGGCAGAAGAAGGGGTTCTGCTCGATTTGTGCTTCGTCGAACGCGCTGCGGTCGACGGCATCCCCGCCAAGCTCGACCAGATAAGCCCGGATCGACACTTCCGGGATGATCTTGCGTGCAACCGCCCCGGCCGCGACCCGGGAGGCGGTTTCCCGCGCCGAGCTCCGACCGCCGCCGCGCCAGTCGCGGATGCCATATTTGGCCTCGTACGTGTAATCGGCGTGCCCTGGCCGGTAGGCACCGGCGACCTCGGCATAATCCTTCGGCCGCTGGTCCACATTCTCGATCATCAGGCTGATCGGCGTTCCGGTCGTGCGGCCCTGGAACGTGCCGGACAAGATCCGCACCATGTCGGGCTCGCGCCGCTGGGTCGTGAAGCGGGAGGCGCCTGGGCGTCTCCGGTCGAGCCAAGGCTGGATGTCGTCCTCCGACAGCGCAAGGCCCGGAACGCAGCCGTCGACCACGGCACCGATCGCCGGCCCATGGCTTTCGCCCCAGGTGCTGAAGCGCAGCATGCGTCCGAACGTGTTGAAGCTCATCCGCTTGCCTGCGACCGGCAACCCTCGAGCGCCTGGCTCAAGTCGGCGATGAGATCGTCCGCATCTTCCAGTCCCACCGATACGCGGAGCAGGTCCGGGTGAATGCCCGCCTTCGCCTGCGCTTCGGGCGGCATGCCCCGGTGGGTCATGGTCGCGGGCTTGCAGATGAGCGTCGCGAACCCGCCGAGGGAGGAGGCGAGGCTGATCAGGCGGAGCCGTGACAGGAACCCGGCCACCGCGTCGGCATCCTTGAGGCGGAAGCTGATCATGAAACCGGGGCCGCTTTGCTGGCGTGCGGCAAGCGCATAGTCGGGATGTGAGGGGAGGCCGGGGTAATTGACCTGGAGCACCTCCGCGCGCTCGTCCAGCCAGGCTGCGATGCGGGCGGCGCTCGCCTCCAGCCGGTCGATACGCAGCGGCAGGGTGCGCAGGCCCCGCAGCGTCTGCCAGGCATCCTGTGCCGACCCGTTCAGTCCGGCCGCGTTCGACCACCAGCGCAGCCGCTCCACAAGCTCCTCTTCGCGGGCGAGCAGGGCGCCCCCGAACAGATCGGCATGTCCGTTCAATGCTTTGGTGGTCGAATGCATGACGAGGTCGCAACCAAGATCGAGCGGCTTTTGCCGGCACGGCGTCGGCAGCGTGTTGTCGGCGACGACGAGCGCGCCCGCCGCCCGCGCCGCGCTCGCGCGCTTGGCGATATCGGTGATCCGCAGCAGCGGATTGCTCGGCGTCTCCAGCCAGACCATCGCAGGCGTCTCCGCGAGGGCGGCGTCGAACGCCGCATCGTCCAGCATGTCGACGAAGTGCGCCCGGAGCTTGCCCTGCTCCTCCAGCCCGGCGATGAGGCGGTAGGTGCCGCCGTAGCAATCCTGCGGCGCGACCACCAAAGCTCCGGCGGGAAGCAGCAGCAGCGCGAGCAAAGCGGCCGACTGCCCGCTATTGGTGACCACGCCCCCGGCCGCGCCCTCCAGCTCGCACAGCGCCTCGCAGAGCAGGTCGCGATTGGGGCTGACGGTACGCGCATAGTCGTAGGTCGGCTTCGTGTCCGCATCGTCCCAGCGGAAGGTGTCGGACGCCCACAGCGGAGGCACGATGCCGGCGTAAGCGGGATCGGCGTCCGGACGAGCGGCGGCGACGATGGTCGTGGGCTTGCGAGGCGCCTGCATCAGCGCCCCAGGAACGCCTGGACCAGGCTGCCGACAGCCGCGGCTTCCTTCAGGAACATGTCGTGGCCGTAAAGGCAGTCGCGCATGTGCAGCTCCGCTTTCGCGCCCAGCGCCTGGGCGAGGCTCTGCATCTGGCACGCCGGCACGATCTGGTCACTGGTCGCTCCGATCAAAAGCGTCGGCGCCTCGATCTTTTGCGGGTCCACCGAATGGCGATCGATCGAAGCCGAGAGGCTGAGGAACCGCTCGGGCGACATCACCGCCTGGAATGCTTGTCCACGTGCCTTGAGGTAACCGCCGGCGTCGGAGGAGGAGAGGGGGTCGTCGCTGCTCAGCCCTCCCCGGAAACGCTCCGCGAACTCGGCCGTCGTTCGGTAGCTCAGCACGGCCAGGCCGCGCGCAATCGAAAGAGCTTCGCGGCCGTCGCCAAGTCGCAGGCCAAGCCCGACGACCCGCCGCTGCAGCTCCCGAATGGCACTCGCCGCCGGATGCGGCTCCGCGCCCGCAGAAATGATTGCCAGCTTGCCCACGCGCGACGGAAAATGCCGCGCGAAACTGAGCGCCACCATGCCTCCGTAGGAAGCACCGACGATCGCGTCGAACCGCTCTCTTCCGACCTGATCGAGAGCCGCCGCCAGCACATGGGCCTGATCCGCGGTCGAAGGCGCGCAGCGGCCGCTCGCGTCGGCGGCGAAGTCGAGCCCGAGCACAAGGTGCCTCTCAGGCTCGACCGCGCAGCCTTTGCCGACCATGCCCGGCCACCAGCCCGGCCCGCCGGTGGGACCCGAGCAGACGAAGCGATTGCCCGAGATGCCGCCCAGGACGGCGATCAGCGGACCATCGGGGTTGCCCGCCAAGCTGGCGGTCGTCACCGCGCCGAAACGCTGCAATGCCAGCGGCAGCGCCACTTCGAAGTCGCTGGAACCCAGACCCAAGCCTAACATTCGCGTCCACCCAGTATCGCGAACAATGTCGCGTTCTCCGGATCGTCATGCACGTTACGGAGCAATATCTCCAACCCATAGGCCTTGGCCGCGGCTTCCGACGCGAGCACCGCCTCGGTGGGATCCTTCAGGCCCGCAGCCGCGACCGCCGTGCTCGAAGAGTGCCGGGTGGCGAGGCCCAGGCGCTCCACGGCCCGGCGACACTGTTTCAGCGCCATCGGATGACTGGCCACGCTGGTCAGCCGCTCGACACTCGCGCCCGGCAGGCCGAGAAGATGCATCCTGATCGGCATCGAATGTTCACCTACGACCCGGACGGAGGTCTCGTCCAGCAAGGCTCGGACCCCGGGGACCGGCCCCGCCGCGACATTCTCCAGCGGAAGCACCCCGCGGTCCGCACGCTTGTCCACGACCGCTTCGACCACCGCCTCAAAGCTCGGCTCGGCGACAGGCTCATGGTCGGGGAGGAAGGCGAGGCAGGCCTCGTGCGAAAAGGCGCCGGGCAGCCCCTGATAGGCGACCCTCACTTTATGCTCGCGCCCATCGACCGCATCAGCTCCACGAAACCGGGGAAGCTCGTGCCGATCATGTCGGCGCTATCGACGGCAACTTGCTTTCGTGCGGCGAGCCCTAGGACGAGGAAGCTCATCGCAATCCGGTGATCGTCTTGCGCCCGGATGTCACCGCCCCCAGGGGGAGGGCCTCCGCGCCCCTCGACGATCAGCGTGTCGCCCTCTTGCCAGGCTTCGACGCCGCAGGCCTGGAGACCGGCAATCACGGCGGCCAGCCGGTCGCTCTCCTTCACCCGCAGTTCGTCAAGCCCATGCATCACGCTCCGGCCGCTTGCGCAGGCCGCCGCCACTGCGAGGATCGGATATTCGTCGATCATCGATGGCGCGCGCGACGCGGGCACTTCGACGCCCTTGAGCTGCGAGAAGCGCGCCGTCATGTCTGCGACCGGCTCGAAGCCGGTAATTCGCTGGTTCTCGGTGCGAAGCTCGGCTCCCATTTCGGCGAGGGTTGCGAACAGGCCTGTCCGCAACGGGTTCACGAGCACCGAACGAACCGTGACCTCCGATCCCGGCACAAGGAGAGCGGCGACGAGCGGAAAAGCGGCGGAGGAGGGGTCGCCTGGTATCTCGATCGAACGTCCCGTCAGCTCCCGCTTCGGTCCGAGCCGGACGGTGCCGTTCTCCCGCTCGACGTCGCAGCCGAAGACGCGGAGCATATTCTCCGTATGGTCCCGGCTCGCAGCCGGCTCCGTCACTTGCACCTCGCCCTCGGAGCGTAAGCCGGCGAGCAGCACCGCAGACTTCACCTGCGCGGAAGCCTTCGGGTTCGTGAAGCTGATCCCCCGAAGCTTTCCACCGCGCACTTCCACGGGAAGCGTCTCGCCCTCGGCCTCGACACCCATTTCCCGTAGCGGCTTGAGCACCCGCTCCATCGGCCGGGAGCTGAGCGAGCGGTCGCCCACGAAGCGCGCCTTTAGCGGAAAGCCCGCCGCTGCGCCCATCAACAGACGGGCCGCGGTCCCCGAATTCCCGCATTCGATCGGCTGGCGCGGGCTCTTCCACTCGCGGCCGCGCACGCGCCAGCTGCCATGCGCGGCCCGGTCCACGTCGGCGCCGAACTGCCGGACGGCCGCCGCGGTGTGGAGCACGTCCTTCGCCTCCAGCAGACCGCCGATCCACGTCTCGCCCGCCGCCATTGCACCTAGGATCAGCGCGCGGTGGGACATGGATTTGTCGCCGGGAACGAAGATGTCACCGCTCAGCGCTCCATCCGCGCGGCTCTCCAGCCTCGCTCCCGTGCACGGGTTCGCATCGAGGCTCATGCCGCGCTTCTTTCGGCTGGCGCCTCTTCGGCGAGCAATTCAGCGAGCCTGGCCGCGACGTTGAGCGCCTGGTTGCCGTTCAGCCGCGGATCGCAGTGGCTGAGGTAACGCTTGGGCAGATCCTCCTCGACGATGTTGACGCTGCCGCCCAGGCATTCCGTCACTTCGCAGCCCGTCATCTCGAGATGCACCCCGCCCGGATGGACGCCTTGCGCCCGCGCCACGTCGAAGAAGGTGCCGATCTCGGCCATAATGTCGCTCATCAGCCGCGTCTTGAAGCGGCCGGCGGTGCGGGTGTTGCCGTGCATCGGATCGGTCGTCCAGACGGCTTGCTTCCCCTCGCGGCGCGTGGCCTCCATCAACGGCGCGAGCTGCTTCGCCGCATTCGCCGCCCCGAAGCGTCCGATCAGGACCAGGCGGCCGGGCTGGTTGTCCGGGTCGAGCCGGTCCATCAGCCGGAGGAGCTCGTCCGCATCGAGGTTCGGCCCGCATTTCAGGCCGACAGGGTTTGCAACGCCGCGCGCGAACTCGACATGGGCGCCGTCGAGCGCGCGGGTACGGTCGCCGATCCAGATCATGTGCCCCGACGTCGCCCACCAGCTCTCGCTGACCTCGTCGAAGCGGGTGAGCGCCTGCTCGTAATTGAGCAGCAGCGCTTCGTGGCTGGTGAACATCGGCACCGGCCGCACCGGATCGCGCAGGCCGGTCGGGCCCTGCACCTCCGGAAGGTCGGCATAGGATGCCGCGGCATAGGCACGGAGCAGGTCGATCGTGACTCGCGCCTGGCGATGGGCATCGACCAGGCGGCGCGGATCGGGAGTGCGACTGGCAAGGTCCGGCAGCGCGCCGTTGACCGCATCGCCGCGATAGCTCGGCATCGTGACTCCGCCGATCGTCTCGCTGTGGGAGGATCGCGGCTTAGCGAACTGCCCGGCTATGCGCGCCAGGTGAATCACCTCCGTCCCGCTCGCGCCGCGCAGCATCGCACCCATGCGCAGCAGCAAAGTGTAGGTGGCGCGCACCTTGTCGGCGCTGAATTCCGCGAACGTCTCCGCGCAGTCCCCGCCCTGCAGCAGGAAGGCGTCGCCGGCCGACACCTTGGCCAGATAGGCGCGCAGCAGCATGATGTCCGGCACGCGCACCAGCGGCGCGGTGCGGCTCAGGCGGCGCTCGACGTGCGCGAGCGCTTCGGGATCGGGATAGCTCGGCATTTGCTGCGCCTCGCGAAGGCGCCAGGTGGAAGGCGCCCAGCCGGATTTTGAGGGCTGTGTGCCATGCTCCGGCGCGGAAATGTGCGCGTATGGCACGGCGCAGTCCTGAGGCAGGACCCGGCCCACGATCCAGGCCAAAGTTGCGCCGCCGTCTTCGCTCACGATATCGCAGACGCGCAGCGGCGGCGTGAGCTCGGGCAGTGGACCGCCAATGACGGCGATGGCTTCCGAGCTGCCGGCGCGGTGCAAGGCATCGGCCACTCCACTCGCCCAGACGATCGGCGCTGAGGATCCGAAATGCGCGCGGACATGGGCCTCCAGCACAGCGCGATCGCCGGTGCCGAACAGCACAATCTCTGTTCGTGTCTGGGCTTGCAGCGAATGGCCCATCAACTCGCGCCAGATCGCGCGGATGGCCGGGGCTGGGAGGCCATCTGCCTGCTTCTCCAGCCGCGCGACGATCTCGGCCTGGCGCCGGGGCCGGTATTTCAGCGCGCCGCTCGCAGCCTTGTGGCCTGCAAGCCTGGCCGCCACGGCGGAACGGCGCTCGATCAGCGCGAGAAGCTGGTCGTCGATGGAGTCAATTTCGGCTCGAAGGTTCTCGAGCGGGGTCTCGTTAATGGTGGTCATGTCATCTCTCGTGCACGCCACCGATTCTGGCATCGGCCGAGCGCTGCAATCGCGCTCGCTTGTGGCGTTTCAGCTCTGGAACGGGGTGCGAAGTCCGATACGCCCTCAGGCGTACCGGCCGCTAAACCAGCTGATAAACGAGCGATAAAAGAATGCGGAGACCGGCAGCGGCTGGGTTTGACCCTGTTCCTTGCTCATATCCTGGCTCCAGCACCTTGGCATCGTGTGCACCTCTAAAGCTGACTTGCCGACGGGAGCCTGTCAAGGCGCTGCGTTAACCTAAAACGAAAGGGGCGGCGGCAGCCCCGTTCATTGACAGGTCATGCGCGCACAGGCATTTGGGCGCGGTGAGTGATAGTAAAGCCTTGCAGCCCTTGAGCATTCGCGCCGCTTCCGGCGCCGCTGCTGCTGCCGCTTATTATTGCTACCGACTCGCCCGGGCGGGATCGGACTGACGCGCATTTAAAAGAAAGCACGTTACATCCGCCCCGTCCGAGTTCCTCGGGCGGGGTTTTTCATTGGAGAACCCCAATGCAAGCCGACCAACTGATCGCAGACCCCATCGCCGAAACTCCGGCCCGATCCGCTCCGCCTCCCGGCGCTGCGGCGGACTGGACCATCCCGCAGCATTGGGAGCGCTTCACGGCCGAGGAGCACCGCGTCTGGGACATCCTGTTCGCGCGCCAGCAGGAGCTGCTCGGCACCCGCGCCGTGCGCGCCTTCCACGAAGGTCTGGATGTGCTGCGCCTCTCTAAGCCCGGCATTCCCGATCTCGACGAACTGAACGAGCGCCTCTTCGCTCGCACCGGCTGGACGGTGGTCTCGGTCCCGGGTCTCGTCCCGGACGACATCTTCTTCGACCATCTCAGCAACCGCCGCTTCCCCGCGGGCAACTTCATCCGCTCCGCCGAGCAGCTCGATTATCTGGAAGAGCCGGACGTCTTCCACGACGTGTTCGGCCACGTCCCCTTGCTCGCGCAGCCCGCGGTCGCCGATTTCATGCAGGCGATCGGCGGCCACGGCCTCCACGCGCTCGAAGTCGGCGCTCTCCACCGGCTCGCCCGGCTCTACTGGTACACGGTCGAGTTCGGCCTCGCCCGCGAGGACGGCGCGCTCAAGATCTACGGCGCCGGCATCCTCTCCAGCTTCGGCGAGACCCGCTATTCGCTCGAAAGCGATGTGCCGCACCGCCCCGCCTTCGACATGCGCCGCGTGCTGCGCACCGCCTACTGTTCGAGCGAGTTCCAGAAGAGCTACTTCGTCATCGACAGCTTCGAGGACCTCCTCGACCGCACGGTAGGCGACGACCTCGCCCCCCTCTACGAAGCGCTGGACGGCGTTCCGGACCTCGATCCGGCCTTTCCCTGATCCCTCGTGATTGCGAGGAGCGAAGCGACGCGGCAATCCAGTCCGGGTTCGGAGGCCGCACTGGATTGCTTCGCTCTGCTCGCAATGACGGAATACTTATTCCGGCAGGAAGTCCGGCACTGACAGATAACGCTCGCCGGTATCGTAGTTGAAGCCGAGCACCCGCTGCCCATCGCCGATCTCGCCCAGCTTCTGCTTGATCGCCGCCAGCGTCGCGCCCGAGCTGATCCCCACAAGCATGCCTTCTTCGCGCGCGGAGCGGCGCGCCATCTCCTTGGCGTCGTTCGGGTCGACCTGGATGACGCCGTCGATCAGGTCCGTCCGCATGATCCCCGGCACGAATCCCGCGCCGATCCCCTGGATCGGGTGCGGTCCCGGCTGGCCGCCTGACAGCACCGGCGACAAGGTCGGCTCGACCGCGAACACTTTCAGGTTCGGCCATTCCTTCTTCAGCGCCGTCGCGCAGGCGGTGATGTGCCCGCCCGTGCCAACGCCGGTGATGATCACGTCGATGGGATTGTCGCGGAAGTCGTTCAGGATCTCCGGCACCATCTTGCGCAGATGCACCTCGACATTGGCCGGATTCTCGAACTGCTGCGGCATCCAGCTTCCCGGCGTCTCGGCGATCAGCTCCTGCGCCCGCGCGATCGCGCCCTTCATGCCCTTTTCCTTCGGCGTCAGGTCGAAAGTCGCCCCGTAAGCGAGCATCAGCCGCCGCCGCTCGAGGCTCATGCTCTCGGGCATGACCAGGACCAGCCTGTAGCCCTTCACCGCCGCCACCATCGCCAGCCCGATGCCGGTATTGCCCGAAGTCGGCTCGATGATCGTCCCGCCCGGCTTCAGCGCGCCCGAACGCTCCGCATCCTCGACCATCGCGAGCGCGATGCGATCCTTGATCGAGGCGCCGGGATTGGACCGTTCGGACTTGATCCACACTTCGGCATTTCCGAACAGGCGGTTCACCCGGATGTGCGGGGTGTTGCCGATCGTCTCCAATATGTTGGCGGCTCTCATGACAATCCTTTCTCGGCTTTGGGGTTGAGGCCTGCGGCCATGGCAGGGGGTTCGGTCTCGGGCATGTCCTTGCCCGAAGCTTCGGCGAGGATGGCGGCGTCGGGCGCGACGAAGCGGTCGGCCTTACGCAAGCTCGGGAACAACCAGGCGCAGAGGCCGGTCACTCCGATCGCGAGCGCGCCGCCGCCGACCACCGCGACCACCGGACCGAAGATCGATCCGGCGATGCCGGCACGGAACTCGCCAAGCTCGTTCGACGCGGAAATGAAGAGGCCCGATACCGCCGACACCCGGCCGCGCATCGCATCGGGCGTGTGGAGCTGGATCAGCGAGGAGCGCACATAGACGCTGATCATGTCGGACGCGCCGAGCACGAACAAAGCCGCGAGCGACAGCCACATCACCCGGCTTTCCCCGAATACGACGGTCGCGAGGCCGAAGATGCCGACGCACACGAACATCTTGATGCCGACATGGCGCTTCAGCGGCCGCCTTGCGAGCACAAGCGCCGTCAGTGCGGCTCCCACGGCGGGCGCCGCCCGCAGTGCTCCGAGGCCCTCTGAACCGACATGCAGCACATCGCGGGCATAGACCGGCAGCATCGCCGTCGCGCCGCCGAGCAGCACCGCGAACAGGTCCAGGGTGATCGCGCCGAGCACGATCTTGTTGTCGCGCACATAGGCAAGGCCTTCGATCACGGCGCGCAGTGGGTGCGAGGCACCGGCATTACCCTTGGGAATGGGCCGGATCATCAGCATCGCGCCGACCGACAGCGCGAAGAGCAAGGCTGAAAGCTGGTACGGCAGCCCGGTACTCAGCGCATATGCCGCGCCGCCGAGCAGCGGCCCCGCGACGGCACCCGCCTGCCATGCGATCGAGTTCAGCGCGATCGCGCTCGGCAGCAGTGCCGGCGGAACGAGGTTGGGCGCGAAAGCTGAGAGGGCAGGGCCGGCAAAGGCGCGCCCGATACCGAGCGCGATCGCCACGGCGAACAGCGGCCCCAGCGACATGGCCTCGAACCAGACCAAGGCCGCCAGCACGGCCGAGCAGACGAGCTCCAGCGTCAGGCTCCCCCGCACGATCCAGCGCCGGTCCACCCGGTCCGCGACATAGCCGGCAACGAGCGTCAGCAGGAACAGCGGCAGGAACTGCGCCAGCCCGATCATGCCGAGCCAGAAGCTCGCCTCCGCGATGCTCATCGTCTGGCGGGCAATGTCGTAGACGTGGATGCCGATCACCACGACCAGCATGGTGTTGGCGACCGTGCTCGCCAGCCGCGCCGCCCAAAAGGCGCGATAGTCCCGATACTGAAACGGGGAGGCGGCGGGGGCGGACGGCATCGGGCCCGCACGTAGGCGGGCGCGCCGAACCGTTCAACACCGCCCCGTCCGAAGGGAGGATTTGCCCCTGAACGCGCGCCGAAGCGGCAGTTCATGCTCGGGTCAGCCCCGCTCCCGCATAAGCCATCCGCACAAACATCTGGCCGCCGCCGCGCTTCCGTGCGAAAATGGCGGGGCCGCAATTTTTGCCGCGAGTATGTGCCGTGTACCAGTCACAACAGCAGGACCGGATCAAGTCGCTGGCCGCCGTGGCCGCGTTCCACGCCTTGCTCGGCTACGCCTTCATCACCGGCCTCGGCATGGACATGGCCCGTGCCGTCGACGAGCAGCTCAAGATCTTCGACGTTCCCGATGCGCCGATCCCGCCGCCGATCGAGGAGCCGGAGCCGCTCAAGGAGAAGACCAAGGAAAAGGCGCCGCGTCTCAAGCCCGCGCCCAAGGACCCGGAAGGCGCCGCCGCCCCGCCCAACATCAAATCCAAGCCGACCGAGGTCGTGGCGCCCAAGCGGGAAGTGGTGCTCGAAGTGCCGACGCCGGTCGTCGCCGCGCCGATCGCCGGCCCCGGTGCCGCCGCGACATCGGGCAACGCGCCGTTCGTCGGGCCGGGCACTGGAGCGGGCGGGGTCGGCAATGGCACCGGAAGCGGCCGCTACGGCAATGGCGGCGGCGGAGGCGGCGGCGCCGGCCTTGCGCAGCGGGTGCGGCTGATCAGGGGCGGCGTCAGCGATGCCGATTACCCGCGCTCGGCGCTGCGGGACAATTTTCAGGGCTCCGTCCACATGCGCTTCCTGGTCACTCCGGAAGGGCGGATCGGCCGCTGCGAAGTGACCCGGTCCAGCGGCCATGCCGGCATGGACCGCGAGACCTGCCGCCTCATGCAGCAACGCCTCCGCTACCGGCCCGCCCGCGACATATATGGCCGCGCCGTGCCCGCCTGGACCGAAGGCGAGCAGGAATGGTATATGAGGCGGGGAGCCGACCGCTGGATAGAGGCCGACATCCCCGACGACGAATGAGCGGCGCTAGACGGTAGTCTCCGCCGTTCGCCCGCCGAAGAATGCGCCGCGCGAGTTCCCCTGTTCCAGAAACTCGAGCAGGTCGGCGGTCAGCCTGTCCTTGTGGGTCGCGAAGAGACCGTGCGGGGCGCCCTCATATTCGATGAGCCGGGAGCCCGCGATCCCCTTGGCGGCCGCGCGCGCGGTTGCGTCGATCGGCACGGTGGCGTCGCTGGTGCCGTGGATGATCAAGGTCGGCACGGTGAACGCGGCGAGGTCCGGACGGAAATCGGTCGTCCCGAATGCTTCCGCCGCCGCGAGCGTGGGGCGAAGTCCCGCCTGCATCGCCAGCCGCCAGGCCCAGTCGACCACCGCCTGGCTGACCGGATGGGAGATGACACCCACTCCGAAGAAGTCCTTGAAGAAGCTGCGGAAGAAATCCGGCCGGTCCTTGTTGATGCCGGCGGCGATCTGCTCGAACACCGACTGGTCGACTCCCTCGGGATTGTCCGGGGTCTTCAACATATAGGGCACCACGGAGCCGATCAGCGCGGCCTGCGAGACGCCCTTGCCGCCGTGCCGCGACATGTAGCGCGCCACCTCTCCGCCGCCCATTGAGAAGCCGATAATGGCCGCATCGCTTTCGATCTCGGCCGCTTCGATGACATCGGCCAGGTCGTCCGCGAACGTATCGTAATCATAGCCCTCCCAGGGTTGGTCGGACCGTCCGAAGCCCCGCCGGTCGTAGGCAAGCACCCGATAGCCGGCTTGCGCGAGCGCCATCGCCTGATCGTCCCAGCTGTCCGCCGACAACGGCCAGCCATGGATCAGGATGACCGGACGACCATCGTTTCCCCAATCCTTGACGTAGATCTCGGTGCCGTCGCGCGTTTCGATGATAGGCATGCTGGTCCTCCGCTCGCTTGATCACCCTTAAAGAAGCGGGAAGCGGAGGGGTTCCCGGACGTGCACGAGCGAGACGAAGCTATGTCGCGCGATTGCAATTCCCGCATCGCACTTGGCCGCCTTTGCATTTGTGATCTCTAGGGCCGCGCGCATCTGCCGCCGCTTGCAACTCCGCAGCGGAAAGCCTTTGCCATGCTCGACATCAGCCACATCCTCGTAATCAGCCAACCCACCTTCCTCCGCCGCCGGCTGCGCGCGATTGTTGAAGGCAGCTTCTGGAGCCGCGCTCGGGACTCGGACGGCAGTTACTGAACGCGCGCTCTTTGGTGCCAAGCGGGTCCCGATCTCCTGCGGTTACTTGCGGTTTTTCCGCGCGGCATAGCGGGCGTCGCGCGCAGCCTTGCGCTCTGCCTCGGTCGGAGGCGCCGGAACAGCGGCAGCCTTGGCTGCCTCCTCGGCCGCCTTGGCTGCCGCAGCGGCCGCCTGCTCCTCCTTCAGGGCCTGCTCCGCGGCCTTCTTGGCGGCCCGCTTCTCGGCATCCGCCGCCTCGCGCTTCAGGCGCGCCGCCTGGCGCTCGGCAAGGACCTTTTCGTCCATCGGCGGCTTCGAGCGCAGCTTGTCCAAGGCCTTCTTCTTCGCCTCGGCGGCGCTGCCGATCCGGTCCTGGAAGGATGGATCCTTGTACGTCTTCATCGGTGGTGAAACTCCTGATCGAATGAGATTAAGTTGCTGCCTGCCGCCCTAGACGGAGCCGCCGGATACTCGCAATGGGTTGAAAGTCGGTGCCGAGCCGCTCAGCCGAGGCTCACGAAGCTGTCCAGCACCCGCTTTCGGCCGGCATGTTCGAAGTCGATCTCGAGCTTGTTGCCCTCGACCTCGGCCACGGTGCCGTAGCCGAACTTGCTGTGGAACACGCGCACTCCGACGGCAACGTCCGATCGCCCCGGATTGCCCAGGCTGACCGCGCTCGCCCGCGCCTCGACGACGCGCGGCGGCACCCGCTCGAACCCTCCGCTCGCAGCCCGCTGCCAGCCAGGCCCGCGCGTCCCCGTGCGGCCGGCCGCAGCGACGTTCGCGAAAGGGTCGGCGCGTTCGGACCAGTTGGCGCGCCATAGGCTCTCGCCGCCCGACATGGTGGTCTCCTGGTCGATATGCGCGTCGGGCAGCTCGGCCACGAAGCGGCTCGGGATGGACGAGGTCCACTGGCCGTAGATGCGGCGGTTGGCGGCGTGCATGATCACGCATTTCCGCCGCGCCCGCGTGATGGCGACATAGGCGAGGCGGCGTTCCTCCTCCAGGCTCGCATTGCCGCCTTCGTCCAGCGACCGCTGCGAAGGGAACACGCCTTCCTCCCAGCCGGCGAGGAAGACGGTGTCGAACTCCAGCCCCTTGGCGGCGTGGATGGTCATGATCGTGACCTTGGCCTCGTCGCGCGCCGCGTCATTCTCCATCACCAGGGAGACATGCTCCAGGAAGGCCCCGAGCGTCTCGTACTCCTCCATCGCGCGCGTAAGCTCGGTGAGGTTCTCCAGCCGCCCCGCGCTCTCGGCCGAGCGGTCCGCCTGGAGCATCGCGGTGTAGCCGCTCTCGTCCAGCACCAGCCGTGCAAGCTCGGGATGCGGCAACTCGTCCAGCCGCGAGCGCCAGCGGGCGAAATCGCCGACGAGGTTGCCGAGCGACTTCCGCGCCGCGCCGGCAAGCTCGTCCGTGTCGAGTATCTGCGCCGCCGCTGAGAACAGCGATACTCCGGCCGCGCGGGCGAAGGAATGGACCTTGCCGACCGCCTTGTCGCCCAGGCCCCGCTTCGGCGTGTTGACGATCCGCTCCAGGGCAAGATCGTCCGCCGGCTGCGCGATCACTCGCAGGTAAGCGAGCGCGTCGCGGATCTCGGCGCGCTCGTAGAAGCGGAAGCCGCCGACGATCCGATAGGGGAGGCCGATCGCGATGAAGCGGTCCTCCAGCTCGCGCGTCTGGAACTGCGCGCGCACCAGGATCGCCATGTCGTCGAGCTTGCCGCCGCGCCGCTGCGCCGCCTCGATCTCCTCGCCGATTCGCCGCGCTTCCTCCGGCCCGTCCCAGACGCCGATCACGCGCACCTTCTCGCCGGTGTCGTGCTCGGTCCACAAGGTCTTGCCTAGCCGCCCGCTATTCTGCGCGATCACGCCGGAAGCGGCGCCCAGGATATGCGGTGTCGATCGGTAATTCTGCTCCAGCCGGATGATCTTGGCGCCGGGAAAATCCTTCTCGAAGCGCAGGATGTTCGCCACCTCGGCGCCGCGCCACGAATAGATCGACTGGTCGTCGTCGCCGACGCAGCACAGATTCTTGCGCTCCTGGGCGAGCAGCCGCAGCCACAGATATTGGGACTGGTTGGTGTCCTGATATTCGTCGACCATGATATATTTGAAGCGCTGCTGGTAGAATTCCAGCACGTCGTGATGCGTCTTCAGGATCGTCAGCATGTGCAGCAGCAGATCGCCGAAATCGCAGGCGTTCAGCGCCTTCAGCCGCTCCTGATACTGGGCGTAGAGCGCCGCGCCCTTGCCGTTCGCATAGGCCTCGCTTTCCGCCGCATCGACCTGCCTGGGCTCCCAGCCGCGGTTCTTCCATCGGTCGATCAGCCCGGCGAGCGACCGCGCCGGCCAGCGTTTCTCGTCGAGGTCGTTGGCGGTGATCAGCTGCTTCAAGAGCCGCAGCTGATCGTCGGTATCCAGGATCGTGAAGTTGGACTGCAGGCCCACCAGCTCCGCATGCCGCCGCAGCATCTTCGCCCCGATCGCGTGAAAGGTGCCGAGCCAGGGCATCCCCTCCACCGCATCGCCGATGATCCGCCCGACCCGCTCCCGCATCTCGCGCGCCGCCTTGTTGGTGAAGGTCACCGACAGGATTTCGGACGGCCAGGCCCGCCGCGTCGCGATCAGGTGCGCCAGCCGTGCCGTCAGCGCCGCCGTCTTGCCCGTTCCCGCACCGGCCAGCACCAGCACCGGCCCCTCGGACGTCAGCACCGCCTCGCGCTGCGGCTCATTGAGGCCGCGCAGGTAACCGGGCTCGGGGACAGCTGACTGGGGGAGACTCATGCCTGAACAGGTAGGGAACGCGGCGCTCCCGCACAACGCTCAACCGGCGCGGCGGAACAGAAACAGCCAGGCCTTGCCGAACCTTCGCTCCGCCTCGAGCGTGAAGCCGGAGGGTAGGGCAGGGCGCTCGCCGTTCGTCTCGACGCTGATCCAGCCCGAGGGCGCCACCCAGGCCGGGTCCGCCAGCCGCCGCAGCGCCATCTCGGCCAGCCCGCTGGCATAAGGCGGGTCCATGAAGACGATGTCGCAGGGCCGGGAAGGTGTGGCGACATGCTCGACCGATTGGCTGCGGACTTCGGTGCGCTCCTCGGCGCTGAACGTAGCGATGTTGCGTCGGAGTATGTCGAGGGCGCCACGGTCGCTCTCCACGAACAGGCAATGCGCCGCGCCGCGCGAAAGAGCTTCGAGCCCCAGGGCGCCCGTTCCCGCAAATATGTCCGCCGCCCGCAGCCCCTCGAAGCTGCCGACCCGGCTCTGCAGCATCGAGAACAAACCCTCGCGGGTCCGGTCCGCGGTCGGCCGTGTGCCCCGGCCTTCCGGAGCGACAACCGGCCGCCCGCGCCACTCCCCCGCTACGATCCTCACCTAGGGCCACCTCGGGAGGGGGAGGGGCGACCGGGCCGCCGCGCCCCGGGTCCGGCCGGGGAGGGCCGAGGACCCTCTTCACGCGGCCGCCGCTGCGGTCGCGCTGAAGGGGTCCCTTTGCGCGCATCGCGGCTGTCGGGGCTCGCTGGACCGCGATGCGGCCCCGCTTGCTTCGCAGCCGCCGGCCGCTCCGCACGTTCCGCCGGAACCCGCTTGTCCATTCTGACCACGTCGCGGTCCGATGAAGGGGACCCCTTGCGCGCATCGCGGCTCTCCGGGCCTGCTCGCCCGCGCTGCGGCCCTGCTTGCGCCGGAGCCGCTGCCCGGTGGCGACGTTCCGCCGGAACACGCTTGGGCTTGCCGGCTACATCGCGGTCCGGTGAAGTGGGGCCTCTAAGAGCAGCGCGGCTCTCGGGGCTCGCTCGCTGCGGCCGCGGCTGTCCCCTAGCCGCTGCCCGGTCGGGACGTTCCACCGGAACGTGCCGAGGCATGCTGACCACATCGCGGTCCCCCGGAGCCCTTTTCAACTCCTTTCGGAACGCCACCAGATCATGCTGCCTGATCTCGTCCACCGCGCCCGCCGGCAAATCCCCCAGCACCAGCGGCCCGTAAGCGGTGCGGATCAGCCGGGACACCTGCAGCCCCAGATATTCCAGCACTCGCCGCACCTCGCGGTTCTTGCCCTCCGTGAGCTTCATCTCGACCCAGCCGTTGCGCCCCGTCCGGCGCTCCAGGTTCGCGTCGATCGCGCCGTAGCGTATTCCCTCGATCTCCACGCCGTGGATGAGTTCTTCGAGCTGCTCCTGGCTGACGTCGCCGAACACCCGCGCCCGATAGCTCCGCTCGACGCCCGTCGAGGGAAGCTCCAGCTGCCGCTTAAGCTCGCCGTCCGTCGTCAGCAGCAGCAACCCTTCCGTGTTCATGTCCAGCCGCCCGACCGGCATCAGCCGCGGCAGCCCGGCGGGCAAGCGATCGTAGATGGTCGGCCGCCCCTTGGGATCGCGCGCCGCCGTCAGCAGCCCGGGCGGCTTGTGGTAGCGGAACAGGCGGGCAGGAGCGGGCGCCTTCACCGGCTGGCCGTCCACCGTCACCCCGTGAAGCGAGGTCAGCAACGTCGCCGGCTTCTCCACCGCGACCCCGTCGATCGCGATCCGCCGCTCCTCGATCATCCGCTCGATCTCGCGGCGCGAGGCGATCCCGGCGCGGGCGAGCAGCTTGGCGATCCTCTGGGGCTCGCGATCGGCGGGGGGCGGCGGCACTTCTAAACTCCAGGCAAGGGCGGGCGACATGTTCCGCCAGGGGGATAAATTATTGCGCCCAAACGACGTTCCGCCTGGGACACCGAAAGCCGTCTCGCTCGTTACGCGCGCAGATCGATCCTTCAAGAGGCCACTGCCCTAAATGCTGTTCGGGAAACGCGAAAGACATATCAGCCGCATCCTGGTGGTCGAGGACGAGCCCCTCATCGCCTTCGACAACGAGCATCTGCTGAGCGACGCCGGCTATGAAGTGGTGGGCACGGTCGACAATCTGGCCGATGCGACGCGGCTGATCGAGAGCGAGCAGATCGATCTCGTCCTCAGCGACATCACCTTGAACGGCGATGGCGACGGTCTCGACGTCGCCCGCGCCGCCGCGGCGCGGAAGATCCCGGTCCTGTTCGTCACCGGCAATCTCCCCGCCGAGGCGCAGAGCCTTGCCGTCGGCTGCCTTGCCAAGCCTTACAGCGAGAAAGGCATGAAGTCCGCCCTCGATGCCCTCGATCAGAAGCTGCAGGGCAAGGTGGTGAAGAAGCTCCCGGCCGGCCTCAGCCTCTACGAGCGCGCCTGATTTACGAGCGGCTCAGCAAGTAGCCCAATGCGACGAAGCTGAGGGCCGCCCCGGTCGCGATCCATCCGGGAACGCCGCGCAGCCGCGCGCTCGCGACGGCCAGCCGGTGGCTCTCCCGCCTGCCGCGGGCAAAGGTGGCGTTGGCAAGCACCAGCAGAAGCAGCGCGAAGGCACCCCAATAGCCGCGATGCCATCCCGCTTCGCCAGCACCCGAGAGGGCTGGCGGCAGCGGAGACCCGGGATAGCGCCCATAATGATAGATCGGATCGCGAAACCCGGCCTGGTCGAGCGCCAGCGTCGCAACGAGAAAGAGCACGCTTAAACCCCATCCGGCGAGCTTGGTCGGCGAGACCGCCTGAAAGAACAAAGCCAGCGTACCGATCAGCAGCCAGTCGAAGGTGCGAGGCAGGATATACCAGCCCAGAAGCTCGCTCATGCTCGGCCCCGACACGCCGAAAGGGCCGGGCACCGCCACCGCCGCACCCGCGCTTGCGACGGCGAGCCCGAGCAGCGCTGCCCCGAGCGCGAGGAGCTTGGGCAGCAGCAGCGCCGCATTCGGGATCGCACTGGCGCCGATCAGCTCGTCCACCCGGTGCTCCCGCTCGTTCCAGGCAAGCTCTCCGGCGAAAAAGATCGCGACCACGATCGGCACCAGGTCGAATGCATCGATCAGCGCAGCGACGATGCCTTGGGCGCCCGCCGAGGGATCGGCCGACAGAAGCCGCCAGATGGTCGCCGCAGCATTGCCAAGCCCCAGGATGAGCAGGATGACGAAAGACGGAGCGAAGAGGAGCTGGCGCAGCTCGAACACGGTGCGCGCCCCGAACTGCCTTGCGGCCGTCGCCCGCCCGAAGCGGGGCGGTGCCAGGCACATCACGGCGGGGGCGGGGGTGATGGCCTCACCTACGACCGCCCTGCCTTTCTCCCGACGCGGCTTCGGCGGGTGGATCACAGCCACGGCGGCGAGCCCGAGCAAACCGACGAAAAGCCAAAGCGCCCGGTTCAGCACCAGCAACGACGGCTCGCGTCCCGCTTGCTCCCAGGCCGCAAATCCGAACGGCTCCAGCAAAGCCCAAATCCTGCCGCCCCCCGGCTCCGCCCCGACCCCGTACAGGCTGAGCAAGGCCACCGCGCCGATCAGCGTGCCGATCATCGATCGCCACCATGTCGACAGCAGAAAGAAAAAGACCGCGCTCAGGAACAGGTTCGGCAGCCCCAGCACGAAGAAGCCCGTCGCAAAGGCGGAGCCCGGCAGCGTCGCCCGGCTCACCGCCGGGTCGAGCACGGTCAGCAGCATCGCTGCCGGAACGCTCGCAAAGCAGATCGCCGTCGCGGCGAACGAACCGGCAAAGCGCCCGAACAGAGAGGCGCGCCACGTCACCGGGGTCGACCGGATGATCGGCGCAAACCCGCTAAGCTCGTCCCTCAGCACCGCGTCGGCCACGAAGGCGGCCGCCGTGAACATGTAGAAAAGCGACCAGAGCAGATGCGTCCGCACCACCGTCTCGGCCGCATCCAGGCGCAGGTCCCCGCCGATCGCAACCCGCAGCTCCGGCACCCACAAGGCACCCGCGACCATCAGCCCCGAAATCGCGAACACGATCCAGAAGACGTGGCTGCGCAACTGCTGGCGCAGTTCGAACCGCGCTATCTTGAGCATCATGCGCATCCCGGCACAACGACGCCGAAGCCGAATAGACGCTGCGAATTGCGCACCGGGGCGCTAGTGAAGTAGCACTGCACCATCAACGAGCGGGGGCCGAGGATGAGGAGAGGGGTGGCCAAGCTGACCGCGCTGGCGGCAGCTTTTCTGGGATTGACGCCGGCACCGGCGCACACGGGCGGCGAGGCGCCACCGAGGCCAGCAGCGGCGCAGGCCGAGTGGACGCCCGACCCCTGGCTCGCCGACCTCGCCGAAATGCGGACGGCTTTCGAAACCAAATATGCCAATCTGGACTGGCTGCTGACCGAGCGCGAGTTCGACCTGAACGGTCTGTTCGACCGCGCCGCCGGTCTCCTGCGCACGGCGCGAAGCGACGCCGAGGCCGTCACCCTGTTCAATCGCATCGTCGATCGGATCAACGACGGCCATGTCAGCATCTCCTGGCCGGCCCCGCAGGCCAAGGCCGCGCCAGCCCAGGCCTCCGCCGCGTCAGTCGCGAACTCGGCGCCAGTCGCGCCGCCCACGGCTGCCTCCTTCTGCCGTGCTTTGGGCTATCAGCCCGGCATCGGCGGCACCGGCATCGGCCCATTGCTCGCTGGATACAGCCCGATCGCATCGGGCGACGTCCTCCCGGCCGGGACGGTGCAGATCGGCAGCGGCCGTGCCGGCATCATACGGATCGGAATCTTCGACCCGCACGGCAGTCTTTCGCTCTGCGAGGAAGCGGTGAAGACGCTCTCCATTCCCCTCGATCGAAAGTGCGACAGCACCTGCGAAGACGCCATCCTCACTCGTGCTTACCGCCGCCTGACCGCTGCTCTTGAGGATCGCCTCACCGCGCTGCGTGCGGCCAAGGCGGATGTGCTGATCGTGGACATAGCCGGCAACGGCGGCGGTTCGGAATGGACCGAGGCGGCTGCCCGGATGCTGAGCCCTCGCCCGCTGACCTCCGCGCGCATGGGCTTTGTGCGAGGCCAGCATTGGGAGCGGCTCTGGCGCGAGCAGGCCGAGCGGCTGCGCGGCTTCGCGGCCGCCGCTCCCGCGAAAGACCGGGTCCGCCTCCTGGGCTGGGCCGCCGAAGCCGAAAAGGCCAAGGCCGAGGCAGCCCGGCGCTGCCCACCGACCGGCGATCCGGCTTGCTCATGGCTCGGCCGTGCCGGCTTCTCGACCGGTCTCGTCGGCCGTGTCAAAGCCGGCGAATTTCTCGACAAGGATTGGGGTGTCCACGTCTTCAATCCCGGCCAGCATCCCTATCGCGATGGCGTGTGGGACGGCCCGGTCATCGTCCTGACCGACGAGGAGACCTGGTCCGCCGCCGAGCAGTTCGCAGCCATCCTACAGGACAATCGCGCCGCGTTGATCGTCGGAAGCCGCACTGGAGGCTCCGGCTGTGGCCATACGTGGGGAGGCACCCCGACCCGGCTTTCGAACAGCGGAGCCACGCTCAAGCTCCCCGACTGCGCCCGCTTCCGGGCCGAAGGCTCCAACGAGGTGCAGGGCATCATGCCCGATCTCGCCGTCCCGTGGCGCGCCAATGACGGGAAGGCCTTCCGCGCTCGCCTTCTTCAAGCGGCTCTTCCCGAAGCTGCCGCGCGGGCGCGATTGCTCCATCGGCGCGCCGAAACTTCGCCGCGGCCAGGATCACAGCGTCGCTAAGCTTTCGCGAGCATCGGCCGCATTTCAGCTCCCTGGATGCGGCTGAGTCCATGATGACCTTGCGCGGGGAGGTGCCAGAGTCGCGCGACTTCCAGTGAGCGGCAGCGCTTCCCAACGTCCGCAACGGTCCGACCGGACATTCTGCCGTGATCAGCTTGGCGCTGGCGCCGCTTCTCAAGCCAACCTATCTCCGCTCCATGATCTTCTCGAAAATCGATCATTGGGTCGGCAAGACTTTGTTCGTCCCGCCCATCATCAAGCTGTGCCAGCTTACGCGCCAGACCCAGTTCGCCGTGTCGCGCCTGTTCTGGTTCATCGCGGCGCTGGACGGCTTCTACCACGCGGACACGCTGTTCTCCTCGGTTCTGTGGGGCGGCATGAGCGTGCTGATGATGATCACGGCCTCGCAGCGCGCGGACCACCCGACCGCCAGCTTCATGATCTTCCGCATGCTCGGCGTGCTGTTCCTCGCCCTCGACCTGGTCAAAGGCGCCGTCACGGGAGAATGGGCGGGGGTCGAGTTCTGGCTGCTGGTCCTCATCGCGGAATACGCTTCAACGATCCGCACTGTCCCGCCGAGCGAGGCCAAGAAAGTGGCAGCGAAAGCGACCGCCCGCAGCTGACTCCCGTCCAGCCACCATCAGCTCAGGTTTGAATCGTCACGTGCCCGCCCCATATAACAGCGACCGTTTCAGGCAGCTTCTGCCTCGTCTGAGAGTCCCTTGAGCTCAGATCCCCGCATCGAAAGCGCCTTCTTGCACGCACCGCTCGCCAGCAACCCCGCAAAAGCGGCCCAAGCCCTTCTGAGGGAAGTCGCGCCCTTCCGGCAGCCGCGGACCGGCCGAAGCCTCTTCGAGCTCGCGATCACGGCTGTGCCGTTCGCGTTCCTCTGGCTGCTGACCTGGGCCGCGCTCGATGCGGGCTACATGCTCGGCATTCTGCTCACCGTGCCCGCCGGCGTGCTGCTGCTCAGGCTCTTCCTCATCCAGCACGATTGCGGCCACGGCGCCTTTTTCCGTCGCCAGGCGAGCAACGACTGGGTCGGCCGCGTCCTCGGCGTGCTCACCTTCACGCCGTACGATTATTGGCGCCGCTCCCACGCCATCCATCATGCAAGCACCGGAAACCTCGACGGGCGCGGCGTCGGGGATGTCGACACGCTTACCGTCGCGGAGTTCCAGGCGCTGAGCCGCACCCGCCGCTTCCTTTATCGCGTGTACCGCCATCCGCTTGTCCTATTCGGCCTCGGCCC
>NZ_CADCWD010000052.1 GCF_902806315.1 uncultured Sphingosinicella sp.
CCTTCCCCGACTATAACCGCGTCATCCCGACCGCGAACGACAAGCTCCTCAAGATCGACCCCCGGAGCTTCGAGGAAGGCGTCGACCGCGTCGCCACCATCGCGAG
This sequence comes from uncultured Sphingosinicella sp., assembly GCF_902806315.1. Taxonomy (GTDB): domain Bacteria; phylum Pseudomonadota; class Alphaproteobacteria; order Sphingomonadales; family Sphingomonadaceae; genus Allosphingosinicella. Next base: position 107 of record NZ_CADCWD010000052.1, read on the forward strand.
CGAGAAGACCCGCGCCGTCAAGATGAGCCTCGACCGCGACCGGATCACCCTCTCGGTCACCAGCCCCGAAAACGGCACCGCCGCCGAGGAAGTGCCGGGCGACTACGCCGCCGACACTTTCGACATCGGCTTCAACGCCCGCTACCTGCTCGACATCCTCGGCCAGATCGAAGGCGACACGGTGGAAGTGCACCTCGCGGACGCTGCCGCGCCGACCTTGCTTCGGGAGAATGACAAGGCCGCGGCGCTCTACGTGCTGATGCCAATGCGGGTGTGATCTTGCGACCGGTAAGGAATATCCTTACATTACGTCCATGATCCATAGCCGCGTAACTTCTAAGTCGCAGGTCACCGTTCCCAGGTCTGTTCGGGCGGCGCTTGGCGTGGCGCCCGGGGACCAGTTGGTTTGGCACCTCGAGGGCGGACAGGTCGTAGTCACTCGGGCGATCGAAGGGAGCGACACTATCGATCCGTTCGCGACCTTCTCCGAATGGTCTGACGAACTCGACAGCGCCTACGACGATCTTTGAGGCAGGCGACATCGTGGGGGTGCCTTTCCCGCATGTCGAGCGGCCGGTCGTGGTGCCCCGCCCCGCGATCATCCTCAATGCCGAGCCGCTCGGCTTGGGCGGGGCGCTGATCTGGACCGCAATGGTGACGAACGCGGCGCGGGAAGACTGGCCCGGCGACGTCCCCATCCCTGAAGCAGAATTGCTCGGACTGCTGATTCCCTCCAAGGTGCGAACGGCCAAGATCTATACGGCAGAAGCGGCTTCCGCTCGCAAGATCGGGCGACTTGACGAGCAAACCTGGACCCGTGTTCGCGACAAGGTTCGGGCGCATCTCGGCTTCTAGTGCCCCTCGCCCGCCTCGCCCTCACCAACTTCCGCTCCTACTCCGACGCGCTGATCGCGCCGGGTTCGGGATTCGTGGTGCTGACCGGCGAGAACGGGGCGGGCAAGACCAATGTGCTCGAGGCGGTGTCGCTGCTCTCCCCGGGACGAGGCCTTCGCGGCGCAGCCTTGAGCGAGATTGCCCGGACCGATGGTCCTGGAGGCTTTGCTGTTGCGGCTCGGCTGTCTCTTCCCCTCCCTGGAGCGGAGGAGAGTGACGTCGATCTCGGCACCGGCACCACACCTGCCGCACCCGAACGCCGCCAGGTGCGCATCAACGGCGCGTCCGCCTCCGCCACCTCGCTCGCGGAATGGCTGTCCATCCTCTGGCTGACGCCAGCTATGGACCGCCTCTTCTTAGAGGGCATGAGCGGGCGCCGGCGCTTCCTCGATCGCCTTGTCCTGGCGCTCGCGCCGGACCACGCCATGCAATCGGCGCGATACGAAGCGGCGATGCGTGCGCGCAACAAGCTGCTGGCGGAGGAAGGACCGCCGGACACCGGTTGGCTTTCCGCGCTGGAAGCGCGAATGGCCGAGCATGGCGCTGCGATCGCCCGGGCTCGTGCGACCACGGTAGGCGCCCTCGCAGAGCGCCTGGCGCTCGCACCCGAAGGTCCGTTCGCCCGCGCGGGCTTGCGCCTCGAAGGCTGGACCGAAGGCGATCTCGTCCGGGAGCTTACTCAGGGCCGCGCTCGCGACGCCGCCGCCGGGCGTACCCTCGCGGGCCCGCACCGCACCGATCTCTTCGTCACGCACCTCGGCAAGAGCCAGCCCGCCGAGCGCTGCTCCACCGGCGAGCAGAAGGCGCTGCTGCTCGGCATCGTCCTAGCCCATGCCGACCTCGTCGCGGAGCGTGCCGAGCGCCGCCCGATCCTGCTCTTCGACGAGGTCGCCGCCCATCTCGATCCCAGCCGCCGAGCCGCATTGTTCGAACGGCTGGACCAAGCGGGCGGTCAAGTTTGGATGACTGGAACCGAGCCCTCGCTATTCAATGGCATCTCTCTCGCGGGAAGCCATTTCCATGTCGCGGAAGGGGCGATTTCGCCGACCTGAAGCGGCTTATTTCCTTGGGGTTCCGGGCCCTCGTCGCTATATCCTGACCATGGCAACATCCCCCCAAGACAACAGCTACGGCGCCGATTCCATCAAGGTGCTGAAAGGTCTCGACGCGGTCCGCAAACGGCCGGGCATGTATATCGGCGACACTGACGACGGATCGGGCCTCCACCACATGGTTTTCGAGGTTTCCGACAATGCGATCGACGAGGCGCTTGCCGGTCATTGCGACAAGATCCTGATCACGCTCAATCCCGACGGCTCGGTCTCGGTCGAGGATAATGGCCGCGGCATCCCGACCGGCATCCACGCCGAAGAGGGCGTCTCGGCGGCCGAAGTGATCATGACCCAGCTCCACGCCGGCGGTAAGTTCGAGAACACATCCGAGGACAATGCCTACAAGGTTTCCGGCGGCCTCCACGGCGTCGGCGTATCGGTCGTCAACGCGCTTTCCGAGTGGCTCGACCTCACCATCTGGCGCGACGGCGAAGAGAATTACATGCGCTTCCGCCACGGCGATGCCGAAGCGCCGTTGAAGGTGATCGGCCCGGCCGGCGACAGGAAGGGCACCAAGGTCACATTCCTCCCCTCCCCCACCACCTTCAAGATCGTCGAGTTCGACTTCGACAAGCTGGAGCACCGCTTCCGCGAGCTCGCCTTTTTGAACAGCGGCGTTCGCCTGATCCTCACCGATGCCCGCCACGAGGAGGAGAAGAGCGTCGAGCTGTTCTACGAGGGGGGCATCGCCGCCTTCGTGCGCTATCTGGACCGCACCAAGACCGCGCTCATTCCCGATCCGGTTTCGGTCACCGGCCAGCGCGAGGATATCGGCATCGACGTCGCGCTCGAGTGGAACGACAGCTATTACGAGCAGGTCCTCTGCTTCACCAACAACATCCCGCAGCGCGACGGCGGCACGCACCTCGCGGCCTTCCGTGCAGCTTTGACCAGAACGCTGAACAATTATGCGGAGAAGTCGGGCGCGCTGAAGAAGGAGAAGATCGGCCTGACCGGCGAGGATATGCGCGAAGGCCTGACCGCGATCGTTTCCGTGAAGCTGCCCGATCCCAAGTTCAGCTCGCAGACCAAGGACAAGCTCGTCTCGTCCGAGGTCCGCCAGCCGCTGGAAAGCCTGATCGCCGACAAGCTCGCCGAATGGCTGGAGGAAAATCCGCAGCACGCCCGCACCGTCATCCAGAAGGTGATCGATGCCGCCGCCGCGCGCGAAGCCGCCAAGAAGGCGCGCGAGCTCACCCGGCGCAAGGGCGTGATGGACATCGCCTCGCTTCCCGGCAAGCTCGCGGACTGCCAGGAGCGCGATCCTTCGAAGTGCGAGCTGTTCTTGGTCGAGGGTGACTCGGCCGGCGGCTCCGCCAAGCAGGGCCGCAACCGCGAGGTGCAGGCGATCCTGCCCTTGAAGGGCAAGATCCTCAACGTCGAGCGCGCGCGCTTCGACCGGATGATCTCCTCCAAGGAAGTCGGCACTCTCATTCAGGCGATGGGCACCGGCATCCTGGACGACTTCAACCTCGAAAAGCTGCGCTATCACAAGATCGTCATCATGACGGACGCCGACGTCGACGGCGCCCACATCCGCACGCTTTTGCTCACCTTCTTCTACCGGCACATGCGGCAGATCATCGAGGGCGGGCACCTCTACATCGCTCAGCCGCCGCTCTACAAAGTCGCCAAGGGCCGCTCCGAAGTCTATCTCAAGGACGATACGCGCCTCGACGAATATCTGGTCGACGCCGGCATCGGCGCGATGCGGCTCGACACCGCCGAAGGCCCGCGCAGCGGCAACGACCTGCACGCTCTCGCCGACCACGCGCGCCGGGTCCGGTCGCTGATGCGCTATGTGCCCAAGCGCTACGACCCCGCCATCATCGAGGCGCTCGCGCTCACCGCCGCTCTCGATCCGGAGCTGAAGCCGGAAGAACGCGCCGCCGCCGTCGCCGCCGCCGCCGCCTGGCTCCAGGCCGGCGATGCCGAATCCACCTGGACCGGCGAGATCGGCGAGGACGGCAATTACGTGCTGAAGCGCCTATGGCGCGGTGTCACCGACTGGCACGTCGTCGACCACAAGTTCCTGGTCTCGACCGAGGCGCGCAAGCTCCACACGCTGACGCTGGAGCAGGTCGCCACCTACGCCACGCAGTCGCGCCTCGTCTCGATGAAATCCACCGCCGCCGAAGAAGTTGAGGACCCGAACCCGGACAGCGACACGCCGCACGAGAAGGTGGAAGGCGTCCCCCCCGCCGACCGCGCACCCCCGGCCGACGGTAAGGGCGTCCTCGTCCGCCGCCCGACCGAGCTTCTGGAAGCGATCCTCGCCGCCGGACGCAAGGGCCTCTCAATCCAGCGCTACAAGGGCCTCGGCGAAATGAACGCCGACCAGCTCTGGGAAACCACATTGGACCCGGAGAACCGCAGCCTCCTCCAGGTCGAGATCACCCAGGCCGACATCGCCGACGAAATCTTCACCCGCCTGATGGGCGACGTGGTGGAGCCCCGGCGCGACTTCATCCAGGAGAATGCGCTGAACGTGGCGAATTTGGACGTCTGAGGCAGGTGAGCTGCTTCTCTTCCAAGAGCTGGCCGCCCCCAGCCAAGCCGCACGCCACGGTGCGGCTCGAATGCGGCGCGTCGATCGACGATGCCAAGGCGCTGAAGAACTTCTCTGCCGGGTCGCGGATCGGCGACACGCTTTTCCTCGCCGCGGACGAACGTGCTGCGGTCGATCGACTGGTGCAGACCGGCCGGCACGAATGGGGAAACCAGGAGCGCTTCCAGCTCGCGGACCTGCTCGACCTCGCCGATCCCGATGCGGAAGCGGACCTCGAGGGCCTCGCGGCTGACGGCGAGTGGCTGTGGGTGCTCGGCAGCCATGCCCGCACGCGCCCCAAGCCGGAAAAGGAGGAGGAGGAGTGCATCGACCTGTCGCTCCTCGCTAACCTTAAAGATACCCGACCGCGCTGCCTGCTCGCCCGGCTGCCGCTGGTGCGCGGCGAGGATGGTTTGCTCACGCCGGTGAAGAAGGACGGCAAGCGCAAGGCGGGTCTCGTCGAGCAAACCAAGCATGGCAGCCTGCTTGCCAAGGCGCTCAAGCACGATCCCCTGATCGGCCCCTTCACTCACATTCCAGCCAAGGAAGGCGGCCTCGACATCGAAGGAATCGCCGTCTGCGAGGATCGCGTCGCGCTCGGCCTTCGCGGGCCCGTGATTTCCACCCACGCGGTGCTGATCGAGCTTCGGATCGACGCCAAGCCCTCCGGGCGCCTGGAGCTTAACGGCGATCCGATCAAGCGCCTGCTCGCCATGGAAGGCCTCGGCATTCGCGACTTGAAGCGCTGCGGCGACGACCTCCTCATCCTTGCCGGCCCCACCACGGCCTTGAGCGGCCCCTGCGCGCTCTATCGTTGGCGCGGCTGGGCGAACGATCCGCCCCAGGATCCGGAGCGCGTCCGCCTGCACCGCCCCGAGCGCATCCTGGAGATCCCGTTCGGCCGCGGTGAGGATCATCCCGAAGGCCTCGCGCTCTGGGGCGAGCAGGACGGCGAGCCGCGCCAGATCCTCGTCATCTACGACAGCCCGTCCAAGCAGCGCCTCGACAAGAAGACCGGCGCGATCATCGCCGATCTGTTCGATCTCCCGGCCTAACGCCGCGCCCGGCGATAGAGCTGCACCACCCGCTCCACCGGCAGCGCCTCGATTCGCGCGCCGTTGCTCTCCATTGTCTCGGCCTTGAACATCGAGTTCAGCACCGCCTCCTCGGTCGCCTCGACCACCGCCTGGAAGAGCGGCGTGACGCGGTCGTTCGGCACCTCCTCATAGGCACTGACGGCGCTCCGCCGCCCCGCCGTCCGCCGCACCGCCTCGCTGGTGGAGAAAGCGACGGCATAATCGCCCGAGCCGTTGGTGATCGGCGATCCGGTGCGGGCGATGCCGAGGAAGGTGCGGCGTGCCAGGCGCTTGAGGTTGCGGTCGGAGAGCGGAGCGTCGGTCGCGATCACGACGATCACCGATCCGTCCCCGCCGCGCCCGTGCAGCTGATCCTTCAGCATATACTGGCCGAGCGCCTGCCCGACCGGCACTCCGGCCACGCTCAGCACGCCGCCATAATTGCTCTGCACCAGCACGCCAACCGTATGTCCGCCAAGGTTTGCCGGCAGGCGGCGCGAGCTGGTGCCGATGCCGCCCTTCCACCCAAAGGCAACGGTGCCGGTGCCCGCCCCGACATTGCCTTCCGCGACCGGTCCCGCTTTCGCCGCGGCGATCGCCGATAGCGCATCCGCCTTGCTCACCCGCCGAGCGCGGATGTCGTTCAACGTCCCGTCATTGGTCTCGCCGACCACCGCATTGACCGACCGCACCGCTTCGTTGCCCGGCCTGCCGATCGTCCAATCGATCGCCGCCGCCGCCGCTTCGGGCACGGACATGGTGTTGGTCAGCAGGATCGGGGACTCGATTTCGCCCAGCTCCTCGATCTGGGTCGATCCCATGAACTTGCCGAACCCGTTCGCCACCGCGAAGCCGGCGGGCACCTTGTCTTGGAACAGGTTTCCGCCATGCGGCAGCACCGCCGTCACGCCTGTCCGGATATTGGTCCCTTCGATGATCGTTCGGTGCCCCACCGTCACGCCCGCGACGTCGGTGATGGCGTTGTGCGGCCCAGGCGGCAGGATGCCGACCTCGATCCCCGACTCCCGCACACGCGATCGCTTGTTCTGGGCTTGGGATGGTGCGGTCACGACGAGGGCCAGCATAGCCGCTGCGCCCAAAGCTGAAACCCACCGGCTGGTGCGATGCTTCATTGGCTCAGGCTGGGGCAATCCTCCGCCCCAGGCAAGTCGGTTATCCGCCCTTCGGAAGAACCGGCTGCGACGCGCTATATTGCGAGCCTGTCGAATAGATGCCGTCGAACCCGTCGCGGATGCTCGCATCCAGCACTATGCCTCGGGGTGCCACCGGCTCGCGCACCGGCATGTCGTAACTCTTGCAGCCTTCGGGTTCGCCGCCGTTGGCAGGTTGGCATCCCCAAAAGCGGCCGCCCGGCCGCGCGAAGCTGAGCGCCATCGTCTTCTCCGCCGGAAGCAGCTGCCCTGCCGAAGGAAAGGGCGGAGTGTAGGAGGTCCACGCAGTCTTTCCGGCATGCCCCGCGCCGGTCAGAGCAATAACCAGGGTTCCGGGCGCACGCTCTCCCGCCTTCCGAAGCGCCTCGGCCATTGCGGCTTCGCGCCGCGCCGAAGTCCCGCGCTCCGGCGGCGAGTCGAAGGCAACGACCCCAAGCCTTTGACGCCTTCCAAGCCGACGTGCAGCCTCGATCAGCTCCATGATGGCGCTGGTGGTCCGGCCACCTTCTTCGCGCCAGATGCCGGCCCGGAGCATAGCGCGGCGCGCCTCGGCTCCTCCGTCCGAAGCCATATAGGCGTCGAGCGAAGGCTGCGCCGAGGCATCGAACTCGACCCCAAGCACGACCGGCCGTCCTGAGCCTGCGGCGGAGCAGAGCGCGTCGGCGACGAGCGCCGGCATTTCGGACGTGCCATGATATTCGCCGAACAGGAGATACTGGAGCCCCGGCCGGGCGAGAACCGCGTCAATGCCCGGCAATGGCGGGCAAGCCGCACCGGCGGGGGCGACCGCTATCAGGGCGGCGGCGGCAAAGAGAAAGCGCATCGTGCCTCGCTATTTGGGTCGGCGGGCACGATGCGGCTCATCCATTCTTCAGCAAGCGGCGCAGCGACCAACGTCTACGATGGCGCTGCGAACGTCCAGAGAGTCCTCAGTCGCGGCCTCCATGTCCGCTATTCTGGCCGCCCGTGCGGCTGTTCTCGTTGCGGTTGTCGCGCTGCTTCTTGTCGCCGCCTTTGTCTTCCTTCTGCCACTGGTCGAAGTCGCCCTTCTTCTTGTTGTCGGTCATGTCTGGTCTCCAATCTCCGCGACCAACGGACCGGCTCCGGGTTCGTTTCCCTCGAGGGGCTAATCGTCCTCATCTTCATAGCCGACGAGGTTCAGTTCCCGCGCCTTGATCTGGCGCATCGCGCACCAGTGGATGAGCGCTTCTTCGCGGCCGTGGGTGACCCACACTTCGCTGGGCGCGATCTCCTGGATGGTGGCGGTGAGCTCGTCCCAGTCGGCGTGGTCGGAGATGATCAGCGGCAGCTCGACATTGCGCTGCCGGGCGCGCTGCCGGACGCTCATCCAGCCCGAGGCCATTGCGGTGATCGGGTCGGGCAGCCGGCGCGACCAACGGTCGTTGAGGGCGCCGGGCGGGGAGAGGACCACCCTTCCCTTCAGCTCGTCCTTCTTGACCCCTGTCGCGGGCCTGAGGTCGCCAAGCTCGATGCCATGCTCCTGATAAAGGTCGCAGAGCCGCTGCAGCGCCCCGTGAATATAGATGGGGTCGTGGTGGCCGCGCCGCCTTAGCTCCGTGATCACCCGCTGCGCCTTGCCGAGCGCATAGGCGCCGACCAGCACGCAGCGGTCCGGATTGGCGTGAAGGCGCGCGAGCAGCCGGTCCATTTCGCTCCCCGTGTCCGGGTGGCGGAAGACGGGCAGGCCGAAGGTCGCTTCGGTGATGAAGATGTCGCACGGCACCGGCTCGAACGGAAGGCAGGTCGGGTCCGGGCGGCGCTTGTAGTCGCCGGAGACGACCACGCGCTCGCCGCGATAGTCCATCACGATTTGCGCGGAGCCGAGCACATGGCCTGCGGGCACGAAGCTCAGCTCGACCTCGCCGAGCGTCACCACCTCCCCATATTGCACCGGGCTCCCGGTCTGCGGCCCGTAGCGGCAGTCCATGATCGCCAGCGTCTCGGGCGTCGCCCAGACGCCGCCATGGCCGCCGCGGGCGTGATCGGCATGGCCGTGCGTCACCAACGCGCGCGGCTTGGGCTGGCTAGGATCCACCCAGGCGTCCGCGGGCGCCACGTAAATGCCTTCCGGAAAAGGCTCGATCCAGGAACCGAGGCGGGCCATCGGGAGCTATATGGGAGAAGGGCCTTGCCGGGCCAAGCGGATCGTTTGGGCGCCAAGCGGCGTTCAGGGTCCGAAACGAAATTCGAAGGAGCGAGACGATGGACACAGGTGCGTTCAGTTGGAGCCTGCTCACGATCCTGGGGCCCATCCTCATCTTCATCGTGGTGCTCTGGGCCGTGCTGAGGAACAGGAAGTCGAAACCGGAGGATATCGAGCGCACGGAGCGCGCCACCCGCGAACTTTATCGCGAGGAGGATGCGGCGCACCGGCGGGACAATGATTTCGGGACCTGATAGCCCGCGGCCATGCTGACTCCGCCATCCGCGAACCTCCCGCCGCCTGTCGCGGACTGGTTCGCGGCCAAGGGGTGGTCGCCGCGCCGCCATCAGATCGAAATGCTCGCCGCCGCCCGCGCGGGCCGTAACGCGCTGCTCGTCGCGCCCACCGGGGCGGGCAAGACGCTGGCGGGGTTCCTGGCGAGCATCAGCGAATTGATCGAACAGCCCACCACGGGCCTTCACACCCTCTACGTCTCGCCGCTGAAGGCGCTTGCGGTGGACGTGCAGCGCAACCTCCTCACACCGATCGGCGAGATGGGCCTCGACATCCGCGTCGAGACCCGCACCGGCGACACGCCCGCCGACCGCAAGGCGCGCCAGCGCGTCAAGCCGCCTCAAATCCTGCTGACCACGCCTGAGTCGCTGAGCCTCCTCCTCAGTCACGAGGACAGCGCCCTTCTCTTCGCCAATCTCAAGACCATCGTGATCGACGAGGTCCATGCCTTCGCCACCGGCAAGCGCGGCGATCTTCTCTCGCTCGCCATGGCGCGCCTCCAGCGGCTCGCGCCCGACATGCGCCGCGTCGCGCTCTCCGCCACCGTTTCCGATCCCGAAGCCTATCAAGGCTGGCTCGCCCCGCACGCCGACATCGAAACGGTGGATTTGGTGATCGGCGACCCGGGCGCCGAAGCCGACATCCGCATCATGCTTCCGGAGGACGAGCGCATCCCCTGGTCGGGCCATTCAGGCCGCTGGGCCGCGCTGCAGGTCATGAAGGAAATCGAGCGGCACAAGACGACGCTCATCTTCTGCAACACGCGCTCGCTTGCCGAGCTCATCTTCCAGGACCTTTGGGCGGTGAACGAAGGGCATCTGCCAATCGGAGTTCATCACGGATCGCTGTCGATCGAAGCCCGCCGCAAGGTCGAGGCTGCGGTGGCGGACGGGCGCCTGCGTGCGCTCGTCTGCACGGCAAGCCTCGATCTCGGCGTCGACTGGGGCGACGTCGATCTCGTCATCCAGATGGGCGCGCCCAAGGGCTCTTCGCGCCTCCTTCAACGCATCGGCCGCGCCAACCACCGCCTCGACGAGCCTTCGGAAGCCGTGCTCGTCCCCGGCAACCGCTTCGAATATCTGGAAGCCCGCGCCGCTCTGGACGCGGTCGATCAAGGCGAACTCGATCCCGAGATCTTCCGCGCCGGCGCGCTCGACGTCCTCGCTCAGCACATCATGGCCGCCGCCTGCGCCGCTCCCTTCGGCGAAGAGGAGATGCTCGACGAGGTGCGGAGCGCCGCCCCTTATGCCGCGCTCTCCGAAACCCTCTTCCACGAAGTGCTCGGCTATATCGAGAGCGGCGGCTACTCCCTGAAAGCCTATGACCGCTTCAAGCGCCTGACGCGCGACGCGGACGGCACCTGGCGCGTCAGCCACCCGCGCTTCATCCAGCAGCACCGGATGAATGCCGGCATCATTGTCGACGCGCCCCTGCTCGACGTGCGCTTCAAGAACGGCCGCAAGCTCGGCACGGTCGAGGAATATTTCGCCTCGACGCTCTCGACCGGCGACACCTTCTTCTTTGCCGGCCTCGTGCTGGAGGTGGAGCGGATCGACGGCATCGACCTGTTCGTCAAAGCCACCTCGAAGTCCGCCCGCATCCCCACCTATGTCGGCGCACGCATGGCGATGACGACCAACCTCGCCGACCGGGTGAAGCAGTTCCTCCACGACCGCGAGCAATGGCCGCGCTTCCCGGACGACGTTCGCGACTGGCTGCAGGTGCAGGACCAGCGCTCGGTCCTTCCCCGCCCGGACCAGCTGCTGGTTGAGACCTTCCCGCACGAGCATCGGCACTACATGGTCGCCTACAGCTTTGAGGGCTGGAACGCGCACCAGTCGCTCGGAATGCTGATCACCCGGCGCATGGAAACCGCGGGCCTTCGGCCGCTCGGGTTCGTTTCAAACGATTATGCGCTGGCCTGCTACAGCCTCGATCCGATCGAGGACCCGGCGAGCCTCTTTTCGGCCGACATTCTCGAGAATGAGTTCGTCGAGTGGGTGCAGGGCTCGAACCTCCTGAAACGCGCCTTCCGGGAAGTCGCCGTGATCGGCGGCCTCGTCGAGCGCCACCATCCCGGCAAGCGCAAGTCGGGCAAGCAGGTGACCTTCTCGACCGACCTCATTTACGACGTGCTGCGCCGCTACGAGCCCGACCATTTGCTCCTGAAAGCCGCCTGGGAGGATGCCAAGCAGCGCATGACGGATGTCGGCCGCCTCGCTCGCCTGCTCGACCGCGCGGCCGGCACGATGCTGCACGTCCAGCTCGACCGCGTCTCGCCCATGGCGGTCCCGGTCCTCGTCATCGTGGGCCGGGAGCGCACCGCCACCGGAACCGCCGACGATCAGCTACTGATCGAAGCGGAGGTGCTCGCGGCCGAAGCGATGCGACTCGACTAACCGCGTCCAACGCTCAGCTTGCCGAACTGCCGAATATGAACAGAACGTTCAGCATATTCGACGTATATAATCGACAATGTTCATTGCAGTAGCGATCCAAGCGGCTGTTTGACTTGATCGTTACGTCCACTGTCAATGTAATCTGACCCGCTACCATGGTATTTCCGGTGAATAGTAAGTGAACAGGCCGTTCAGGATCGTCAGTGAACTTAATCTAAGCGCCTAAAATCTATAGGAACTTAAGTGATCCTGCTTCGCTTCAGGGTCCGTGGAGCAGCAAGCAGTCATGTTTACTTGCGGCTTTTTCATCGTAAACCGGAGTATATGTTATGAGAATCAAACACGCCATCGCAGCTCTCGCCGCTGCCACCATGCTGAGCGGCACCGCCGTCGCTTTCGACGGTCCCCAGAACAAAGATCAACGCGCCCACGCCAAGGGTAAGTCCCAGAATCAGGCGCAGCAGAACCGGCAGGATCGTCGCAGCCAGCGCGCCAACAGCGCTTCCACTTCGACCGCGGGTTCTGCCACCACCACGCGCGACCGGGGCTCCGCCCAGATCGATACCCGCGGTCAGGCCATGGGCACTGGCACGGTGCGCAGCTCGTCCGAAGGCGAGGTCTACAGCTCGACCACCCGCGACGGCTCGGATGCCGACGCTTATGGCCGCAGCGAGGCCGAGGCCCAGGAGGCGCAGCAGCAGCAGCGTCGCCCCCGCCCCCGGTAAAACGGGTAAAAGAGGCGCGGTCCCGAGCGGAGCCGCGCCCTTCGCGGTTCAGGAGCGCCTCCGTGACCAAAGCCACTTACGCCCTTGGCGTCGCCAGCTTGCTGATCGGCGCGACGGCTCCAAACGACCGGATCAGCATTCCCGATGATTGCTCGGTTGTGCGCATCGAGCAAGACGGACGGGAAAACCAGAAGCATGGCCAAAAGCTCTGGCGGCAAATCCTCGGCCCGATCGGCTAGGTCGTCATCCGCTTCGTCCAGGTCATCCTCATCCTCGAGGTCATCCGCTTCGTCGAGTTCGTCGGTCAGCGTGTCGTCCAGCTCCAGGAGCAGCGGCGGCGGCAGAGCCCGGGCGACCTCGTCGGCGACCGACGCGAACGGCCGGACCATCACCACCACGCACGACGAGAATGGCTGCACCGTCACCATCGACAATCGCTAACCTTCAGGAGAGTAGACATGCGTAACAAATTGATCCTGGCCGCCTCCGGCCTTGCCCTCGCGATCAGTGCCCCGGCGCTGGCCCAGAAGCAGAAGTCGGGCGGCACTAGCGGCCGCACCTCGGGACAGGACGTCAATGCCGGCACCAGCGGCTACGGTTCGACCGACGGCAGCAGCATCACGGTTGGCGGCACCGCCGACGCGGAAGCGGCCAATGGCGGCACCACCGACACCCGCACTCGCGCCAGGGTGAACGACCGCCGCGGCATGCAGATGTCGACCGCCAAGGCGCGTGACGAGGACGAGCGCGCCCGCTCGCGCACGCACACCACCGTCCGCCAGGGCGAGGTCGTCCGCTCGCGCACCTCCACCATGTACAAGCAGAAGGGCGAGCGCCCGGTGCGCACCAACGACGTCTACCGGTCCGACAAGCCGAACAAATAGCCCATTGGAAGCGGCTGCGCCTGCCTAAGCGCCGGCGCAGCTACTTCGTTCAGCTATATATGGTTGGCAAAGGCTGCAACGCCCAGGAAGCGTTGCGGCTCGATCAAGAGGCGGCGCTTCGCTGGCCCGGAATCGGGAAATCGGCCCAGTCCAGATCGTCTGCGCCGTCGTCCATGAAGTCAGCGACGTCCGGCAAGGCATCGTCATCCGCCAGCCGTTCCGCAATGGCGCCTTCTACAACGGCGGTGACTTCTCCGGAGGGCTGGAGTTCGAAATCGGGTTCGACTTCCGTCTCGTCCTCCTGCTCGCCCGCCGACGCGCCGAGCGGCCATTCGACCGTGTCCGAAATCTTCGTGCCGACGGAACTCACCTCGGCGGGGTCCTCGAGCTCTTCGGGAACCACTGCCTGATTGCTGTGGAGCTCCTCATCGGCCGGAGCCGCTACCTCTTCGAATGAGGTCTTTGCCGGCTCCCAATTTCCCTCCCAATCGAGCGGGTCCGGCAGAGGCCCGGGGAGTTCCACCATCTCCAGCGCGGCCGACTGCGGCTCTTGTTCGGGCTTGGCCCGCCAGACCACTCTATACCCGCGCGGGACCTGCCAGCGATCCTTGATCGTGCGCACGAGGTCGGTGCCGCAGCGCGTGCACTTGCCGAAGCAGATGCCGCCGTTCCACACGGCGATTTGGGCATCGGCCTTGTGCCCGCCCAGACTGCACAGCAGGCCCACCTCAGAAATCCTCGTCGTCGAAGGGATCGTAGGCGCGGGTGCCGCCGTAGAGCGCCCGGCAGCGGGTCAGCGCATAGTCGATGAAGGCGTGCCGCTCCCGCACAGCGGCATCGTAGAGAGTGATGAAATCGCGGAATTTTTCGCTCGTGCCGCATTGGACGAGGAAGCCCGGCACCGCCGAACGCCCCTCGCCCCCCAGCAAGGCGCTCCGGCACCGCATGTAATGCACCGCGAAATTGCGGTAATGGGACGGCGAGGAGGCGACCGAATAGAGGATCGTCTCCAGAACCTTAAAGGCCCGCTCGCTCGTGAGCTCGGACTCGAGCACGACCGTTGGAGCCTGTGAAGGTTCTTCCAGCATGTCCATCTCGAACGCCGCCTCCTCGCCGCCGAACCTCATTCGATGACGATCATAGCCGGCTCAGCCTCGGCCTTGGCCGCCGGCTTCGGATCGGCCTTGGGAGTGACGATCTTGAGCTTGGCGTCGGCGGGCGCCTCGACCGGAGGATTGCACTTCATCGTGCCCTCGATGACGGCGCCGCTGGCGACACGCAGCCGCCCATAGGTGATCTCGCCGGTCACCTTGGCGCTCGCCTCGATGGCGAGGTCGCGCGTCTCGATGGCGCCGTCGACGGTGCCCGCCACGCGGACGCGCGCCGCCTGGACGCTGCCGCTGATCTTGCTGGATTCGCCGAGGATCAAAGTCGCGCAGCGCACGTCGCCGACGACCCTACCCTCAATGTGGAGATCGACCGACGCTTCGATGTTGCCGGTGATGGTGCGCTCCCCCGACTCTTTGCCCAAGGCCGACAAGATCGACGGTCCTGATCGTGACAAGTCGGATCGTCCCCAGATGTCCGTTTGTCTGAGGTTTTTCCAAGCGACTCCCCATCAGCGGCAGATTAGCCGCCGTGATACAAGTTAGCTAAGGCTAATTTGTTCCATCGACAGACTGCGTGTAGGGAAAAGTTCATGCTACCCGAAGCCGAGGATCAGGCCCGCCGCTTTGCGCAAGTGCGGGCGGCGCATCGCACCGAGATGCAGGAAGACTATGTCGAGCTGATCGGCGACCTCATCGCCGCCACGGGCGAGGCACGAGCGGCCGATCTGGCCGAGCGTTTCGGAGTAACCGCCGCGACAGTCGCCAACACTCTGGCGCGGCTGAAGCGGGACGGGCTGATCGAGACGCAGCCTTACCGATCGATCTTCCTCACTGCCAAGGGTGCGGCCATGGCCGAAAGCGCCCGCCGCCGTCATGCTCTCGTGGTGGAGTTCCTACTGAGCCTCGGAGTGTCGCGCGATACGGCCGAGCTGGATGCGGAGGGTCTCGAGCATCATCTCAGCGCCGAGACCCTGGCCGCAATGCAGGCGTTCAGCCGCCGCGCTGGTCCGGGTGAGTGCCCGCCTTCTTCTCCAGCTCCGAATTGAGCTCGCCGCCCATCAGCAAAATGTAGGCGGTGAGGTAAAGCCAGGTGAGAAACACCACCACCGCGCCAAGCGAGCCGTATGTCGCGTTGTAGTTGCCGAAACTGGAGACGTAGAAGCCGAAGCCCAGCGTCGCCGCGATCCACAGCAGGGTTGCCACGATCGATCCGGGGGTCAGCCAGGCCCAGGGCGGATCCTCGCGGTTCGGCGCGTAGCGGTAGACGAGTGCGATCACGAGGCTGATCGCGGCCGCGGCAACTGCCCAGAAGGCGACCTTCAGGATCGTGTGGACGATGGGCGAGGAGAAAGGCAGCAGAGCCTCGACCCAGCCCAGAACCGAAGCGCCAACGATGGCAAGCAGCAGGGCGGCGAGCGCTCCCACCGTGATGAAGATGGCGAGCAGGGTCGTCCGGATGAAACCTCGATCCTCTTTGACATTATAGACGACGTTGAGCGCCGTGATGATCGATGTCGCGCCGCGCATGGCGCCGTAGATCGACAGCAGGAGCGCAATCGCCAGGCCGATGCCCTTCTTCGAAGCCGCCGTCTGGCTGACGTTCAGCAATTGCTCGCCGATAAGGCGAGCGGCGTCACCGGGCATCGCCTGGAACAGCCCCTGGACGTGCTGCACGACCGAGGCCGGCTCGGCGACCAGGCCATAAGTGAGCACCAGCGCGCCGAGCATCGGCACGAACGCGAGGAAGGCATAGAATGCGACGCCGGCCGCGATGATGCTGACATTGTCGCGGGTCGACTCTGCGTAGGTGCGCTTCAGCACCTGCCACCAGCCCTTGGCCGGGATGTCGGCGGGCGTCTTCGCATTGTCGCCAAGATCGGCTCTGGCTGCGTCGGTCATGGTTTGGCTCCGGCTCCTTTCCGAGCTTCCGAAAGCCGCCGAGCCCCGCAAGAGTTCCCGCCCGCGCACTTGCCCTCACCACAAGCGGCGGTAAGAGTTCGCAAAAAAGGGGATAGCATGAAGATTGCGCTGATCGCGGCCATGGGCCTCACGCTTGCCATTCCGGCTTCGGCCCAGCAGGCCGTCACGCCTGCCGAGCGCCAGGTGCACGAGCAGATGCTGACGCTCGACACGCACCTCGATACGCCTTCACTGTTCGAACGGCCGGGCTGGAACTTCGACGAGTGGCATCATGTCGAATGGGACGGCAGCCAGGTCGACATTCCCCGCATGGAAGCGGGCGGGCTCGATGGCGGTTTCTTCGTCATCTATACGGCACAGGGGCCGTTGACCGCGGCAGGCTTCGCTGCCGCCCGTGACGCCGCCCTGCTCCGCGCTACGGCGATCCAGCGCGTGGTGGCGGGCAATCCCGACAAGCTCGCCTTTGCGACGACAGCGGACGATGCGCTTCGCCTCCACCGCGAGGGTAAGAAGATCGTCTTTCAGTCGATCGAGAACAGCTATCCCCTCGGCCAGGACTTGTCGCTGCTCTCCACCTTCCACAAGCTGGGCGTGCGGATGGCGAGCCCGGTCCACAACGGCTCCAACCAATTCTCCGACAGCGCGCGTCCCAAGCCCAGCGATCCCGTCCACCGCGGCCTCAGCCCGCTGGGGCGGCAATGGGTGACGGAGATGAACCGCCTCGGTATGGTGGTCGACGGCAGCCACGCCTCGGACGCCGCGATCGACCAGATGATCCAGCTCTCCAAGACGCCGGTCATCCTGTCGCATCACGGCCCCAAGGCAATGTTCCATCACCCGCGCAACATCCCCGACGATCTGATGCGCCGGCTCGCCCGCTCGGGCGGGGTGATGCAGATGAACACGCTCTTCCTGGTCCCCACGACGTCGTCGGACGCCCGCGACAAGATCGAGGCGCGGCAGGAGCGTTGGGAGCTGCTGAACCCGGCCGAGCGGCAGCAGTTTTTAGCCGATCAAGCCGCGGTCGAGCCGTTCAATCGGGCCGATTTCGAGCTGTTCATGCGCAGCCTCCTCCACGCGGTGCGCGTGATGGGTGTCGATCATGTCGGCCTCGGCGCCGACTGGGACGGCGGCGGCGGCCTGCGCGACATGATGGACATCACCGGCATTGCGAGGATCACCGCGCGGCTGCGCCAGGCAGGCTTCAGCGACCGTGACATCGAGAAGATCTGGAGCGGCAACACGCTCCGCCTGCTTCGCCACGCGGAGCGACACGCGGCCGGCAAGCCGCGATGACCCTGCCGAGCGGCGCCGAGCTGCTCAGTGAGTTCCGGCGGCTTCGGCAGCTGTTCGACAAGGCGCCCGGCTTCATGGCGGCGACGCGGGGACCGGATCATGTGTTCGAACTCGCCAACCCCTCTTACTTCGAGCTGGTCGGCGAGCGTGAGCTGATCGGCAAGAGCGTCAAGGAGGCCTTTCCGGACCTCGAGGGCACCGGCTTCGTCGAGCGGCTCGACAAGGTCTATGCCAGCGGCAAGGCCTTTACCGGCCGCTCCACTCCCATCTGGCTCCGCCGCACCGCCGGAGCGGAGCTTGAACAGCGTTTCCTGGACTTCGTGTTCCAGCCGATCACCGACGACGGCGGCAAGGTGACGGGCCTGTTCGTCGAAGGCTTCGACATGACTCACCGTCATGCGGCGGAGGAGGCGCTGCGCGAAAGCGAGGAGCGTTTCCGCCTGATCGCCGATTCCGCGCCGGTGCCGATGTGGGTGACCAAGCTCGATCGCAAGCGCAGCTTCGTCAACATGGCTTATGCCGAGTTCCTGGGCGTGTCCTATGACGAGGCCTGCGACTATGATTGGCGCGCGCGCATCCATCCCGAGGATGTCGAGCGTGTGGTATCGGAATCACTCGCCGGCGAAGCCACGCTCGAGCCGTTTGCGCTGGAGGCGCGCTACCTCCGGCATGACGATCAGTGGCGCTGGCTCCGCTCGGTTTCACAGCCCCGTTGGGACAGCGATGGCGAGCATGTCGGCTTCATCGGCGTCGCCCACGACATCACCGAGGCCAAGGAAGCCGAGCACAAGCTGCGCGAGATCAACGAGACGCTGGAAAAGAGGGTGGCGGAGCGCACGGCTGACCTGTCCGCTGCTCTCGATCGACTGCAATCGGAGGTCAGCGAGCGACTGCGGGCCGAAGAAGCGCTTCGCCAGGCGCAGAAGATGGAAGCGGTCGGCCAGCTGACCGGCGGCATCGCGCACGACTTCAACAATCTGCTGACGCCGATCATGGGCGGTCTCGAGCTGATCGCCATGCGGACCACCGACGAGCGGCTGAAGCGGATGGCCGCCGCCGCTCTCGAATCTGCGCGCCGGGGCGCCAAGCTTACCGGCCAATTGCTCGCCTTCTCGCGCATCCAGCGGATCGCCATCGCGCCCGTGCCGGTGAACGACATCGTCGCCAATATGAAGGAGCTGCTTCGGCACTCGATCGGCACGGCGATCAAGATGGAGACGCAGCTCGCCGAGGATGCGGGCTACGGGCTTTGTGACGCCAACCAGCTTGAAAATGCGATCCTGAACCTGGCGATCAACGCGCGCGATGCGATGCCGGATGGCGGCACGCTCGGCATTTCGACGGATCGCACGGCCACCAAGGGCGAGCCGGATCTCGCACCTGGGGATTATGTTCGCATATCGATCACCGACACCGGCCAGGGCATGGAGCCCGAAGTGCTCGCCCGCGCGACGGAGCCTTTCTTCTCGACCAAGCCGCTCGGCAAAGGCACCGGCCTCGGCCTCGCCCAGGTCTACGGCATCGCCCGCCAGTCCGGCGGCACCGTGCGGATCAGCAGCCAGCCGGGCCAGGGCACCATCGTTCGCCTGCTGGTTCCCGCAGTCCGCCCGGATCAGGTGGTTGCGCGAAGCGATGATGCGGAACTCGACTATCACGCCGACCCCGCCGCCGAGGGCGTGCGGATCCTGGTGATCGACGATGATCAGGATGTCCGCGCCTTCCTTTCGGCGGCGCTGGAGGGGCTGGGCTATTCGGTGTTCGAAGCCGAGGACGGCGTGAGCGGCCTCAAGAAGGTGAACGAGCTTTCGCCCGACATCGTGCTCCTCGATTACGCGATGCCGCATATGAATGGTGCCGACGTGGCGCGACAGGTGCGGCAGAGCCATCCGCACCTGCCGATCATCTTCGTCACCGGCTACGCGGAAAGCGGTCAGCTCGAGGCGGCGCTCGGGGGCGAGGTGCCGCTGCTCCGTAAGCCCTTCACTGTCGCTCAGCTTGGCGCCGCGATCGCTCCGCATCTTCCTGCGGAAAAGCGCTGAGCGAGGTCGGTTTCCGACCTCTTGAACCCGGAAAATCGATTCCTAAATCTCCGGCCGTCGGAAGACTTTTTGGCAGTTTCCGGCCAGTTCTGGGGCGCCGGTCCTAGCCCAAGCGCCCTCATCGTCAATGTTGCTTTTAGGAGGACATGATCATGAGAACCGGTTTTGATTTTTCGCCTTATCGCCGTTCCACCGTTGGGTTCGATCGCCTGTTCGACTTTCTCGAAAGCGCTGCCCGGACCGACGTCGGCGACAATTATCCGCCCTTCGATATCGAGAAGGTGAGCGACGACAGCTATCGCATCACCCTCGCGGTGGCGGGCTTCAAGTCCAACGAGATCGACATCACCGCCCGGCAGAATCTGCTGGTGGTCACCGGTCGCAAGGCTGAGAACCGCAACAAGGACGGCAACTTCCTGCATGTTGGGATCGCCACCCGCGCGTTCGAACGCCGCTTCGAGCTCGCCGATTTCGTTCGCGTCGAGAATGCCGATCTTCGCGACGGCCTGCTCTCCATCGAGCTGGTCCGCGAAATCCCAGAGGCGATGAAGCCGCGCCGGATCGAGATCAACGGCGGCTCGTCGCACACCATCGAGGCGCGTGCCGAGAACGACCAGCAGCCTCAGGAAGAGCGCGAGTCGGTCGCCGCCTGATCGGGCACAGATGAATGGCGGCGCCGGAGCATCTCCGGCGCCGCTTTTTGTTGCGCGGACGCAACATCGATTCAGCTTCGGTTTACCTTAGCCCGGGCAGAAGGAAATCGCGGTGCAAAGATCCTTACGACCGCGTAAGTATCCGCAGTTTGGTAAGGGGCAGGTCGCTTCGGCGGTTTGTGAATTGACGGTCAGGGGCCGTGGGTGAGCGTATGAATATCAAGAAGAAACTTCTCAATCCGTTCGTTTTGATGACACAGGGCTTCGTGGCGGGAGCCGCGCTGTTCTGGTCGGTGAGCGCGCCCGAGGCAGAAGGGCAGCAGCCCGCCGGTTCGGGTCAGGCGCCAATGGTCGAGCAAATCGCAGGCATCTGATCGGAGCCGCTTGAACTCGGATTCCACCCGATTATACCGGACCGATGGTTCGCTTTTCGTTCTGTGGGCATGAGTTGATGGCGCTGCCGCAGGGCGCGCTCTTCTGGCCGTCGCGCCGTGCGTTGCTGGTCGCCGACCTGCACCTGGAAAAGGCGAGCTGGTTCGCCCGCTTCGGGCAGATGCTCCCGCCCTACGATTCCATCGCTACGCTCGCCGACCTGACCGCGCTCGCGGCGAGCACGGCCGCCGAGGAAATCTGGTGCCTCGGCGACAGCTTCCACGACCGCCACGGCTGCGATCGGCTGCCGGCCCGTGCGCGGGAACTGCTGACCGCCCTCACCTCTTCCACCCGCTGGACGTGGATCACCGGCAACCACGATCCCGGCTTTGCCGACCATTGCGGCGGGTCGATCGTGGATGAGGCGGAGGTCGATGGCTTGGTCCTGCGCCACGAAGCGGACGCGGCGGATCCCCGTCCCGAACTTTCGGGACACTTCCACCCCAAGCTCCGCATCACGCATCGCGGCCGCCGCGTTTCCCGCCGCTGCTTTGTGCGCACGAGCCGCAAGCTCATCCTTCCCGCCTTCGGTGCGTTGACCGGCGGGCTCGACGCCTGCCACCCGGAGATCGTCCGCGCCGTAGGGCCCGACGCTGAAGCGCTCGTCCCCGTCGCCGACCGGCTGCTGAGGTTCCCGGTCGCGGCCTGAGCGGGGCTTTCCCCGGCTGGCCGCGTTCTTTAAGGGCACGCGCTTGCAGCAGGACGCTTGACGATGGCCGAACAGGATACCGCCCCCACTCCAGCCCTCCCGACGCTGGAGGACATGCAGCACTGGACCTATGTCATGGGCCGGGCGCAGCAACTGATGATGGAGCATGTGGCCAAGCAGACCAGCGAAGCCGGCTCTAAGCTCGCGGCGGCGGAGCCCAAGGTGCCGCTCGGCACCTGGCCCGGAGCCGCCCTGTTCGCCGATCCGAGCAAGCTCGCCCAGGCGCAGGTCGACATGTGGACTCAGGGACTTTCGATCTGGCAGCGCGCGCTCGGCGGCCAGGTCGGCGCGCCGGAGCTGGCCGAGAAAGCGGACAAGGACAAGCGCTTCAACGCTCCGCAATGGCGGGATAACCCGCTCTTCGACATGGTCCGGCAGAGCTACCTCCTGATCGCGGATCGCCTGCTCGGATCTGTGGAGGTGTTGGAAGGCATCACAGGGAAGCAGCGCGAGCAGTTGCGCTTCACGACCCAAGCCTTTGTCGACGCGATGAGCCCGTCCAATTTCGCGCTCACCAACCCGCTGGTGCTGGAAAGGACGATCGAGACAAGGGGCGAGAACCTGCTCAAGGGTCTCGAGCACATGCTCCGCGACATTGAGAAAGGGCAGCTCACCCATACCGATCCCAACGCGTTCGAGGTAGGCCGCAACATCGCGACCACGCCCGGCAAGGTCGTCAAGCAGACGCCGCTCTATCAGCTCATCCAATATTCGCCGACGACCAAGGAAGTGCTGGAGACCCCGCTCATCATCTTCCCGCCCTGGATCAACCGCTTCTACATCCTCGATCTCAACGAGAAGAAGAGCTTCATCCGCTGGGCGGTGGCGCAGGGGCTGACGGTGTTCGTCGTCTCGTGGAAGTCGGCCGACGAGACGCTCGCGGAAACGACGATGGACGATTACGTCCTCGCCCAGATCGAAGCGATTGATACCGTCCGGGACTTGCTCGGCGTCGAGCATGCGCATGCGATCGGCTATTGCGTCGCCGGCACCACGCTCGCGGCAACGCTCGCCTTGCTGGAAGCCCGCGCCGAGGCCGACAAGGTGGCGAGCGCCACCTTCTTCACTGCGCAGGTCGACTTTTCGGAAGCGGGCGATCTCAACATGTTCGTCAGCGACGACCAGATGCAGATGATCCAGCAGCTGTCCGGCAAGGGCTATATGGACGGCCGCTATATGGCGGCGACGTTCAACATGCTGCGCGGGCGCGACCTCATCTGGAACTATGTCACCAACAATTATCTGATGGGCGAGGATTACCCGCCGTTCGACCTGCTGCACTGGAACGGAGACACCACCAACCTGCCCGCCAAGTGGCACCAATCCTATCTTCGCGACCTTTACCGCGACAACAAGCTGGTCCAGCCGGGCGGCATCAGCGTCGGCGGAACCCCGATCCATATCGGCCGGGTGAAGACGCCCACTTATGTCCAGGCCGGCCGCGAGGATCATATCGCACCTGCGCACAGCGTCTGGAAAATCACCCGCCACTTCCAGGGCCCGTTGCGCTTCGTGCTCGCCGGCTCCGGCCATATCGCAGGCGTGGTGAACCCGCCCGAGGCGCAGAAATACCAATATTGGGTCAATGAGGAAAAGGTCGACACGCTCGAGCAGTTCATCGAGGGCGCCAAGGAGACCAAGGGCAGCTGGTGGCCGGATTGGCTCGCCTGGATCCAGGCGCGCTCCGACGAGACGGTCTTCGCGATGGGCCCGCGCAAGCCGGGTGAGGGCAAGCTCCTTGCGCTGGGAGATGCTCCCGGGAGCTACGTCCGAGGACGTTGAGCTCCGCTACGCCTCCATGTTGCACTGCACAAAAAGTGCTTGCAATCGGGTGCCCGCTCGCCTAATTGTTGCACTGCAGCATTAGGGAGCAGTGTAATGGCCGACCGCAAAGTCAAGGCAGGTGCATCCAAGGGTGTGAAGGCGAATGCCTCCGTGCTCGCGAACCCCGCCAAAGCTCCGAAGGCACCCGCTGCGGCCGAATTCACCGCGTCGGAGCCGGTAACGGCGCCGCTCGCCACCGCGACGGCTTCGCTCGAAGTCGCCGAGATCGTCGCCTCTGCGCCGGTTGAAGTCGCGGAGCCCGTTGCCGACGCCGTGATCGAAGCCGCCGAGACCATCCAGACCCAAGCACAAGAAGGAACTACGACCATGAACCAGCAGATGAACGACACGATCGAAATGAACCGCGAAGCCGGCCGCGTTGCCGCCGACAAGTTCCAGGCTGCTTTCGGTGACGTCAACGAGCGCACCAAGACCGCCATGGAGAAGAGCAGCCGCCTGATGGAAGAGATGACCGAGATCACCCGCGGCAACGTCGAGGCGATCGTCGCCTCCTCGAAGGTTGCGGCTCGCGGCGTCGAGACCCTCACCCAGGAAGCCGCCGACTTCGGCCGCCGCAGCTTCGAGGAGGCTTCCAGCACCCTCAAGAGCTTCGCCGAAGTGAAGTCGCCGACCGACTTCTTCCGCCTGCAGAGCGATTTCGCCCGCGCCCAGTTCGACGCGATGGTCTCCGAGACCTCGAAGATGAGCGAAGCGATGATCAAGCTCGCCGGCGAAGTCGCGCAGCCGATCACCAGCCGCTACACGGTTGCGGCCGAGCGCGTGAAGACGATCGCTCTCTAAGCGATTGCTTCACTGCAAAGAATTGGGCGGCCCTCCCCTGGAGTGGCCGCCCTTTTCGCATCCGGCGTGCCGCTGGGTCGTGCAGCTTTATCGACTGTAAACCACCTCAGACTCTTGTCGGGTGCCTGCCCTCTGCCATATTTAGGCGCTGTAATGAGCATGCATGAATCGCTGATCACCGCCGCGGGCGAGCGGAAGGGAGACGATGAGGGAACCGGCCTCGGCGTCGCCACCCGCACGCGCACCCGCACCAAGACTCCTTCGCCCTACAAGGTGCTGATGCTCAACGACGATTACACGCCGATGGAGTTCGTGGTGCTGTGCCTGCAGCGCTTCTTCAAAATGGACATCGAGGATGCGACCCGGGTGATGCTGCACGTCCACCAGCGCGGTGTCGGCGTCTGCGGCATCTTCAGCTACGAGGTCGCCGAGACCAAGGTCAGCCAGGTGACCGACTTCGCCCGCGAGAACCAGCATCCGCTCCAGTGCACGCTGGAAAAGGCGTAGCGCCTCGCGCTTGCACCCCCAAGACAAAGTCTTAAGAGCCGCGCATGGATCGCATCATCATTCGCGGCGGCAAGCCGCTCAACGGCAAGATCTGCATCTCGGGGGCTAAGAACGCGGCGCTCACGCTGCTTCCATGCGCGCTGCTGACCGATGAGCCGCTGACGCTCCGTAACCTTCCGCGTCTGGCGGACGTCGACAGTTTCGGGCATCTCCTCAACCAGCTCGGCGTATCGACCACCGTCGAAGGCTCCAAGCCCGACGAGTTCGGGCGTGTGATGACGCTTCGCGCGTCCAACATCAGCTCGACGGTCGCCCCGTACGACATCGTGCGCAAGATGCGCGCCTCCATCCTGGTGCTGGGGCCTCTGCTCGCCCGCGCCGGTGAGGCCACGGTTTCGCTGCCAGGCGGCTGCGCAATCGGCATGCGTCCGGTCGATCTCCACCTGAAGGCGCTGGAGGCGCTCGGCGCCGAGATCGAAATCGCAGCCGGCTACGTGAAGGCGACCGCCCCGAAGGGCGGCCTCGTTGGAGGAACGATCAGCTTCCCCATCGTCTCCGTTGGAGCGACCGAAAACGCGCTGATGGCGGCGGTGCTCGCCAAGGGCACGACCACCATCGAAAATGCCGCGCGCGAGCCCGAGATTACCGACCTCGCCAAGTGCCTGATCGCCATGGGCGCGCGCATCGACGGGCTGCGCACCGACACGCTCACCATCGAAGGCGTGCCCGAACTCAACGGCGCCACCTATTCGGTGATGCCCGACCGGATCGAAGCGGGCAGCTATGCCTGCGCGGCGCTCATAACCGGCGGTTCGCTGGAGCTGGTCGGCGCGCGCAAGGAAACGATGCCCGCTATCCTCTCCGGCCTGCAGGATGCGGGCGGGATCATCGAGGATGTGCGCGGCGGCATCAAGGTGAGCGCGGATGGCGGCATCAAGCCGCTCTCCCTCTCGACCGCTCCCTTCCCCGCTTTCCCGACCGACATGCAGGCGCAGTTCATGGCCATGCTGAGCCTCGCGCACGGCACCAGCCTCTTGACCGAGACGATCTTCGAAAACCGCTACATGCACGTTCCGGAGCTGAACCGCATGGGCGCGGACATCGGCGTTCGCGGGCGGTCCGCGGTGGTGCGCGGCGTCGAGAAGCTTCACGGCGCCCCTGTGATGGCGACCGACCTGCGCGCATCCATGGGCCTGGTGCTCGCCGGCCTCGCCGCCGAAGGCGAGACCCAGGTCGGCCGCGTCTACCATCTCGACCGCGGTTACGAGCGCCTGGAAGAGAAGCTTCAGGCCGTCGGCGCCGACATCGAGCGCGCAAGCGACGGCTAAAGGCCGGGCGCGAACGCCCGGCCTCGTCGTTCAGCGTTCGCTGTCGAGGAACGCCATCTGCTGCGCGGGGTAGCGTTCGCCCGCGGCGGCTCCCTTGGGCACCGCCGCTTCGATCGCGGCCAGATCCTCTGGCGAGAGCTTCACGCGGACGCTGCCGAGAGCGTCCGTCAGCTGATCCGCGCGACGAGCGCCGACCAGCGGCACAATGTCTTCGCCTTGCGCCGCCACCCAGGCGATGGCGATCTCGGCGGGGCTGTGGCCCCGCTCCTCCGCAACCCTCCGGAGCGCGGCCGCGAGTGCCAGGTTCCGCTCGACATTGCCTTCCTGGAATCGCGGGATCATGGCGCGGAAATCGCCCGGGGCCGCCTTGCCCGGCTGCCAACTTCCCGTGATCAAGCCCCGCGACAGCACGCCATAAGCGGTGATCCCGATGCCGAGCCGCCGCGCTTCCGGCAGGATCGCCTCTTCTATGCCGCGCGACAGCAAGGAATATTCGATCTGCAGGTCCGCGATCGGCTGCGCGGCTGCGGCACGCTGGAGCGTTTCCACGCCCACTTCCGACAGACCGATGTGGCGGACATAGCCGGCCTGGATCAACTCGGAGATCGCGCCCAAAGTCTCCTCGATCGGCACGTCGGGATCAAGTCGTGCTGGACGGTATATGTCGACATAGTCGAGGCCCAGCCTCTGCAAGGAGTAAGCGAGGAAGTTCTTCACCGCGACGGGGCGGGAATCATAGCCGATGAACCCGCCGCCCGGATCGCGAAGCGCCCCGAACTTTAGGCTCACCACGGCGTCGTCCCGCCGGCGCCCCTTGAGCGCGCGGCCGAGCAGCATCTCATTATGGCCGATGCCGTAAAAGTCGCCCGTATCCAGCAAGGTCACTCCCGCATCGAGTGCGGCATGGATGGTGGCGATGCCGTCCACCTCCCGCGCCGCATCGGCGGGACCATACATTCCGGACATGCCCATCAGGCCCAGCCCGAGGGCGGACACTTGCGGGCCATCTCGGCCAAGTCTGCGCACTTCCATTTCCTGTCTCCTGAAGATCGAGTGATGCTCCGGCCTGCGAGCAACACCGATATACGCGTGCGCACACTGTGCGATAAGGTGGGCAGACCAGCACGGGCTGTGCGGAGGTAAGAACAATGCAGGATGCCGAGCTTCAGGATCTTCTCGCCTTTGCCGCCGTCGCTCGGTCCAAAAGCTTCCGGGGCGCGGCCGGCCAGCAGGGCGTCTCCGCCTCCGGACTCAGTGCTGCAGTCCGCCGGCTTGAGGACCGGCTCGGCGTGCGCCTACTGAACAGGACGACTCGCAGCGTCACTCCAACCGATGCGGGCGCGCGGCTGCTCGACCGGTTGGGCCCGGCACTCTCTTCGGTCAGCGACGCGGTGGACAGCGTGAACAGCTATCGCGACACGCCGACGGGCACGCTCCGCTTGAATGTGCCCGGCGTGGTCGCCGACCTCATCCTGCCCGACATCCTTGCCCGCTTCATGGCGGCCCATCCGGCGATCCGGGTTGAAGTAATGGCGGAGGACAGCTTCGTCGACGTGCTCGGGCAGGGTTTCGACGCAGGCGTCCGGTATGACGAGCGGCTGGAGAAGGACATGATCGCGGTGCCGATCGGGCCGCGGCTCGATCGCTATGCCTGCGTCGCCGCTCCGTCGTATCTGGAGCGCCACGGGCGCCCGCAGCACCCGCACGACCTGCTGCAGCATCAGTGCATTCGCCACCGCTTCTCGCACGGCGTGAGCCTACCCTGGGAGTTCGAGCGCAGCGGTGAGCTGGTGAAGATCACGCCCAAGGGCCCGCTGGTGACCAACCGGCTCGCCCTCCAGCGCGCTGCCGTCGTCGCCGGCTTTGGCATCGCGGCAAGCTTCGTCGGCTTCTACGCCGACCTCATCGAAAGCGGCGCGGTCGAGGAAATCCTGATCGATTGGGCCGAGCCCTTCTCGGGCCCTTTCCTCTTCTATGCGGAGCGGCGGCACATGCCGGCGCCGCTCCGCGCCTTTGTCGATTTCATCCGCGAGGATCAGCGGCGGCTTCAGTCGACCGCGCTCAGCTGACGCTCGCCGCCAAGTTTGTGGACGCGGCCGTGCTTCATGACGAAGCCGACATTCTCGAGCAGCCGCACATTCTGCGTCGGATCGCCCTCCACGGCGATAATGTCCGCGTCCTTGCCCGCTTCGATCGTTCCGATCCGGTCGAGACGGCCAAGCAGGGTGGCGGCGTCGACGGTGGCGGAGCGGATGGCGGCCATGGGCGCCATGCCGTTGCGAACCATGAGCGCGAATTCCTGCGCATTGTCGCCGTGTCGGCTCACCCCGCTGTCGGTGCCGAACGCGATCTTGATGTTCTCACGCACGGCCCGCGCGAAACTGCGCTCCGCATTTCCGGCCGCTTCACGAGCCTTGTCGAATTGCGCCTGGGTGAGAGCGCCCCTCTGCCCGTCCGCAACCGCGGCCGCCGGCGCCACCAAAGTTGGCACATAATAGGCACCGCTCTGGCGATAGAGGCGGAAGGTCTCGTCGTTGGTGAAGGTGCCGTGCTCGATCGAGTCGACGCCTGCCCTGAGGGCCGCGTTTATGCCGTCGACCCCGTGGGCGTGAGCGGCAACGCGGCGGCCGAACGACTTGGCCGTCTCGACGATCGCCGCCATCTCGTCCGGCAGCATCTGCTGGTTGAGGCCGCCCGCGACATTGGAAAGGACGCCGCCGGTCGCGGCGATCTTGATCACCTCGGCGCCTAACGAGATCTGGTCGCGCACGGCCCGCCGACAGTCGGCGGGGCCGTTGCAAGTGTTGATCACGCGCTCGGCCTCGATGTGGTAAAGATCGCGATTGAGCCCGTTGCGCGGATCGCTGTGGCCGCCGGAAACGGAAAGCCCCTGGCCGGCCGCGACGATCGTCGGCCCCGCAAACATTCCCTGGTTGATCGCGTCGCGCAGCGAGAAGATGAGCCGCGGATTGTTGCCGAGATCGCGCACCGTCGTGAAACCCGCGAGCAGCGTCCGCCGCGCGTTGACCTGCGCGGTATAGGCTTCGTCCTCATAGTCCCGCACGCTGGCCTGCAGCCGTGCCTGGATGCGGTCATCCAGGCCTCGCATGTGAACGTGCATGTCGATCAGGCCCGGCAACA
Organism: uncultured Sphingosinicella sp.; assembly: GCF_902806315.1. GTDB lineage: Bacteria > Pseudomonadota > Alphaproteobacteria > Sphingomonadales > Sphingomonadaceae > Allosphingosinicella. Next base: position 29,134 of record NZ_CADCWD010000052.1, read on the forward strand.
CCGTTGCTGCGCGAAGATCCACGACCCGAGCGCCCGGCACATCGACGAAGCCGTCACGCACCTCGCCGATGCGGTTGCCCCGGACGACGACGCTGGCATTGCGGCGCGGCGTCTGGCCGGGAACAGCGATGAGGGTGCCGGCGTGGATCACGGTCACCACCTCAGCCTGCGCCGGGGCTGCCGGGGCTGCCGGCGTCTGCGCGAGTGCGGGCGCCGAGAGGGCAAGAGCGGCGGTGGCGGCGAAAAGGCTGGCGAACTTCATGGCAATCTTCCCCTGTTCTGTTTGCGACAGGAAAGACGAGCGGGCGCTCCGGTTCAAGCCCTAAGCGGCCACTTCCACCGTATGGATCAGCAAACCGACGAGCCCGCCGACGATCGTGCCGTTGATGCGGATATATTGGAGGTCGCGTCCGACCGCATTTTCGAGCCGGCCGGTGATCGTGCGCGCGTCCCATCCGCGGATCGTGTCGGAGACGAGGGCGACAATGCCGCTCCCGTAGGCGGCCACAGCCCCGACCACGGCGCGGCGGGCGAAGGTGTTGATCGTCCCCTTGAGTCGCTGATCCTGCTGAAGCGTCGCGCCGAGCTGGCGCAGGGCGTCGCCGAACTTGCCTGCCATGGTCGCCTCCGGGTCCCGCGCCGCCTTGAGGAGCCCGGCACGCGCTTTTTCCCAAAGGCCCTCGATCCAGTCTGCGACGGCCTTGTTGCCGATGATCTCGTTCTTCATCTCCTCGACCTTGGCGCGCATCTCGGGGTCGTTCTGCAGCTTCCAGGCAAGGTCCGCCATCGCCTCCTCGGCCTTGAGGCGGAGCGGGTGATTGGTGTCGATAGCCATGTCGATGGTGAGCTTCCGCAGGCCATCGATGATACCGTTGGAGAGGCGCTCGTCGATGCCGGCGAACTTCATCATCCAGTTGGCGCGCTTGCGCACCAGGTCGCGGATCATGTCCTCGTTGGCGTCGAGCGTGCGGCCTGCCCAGGTGATGATGCCGTCGAGGATCGGGATGTGCCGGTCTTCGTCGATCGCCGCTTCCATGCTCTGGCCGACCATCGGCGAGGCCTCCATCGCGCGGAGGCGGCTCGCCACCGCACCCTTCACCATCCCGCCCAGCCGCTCCTGATCGAGCGCCTCGAGGATGTTGGCCACCAGCCGGGAGGCGCCCTCGCGAAGCCGCCCTTCGCCGGGCGGGCTGACAAGGAAGCGCCCGAGCGCGCCCGCGACGTCGATGCCGCGCATTCGCCGGGCGACCACCGAGGGCGTGAGAAAATTGTCCTTCAGGAATTGCGCCAGCGTGTTCGCGATGCGGTCCTTGTTCCGGGGGATGATCGCGGTGTGCGGGATCGGGAGGCCGAGCGGGTGGCGGAAGAGCGCGGTCACCGCGAACCAGTCGGCCAGCCCGCCGACCATCGCAGCTTCGGCAAAGGCGCGGACGAAGCCCCAGGCCGGGTGCACCTCGTCATAGCGTGAGGCGAGCAGGAACAGCGCGCCCATCGCGACGAGCATGCCGGTCGCGATGACCCGCATCCCGCGAACGCCGCCCTGCGCCGGATTGAAGGCTCTCAACGAGAGCTTCACGTGGTCGGGACCAGACGGGGAAACCGGCCGGGCGGCTGGAACAGGCTCATGCCTGCTTCAAATCGCCCGGCCCGCTTTGGTTCACTCGGCAGGCTGGGGGGCGATCCGCCCGCCGCTCGCGTCGGCCGGATCGTAGTTGAGCAGGCGCCTGCGCAGCCACGGGCCCACTCGCTTCTCCACGCCGTCGGCAAGGCTGAAGCCGGCCGGGACGATGAGCAGGGTCAGCAGGGTCGACAGGATCAGGCCGCCGATCACGACCGTGCCCATCGGCGCGCGCCAGGCGCCGTCGCCCGAAAGCGAGATCGCGGTGGGCACCATGCCCGCCACCATCGCCACTGTCGTCATCACGATCGGCTGGGCACGCTTGTGGCCCGCATCCATGATCGCCTCGAACTTCGGAACGCCCTTCTCCATCTCCTCGATCGCGAAATCGATCAGCAGGATCGAGTTCTTTGCGACGATGCCAAACAGCATCAGGATACCGATGAACACCGGCATCGAGAGGGGCTGGCCGATGATGAAGAGCGCAATGAGGCCGCCTAAGGGAGCAAGCAGCAGCGAACTCATGTTCACGAGCGGCGACATGAAGCGCTTGTAGAGCAGCACCAGCACCGCGAACACGAGCAGAGTGCCCGAGCCGAGCGCGATCATGAAGCTCTGGAACATCTCCGCTTGCCACTCATCCTCACCGAAGGGCGCATTCGAAACACCGAGCGGGAGGTTCGCCATGGTCGGCAGCGCGTTGATCGCCTTCATCGCGTCGCTCTTGATCACGCCCGGCGCCAGGTCGGCCCCGACGAAGATGCGGCGGTTCTGGTTGTAGCGCTGGATCGTCGTGGGACCCGAGCCGAAGCTGATCTGTGCGATCCGGCTCAAGGGCACGCTGCCGCCGCTCGCCGTCGGAACCGGGAGGTTCTCGATCGTCGACAGATCACGCCGCGAGGTCTCGGGCAGCATCACGCGGATCGGCACCTGCCGGTCCGAGAGCGAGAACTTCGCGCTGTTCTGGTCGATGTCGCCCATGGTGGCGATGCGGATCGTCTGGCTCAGCGCCGCCGTCGTGACGCCCATCTGCGACGCCAGGTCCAGCCGGGGCGTGATGAGGAGCTCGGGCCGGCGCATGTCGGCATTGATGCGCGGCGCGCGGACCTCCTTGAGCCGGCTCATCTCCTCGACTAGCTTGCTGGCAGTGTCGTGGAGCAGCACTGGATTCGAGCCCGAAAGCATGACCGAGATGTCGCGACCGGTGCCGCCCCCGCCGCTCTGCGACTGGAAGTTGACGCGCGCATCGGCAATCTGGGCCAGGCGAGGCGCGATCTGCCGCTCATATTCGATGCTGGTGCGCGCGCGGTCCTTCTTCAGCGTGATGAAGATATTGGCGTTGCCCTCGCGGATGCTTTCGAGCGCGTTGAGGGTCTCCGGCTGCTCGTTGATGATCGCCGCAACCCTTCCGGTCACAAGCTCGGTCTGCTGGATCGTGGTACCCGGCACCATTTCGATGCTGATGCGGCTGAAATCCGAGTTGGTGGTCGGGAAGAACTGGCTGGGGAGCACCATGAACATGCCGATGGTTGCGGCAAAAGCAGCCGCGCCGATGCCCACGATCCACAGGCGGTGGTCGCGAATTCTGCTCAGCCACCGGCGACCAGGTCCGAAGCTGCGGTCGCGGATCACCTTGCTCGTGTCGAGCGACCAGCGGAGCACGCCCATATAGCGGTCCATCATCCAGCCCTCGCCATGGCTCGCGGAGCCGTGCGCCTTGAGGAAATAGGCCGCGATCATCGGCGTGATCATGCGGGCGACCGCGAGGCTGACGAGAACGGATACGACAACGGTCATGCCGAAGTTCTTGAAGAACTGGCCCGATACGCCCGGCATCATTCCCACCGGCAGAAACACCGCGACGATGGAGAATGTGGTCGCGACGACCGCCAGGCCGATCTCGTCGGCCGCATCGATCGAGGCCTCATAGGCGCTCTTGCCCATGCGCATGTGCCGGACGATGTTCTCGATCTCCACGATCGCATCGTCGACCAGCACGCCGGCCACCAGGCCAAGTGCAAGCAGCGACAGCGAATTGAGGGTGAACCCCATCAAATCCATGAACCAGAAGGTCGGGATCGCCGAAAGCGGGATGGCGAGCGCGGAAATCAAGGTCGCGCGCCAGTCCCGAAGGAAGAGGAACACGACGATGACCGCGAGCACGGCACCTTCGATCATGGCGAGCATCGAGCTCGCATATTGGCTCTTGGTGTAATCGACGCTGGTGAAGAGCTGGGTGAACTCGACACCGGGATTCTGCTTCTCGATCTCGTCGAGAACCTTCACCGCCTCGTCATAGACGGTAACGTCGGAAGCGCCCTTTGCGCGCGACATCGAGAAGTTGACGACCTGCTTGCCGCGCACCTTGCCGATGCGGCGCTGCTCGCCATAGCTGTCGGTGACCGTGGCGACGTCCGCGAGCTGGACCGTGCGTCCGCCGCCCAGCGAGATCTGCGTCTGGGAGAGCTCGTAAGCATCCGCCGCGTTGCCGAGCACGCGCACCGACTGGCGGGAGCCGGCGATCTCCGAGCGTCCCCCCGCGGCATTCATGTTCATCTGGCGAAGCGCCGCGTTCACCTGCGCCGCGGTGACGCCGAGCGACTGCATTCGCGCAGGATCGAGGATCACGCGGATCTCCCGGTCGACGCCGCCGTTGCGCTCGGCCTTGGCCATGCCTTCGATGGCGAGAAGACGCTTGGCGACCGTGTCGTCGACGAACCAGCTCAACTGCTCGATCGTCATGTCGGGAGCGCTGACCGCGAAATAGGCGATCGGCTGGCTGGAGGTCGTCTCCTTCTGGATGAAGGGCTCCAGGATGCCGTCGGGAAGCTCACCGCGAACCTGATCGATCGCGTTCTTCACCTCGTTCACGGACTGGTTGATGTCGGTGCCGATCTCGAACTCGACGACGGTGGTCGAGGAGCCTTCGTTGGCGGTCGAGCTGATGCTGCGCACGCCAGGCAAGGTGCGAACCGAGGATTCGACGATCTGGGTGATCTGGTTCTCGATCTCGGTCGGCGCGGCGCCCGGCTGGGAGATGGACGCGATGACGACTGGGAATTCGATGTCAGGATTGTCCTGAACATCCATGCGCATGAAGCTGACGATGCCGGCCAGCGTCAGCCCGATGAACAGCACGATCGGAACCACGGGGTTGCGGATCGACCAGGCAGAGATGTTCTTGAAGTTCATGCGCTTAGTCCAATTCTATCCTGGTCAGATCTTCTGCCGCTGGGGCCGCACGGTCTCGCCGGGATTCAGGAACCCGCCGGCGCGCAGCACGACGCGCTCGGTGCCGTTCAGGCCCTCGACCACCGCAATGCCGCGGGGAGTGACCGCACCGGTTCTCACCGCGCGGCGGTCGACCTTGTTGTTGCTGGCGACGACGAACACGTAATTGCCCTTGTCGTCGCTGAGGATCGCGGATTCCGGAAGCACCGGCGCCTGCTGAGAGCCCGACACGATGTTCACCGAAGCGAAGCCGCCGGGACGCAGGGCGCGGTCGTAGGACAAGGCCACGCGGGCGACGCCCTGGCGGCTCTGCTCGTTGATGATCGGCGAGATTTGCCACACCGTCCCGGTGAAGCTCTGAGTCGTTCCCACCGGCGTCACCACCGCGCGCGAGCCGACCGGCACCGCGGCCAGGTCGGATTCGCTGAGCTGAGCCAGCAGCTCCATCTCACCGCCCCGCGCCATTCTGAAGAGCGCTCCGGATCCGCTGCTCACCACCTGGCCGGGCTCGACGTTGCGGTCGAGAACGAGGCCGGCGGCCGGTGCGCGGATGCTGAGGCGCCCGATTCGCGCGCGGGTCTCGCCGAGGCTGGCCTGGGCGACTCTAACGCGTGCGTTGGCAGCGTCGCGTGCCGCGATCCGGCGCTCAACATCGGCCTTGGAAACGAAGCCTCGCGAGACTAGTGCCTGGGCGCGGTCCAGCTCCTGCTGGGCAAGGCGCGCATCGGCGCGGGCGACCTCGATCTGTGCGGCGAGCTGCTGCGCCTGCTGCGACTGAACGGACCTCTCTATCACCGCCAGCGTCTGCCCGGCACCGACCCACTGACCCGGCTGAACCAGCACCGACGCGACCATTCCGCCTTCGCCCGCCACTCCGACGGGCATGTCCACCCGCGCGGCCAGCGTCCCGGTCGCTGCGATCGCTCGCTCGACCGACTGGCGGCCCGGCACCACGACCGTGACCGCCGGGGCGGCCGCGGCCCCGCCCTTGGTGGCGCCGGCCGGAGCCGCAGCCTTCTCGGCGCCATCCGCCCGGCCGAAGAGGAAGTAAGCGGCAAGGAGAATCGCCGCGACCAGGACCGCACCGATGATGAACGCTCGGCGCTTACGGCGCCGCTGCGCGATCAGCACATCATCGACGGCTCCCCCCTCGAGAGAGTCGCGACGCCAGCCAGCCGTTTCGAAGTTCATCGTCTTCATCTTCCCCAAACACCGCCCGATAGACTGCACGACGGGAGCGCCGCATCGGCAACTGTATTACGAGAATAAGTCACCGGGCTCAAGTCAATAAATGTCAGCGTCCCTGCCCCAGCCCAGCCGTAGCCTAAAAAGGAGCCTTTTTCCACGGAAAGCGCTCTGGCATCGACAAACGCCATGCCGTTCGCTTCCGAACGGAGATGGGAAGCGAGGGAGAGAAGGTCAAATGCTTGGAACCTATGGATTTCTCGGATGGATCATCATCGGCGGCCTGGCCGGCGGTCTCGCCAAGCTGATCATGCCGGGCAAGGATCCGGGCGGCTGCCTCGTTACCATCGTGCTCGGCATCGCGGGTGCGCTGCTCGCCGGCTTCGTCGGCAATGCGATCGGCTGGTATCACCAGGGCCAGGCTGGCGGCTTCATCGCGGCGACTCTTGGCGCCTTCATCATCCTCCTGCTCTACCGGATGCTGGTGCGTCGCCGGCGCAGATAAGGGCGGCACGTTCAGCAAGCGTGCAGCCGCGAAGGTGTTCTGCTCCCGAAACGAACAGCATGCGAGGAGCAAGATGAAGACAGTTTTGGTGGCATCTCTGGTGGCGCTCGCTCTCCCCGTAAACGCCGTCGAGCACTCCTTTGAGCGATCGAAACTTCGTGCTGGCCCCTGTGCCAAAAGAATCGTCCATCAGCGGATCGCTGGTCGCGGTCACCCCGCACAGCTCGCCCGCTGGAGAAACGTCGGCTCTATACGCCGCGAAGTCAGGCGACGGCTGCGGCACCCGGTAAGATCCGTCCTCCTCGCGTGTGATCACGTTGAGCTGATCGAGAGGGGCTCCCGCGGAAAGCCCGAAAGGCGCACCTAGGGCGACAGGAGGTGGAGCTTCGAGCGGAGCATTCAGAAGCTGCGCGGCCATCAAGATGAAAGCAGTCTCGAACATTGATGTTGAGACGATAAGGCGCAATCCCGGTACAACCAAGCGGGTCTAACGCCGTCAGGCTCTCGGAAATGAGCTCGCAGGCACGGGTATGGGGCAGGATATCTCTGCCGTCTCTTCTGAAGCAGGGCGCGGGCCGAGTTAGGGAGGCAATGAAACCAGCCGCTTGACATCGGGGCTGCCACCCCGCCTTAGCCCGGCCGAATTCTTCTCCAGATAACTAAGGCTTTCGAACGTGACCAACAGCGAGCGCATCGTCGTCGTGGGCCTTGGCTATGTCGGCCTTCCGCTGGCGGTTGCATTGGCGCGAAGCTTCGACGTGCTTGGGCTGGATATCGACACCCGGCGGGTCGCCGAGCTTCGCGGCGGGCTCGACCGGACCCGAGAGGTTGAGCCGGAAAACCTCGCGGCGTCGTTGTTGCGCTACACGAGCGAGGCTTCGGATTGCGCCGGCGCCGATATCTACATCGTGACGGTGCCGACACCCGTCGACGCCGATAATCAGCCCGACTTGCGGCCGCTGATCGGCGCCACCGAAGCAGTTGCCGCGATGCTTCATGGAGCAAGGGCGCCCATCATCGTCTACGAGAGCACGGTCTATCCGGGTGTGACCGAGGACATCTGCGGCCCGCTGATCGAGCGCCTTTCCGGCCTCACGCGCGGCAAGGACTTCTTTCTCGGCTACTCTCCCGAGCGCATCAATCCCGGCGACCGCGAGCATACTGTGGATCGGATCGTCAAAGTCGTTGCGGGAGAGAATGAGGAGGTTACCGGCCGCCTTGCCTCGATGTACGGAACGGTGACGAGCGCCGGGACTTTCCGCGCCCGGTCGATCAAGGCCGCGGAAGCCGCCAAGGTGATCGAGAACGCGCAGCGCGACATCAACATCGCCTTCATGAACGAGATCACCCAGATCTTCTCCCGGATGAACATCTCCATCTGGGATGTTCTGGAGGCGGCCGGCACCAAGTGGAACTTCCTGAGGTTCCAGCCCGGCTTGGTCGGGGGACACTGTATCGGGGTCGATCCCTATTATCTCAGCTACCGGGCCCAGCAGCTCGGCCAGGATCCGCACGTCATCCTCGCCGGTCGCTCGACGAACGATTCCATGGGCGCTTGGGTCGCGGACCAGCTCCATGCCCGTCGCGGCAAGGCAGGCACCGCTCTTGTGATGGGGCTTTCGTTCAAGGAAAACGTTCCGGATCTCCGCAACAGCCGCGTGATCGATGTTATCCGGCGGCTTGAGGAGCTCGGCCACAGCATCACCGTTCATGACCCGCTCGCCGACGCAGCCGAGGCCATGCACGAATACGGCGTCGAGCTTGCGACGGACGGGCTTCAGGGCAAATACGACATGGTGGTCGTGGCGGTGCCGCACTCAACCTACGGAACGCTGCCCGACGCGCAGATCGGGGCCTTGATCGCGGAGGGCGGTCTGCTTGCCGACCTTAAGAACCTCTATGCCAGCCGGCCGCTCCCCGCGGGGGTCGATCGCTGGACTTTGTAGTAACGGAGGACACGGCGTCCTAAACTCAATCCCGGATCAAACGAAGCAGTTCGCCGCGTCGGCATTCGCCGCTGCGACGAGTTCCTTCAGCAGCCTTTGACCACCCCACCAAAGTTCCGGCTCATCGCCGCACAGCCCGCACGCCACCTCAGCGGCGTGCGCCTCGTTGGAGGCTTCATATTCCTTGACGCTGTAGACCACCCCATCGGCCTCACCAATCAGACGCAGCTGAAATGTGCGCATTGTCGCCCCCCGAATAATCAAATGTTACGATTTAGTTAACATCCTGATTCGCCCGGTGATTTTATATTCAGCCGTCCCGGCGGTCGAGTCACTCTGGTTAACGGCTCTTCGGCGGCGGAAATCCGGGCGAAAGGCCGCGCGACCGAGACGCAGCCGGGTTGCCAATGCGCGGGGGGATAGCCATTAGCCCATCATGCTTTCGCAGCGTACACGCTACACGATCCGCGCCCTGCTGCACCTTGCCGACCGTTATGGCGAGGGGCCGGTGCAGCTGACGGAGATCGCCGAGGCGCAGAACATCCCCGCCAAGTTCCTGACGGTCATGCTTTCGCACATGCGCCGATCGGGCCTCGTCGAGACGATGCGCGGCCGCGAAGGGGGCTATTGGCTTGCGCGGGCCCCAGAAAAGATCAGCTATGGCGAGATCGTGCGGCTGACCCGAGGCTCGCTGGGGCTCCTGCCCTGCGCCAGCCGTTACGCCTATGAGCCGTGCAAGAATTGCGTGACCGAGGAAAAGTGCCGGCTTCATCGGGTGATGCTGATGGTTCGCGACGAGACGGCGCGCATCCTCGACGGCCTTAGCCTTGCAGACCCCGTGCCCGTCGAGGCGGAGTTGGGCGCCCTGCGTTGAACGAGCCTCACGTCGCAATCGTTGGCGGCGGCTATTCCGGGACGCTTCAGACGATCGAGCTGCTGAACCGCGGCGCACGGGTGACGTTGATCGAGCGCGCCCCCCTGCTCGCGCGCGGCGTCGCCTACGGCACGGCTCATTCGGATCATCTCCTCAATGTGCGTGCGCAAGGCATGAGCGCCTTTGCGGAGCGGCCCTCCCACTTCGCGGACTGGCTGACGAGCAAAGGGCTTGGCGGCCCATCCGATTTCGCACCGCGCCAAACCTATGGCGCCTATCTGGGCGAGTTGCTCGAGGGTGCAAAGGCCAAGGATGGCGACCGCCTGCACATCGTCCGGGGCGAAGCGATCGACCTCACAACCAACGGTGTGCGCGAGGTTGTCCGTCTTCGCGACGGCAATGCTGTAGAGGCGGACACGGTGATTCTCGCGCTCGGCAATCTTCCGCCCGAACCGCCGCGTGGGATCGATCCGGACGCACTCGGCTCCGGCATCTATGCTTCGGATCCTTGGAAGGAGGATATTGCCGCAGGCCTAGCGAGTTCGGACACCGTGCTGCTGATCGGCACCGGGCTTACCGCGGTGGACGCGGCGTTGGCTCTCGACAGCGCCGGCTTCGACGGGCGCATCCTTGCACTGTCCAGACGTGGACTCCTCCCACGCGCACATTCCGATGTAGCGGTGAGCCCGCCCGCATTGGAGAAGCCGATCCAGCCGAGGACGACAGAGCTCGTCCGCTACGTGCGGTCCGCGGCCAAGAGCACCGATTGGCGCTCAGCGGTGGATTCTCTCCGCCCGGTGACGCAAGCGCTTTGGAGCGCCGCGGGGGATGACGAGCGCCGACGCTTCCTGCGCCACCTCCGGCCCTGGTGGGACGTTCACCGGCACCGGATCGCGCCTTCCATCTCCGCGCGCATTCACGGAATGCAGAGGTCGGCGCAGCTCGAGGTTGCAGGTGGTAAGATCCTGAGTGTCTCCCCCGAAGAAGCCCATGCCCTTGCCCATTGGCGGCCACGCGGCTCCGGCACGGACGTCGCCGTTCGCGTGCGACGCATCGTCAACTGCACGGGGCCGCAGGCGGACATTCGCCGGGCGGGCGAGCCGCTCCTCGACGCTTTGCTCGCGTCAGGGCGTATCACACCCGACGCGCAACGCATCGGCATCGATGTCGATGCGGATTACCGCGCGCGTGACAGCGCCGGCTCGAGTGCGCGCAAACTATATGCAATCGGACCGATGACGCGCGCAGCCTTGTGGGAGATCGTGGCCGTTCCGGATATTCGGGAGCAGGTTCGTTCCCTCGCAGTCGCGCTCACCTCCACAGGAGCGTGAACTTTTTGCCGGCCCTGCTGCGTCAATCAGGGACACGGAGTGGCTGAAAAAGACTTCCCGAATAGTTAAATTTACACTAGGCGGATTATATATTAATAAAGTCCGAATCATAGGCCGGGGGGCTTTTCGCTCGAAAGGGCGTTCCAAAAGGGGGGATCATGCGACACCTAGTGATGGCTGCTGCGGCTCTGGCCGTCGCCTCTGCCACTCCTGCGGCGGCGGCCGTTATCATCAGTGCGGATCGGCTGTCGGCGAAGCTCACCACGAATGAGGCTGCCAGTTTCGCCGTCGAGACATTTGGATCTGCGGGCGATGCCGGGACCGACCTTTATGGTCTGCGCGCCCTGCTGCAGTTCGATCTGATCGGCGGGTTCAACACCAACGTGCTGACGTTCCGTTACACGCTCGAGAATACGTCCTTTGCCAACAATCTTGGCTCCAGCACGGCCGTTTTCGGCTTCAACGTCGCGCCGGACGCGACGCTCAAGGTGCTGACTGGTCCGTTCGACCTCGGCAAGGGCGGCAACTTCAGTGGCATGGGGAAGCGCGAGTTCTGCATTTACGATGGGTCCAACTGCAACGGCGGCGGCAATGAGGGTGTGTTCATGAACACCCCTCAAAACATCGCCAGCGGCAAGATGACGAAGGCAATCGGAACATTCACCCTGACCTATGGCAATCCGGGGCCCACCTCGATCGTGATGAGCGATTTCGTCACGCGCTGGCAGCGAGTGGGCATCAATCAGCAGCAGTCGGCGTCCGGATTCGGCAGCGTTGTGCCGGAGCCGGAAACCTGGGCGATGATGATTGCTGGTTTTGGCCTTGTCGGCGGGGCGATGCGTCTCCGCCGCCGCGAACTCGCAATCGCCTGAAGTTCTTAGATCACGATCCGGAACAGGGCGCCGCCTTCGGGTGAGCGGTCGAGGCTGATCGACGCGCGGTGCGCCAGCACGACCTGGCGCGCCAGACTGAGGCCGACGCCCGTGCCGCTGGCCTTGGTGGTGAAGAAGGGCAGGAACACCTCCTGCTGCAGCGACTCCGCCACTCCCGCACCGTTATCTCCCACCTCGATTTGAGTGCGGCCGCCCTTGGTGAGCGCGAACGACAGGGTAACGGTTGGCTCCGCTGCGTGAACAGAAGCGGCTTCCGCGCCATTCTTGAGCAGGTTCAGGAGCACCTGGCACATGAGGTCGGGATCGACGTCCAGCGTGAGGCTCTCCGGAGTCAGGTCGAGCGCGAGAGCGACCGACCGGCCCGCATCGCTCGCCCGGAACAGGGATTTGAGTTCCCGTGCCCAGGGCAGCACCTCGAACTGCCGTCGCCGTACCTCTGGCGTGCGACTGATCTGCCGGTAGCTTTCGACGAAACCCATTACCCCGTCCGCCCGGCGGGCCAGCGTCTCGACGGCAGCACGTGCGTCGGCGACATCGGGGTCCGCGCCCCGATCAACCTGGGCCATCAGGTCGGCTGCGGTGTGCGCCAGCGAAGTGACCGGTGTCATGGAGTTCATGATTTCATGGGTCAGCACACGAACGATGTCACTTTGCGCCGCAAGCTCAACCGCATTGAGTTCGCTCTGGATCGGCTGGACCGCGATCACCCGCACCAGCCCCCCCAAACGGTGCACGGTCGCGGCGCTCACCATCGCGCTTTGCGGGATCGCGTCGAGCGTCAGCGGGACCAGCCGTGATGCGCCGGCACCCAGCTCAGTAAGCGCCCCCGCGAAGGATTTCCCGTAGGTCTCGAAATCCTCCACGCGCACGCCGTTGTGCCTGGCGAGCATCTTTCGTGCCGCCTTGTTGGCAAGTTCCACCTTTCCGGCGCCGTCGACGGTCAGCAACGCCGTTGGGGCGTCGTCCAGTACCGCCTCGAAAAACCGATTGTCGTCGCTGAGGCGATGCCGCTCCTCCCGAAGCCGCCGGATGCCCTGTTCGAGCGCCTCGCCGAACTCGCCGAATCCGCTCCCCTGCCCCCGGTGCGAGAAGCTTTGCGAAAGGTCGCCGAATCTCACCGCGTCCACGAAGCGCGCCAACTCGATATTAGTCTGCTGCACGAACCGCCACACACCGACGATCGCTCCCAGGCAGATCAGGCCGGCCAGCAGCCGCGCTGCACCCAAACCTTCCACGTCGAGCGAATAGACGAAGCCGAACGCCGTCAGCAGCAGCAATGCCATGCGCCACAGCAGGCCGAAGATGAAGCTACGCCGGAGGCTCACAACACGGCCGCCAGCGGAGATGCTGGCGATCTAGAGCCCATGCTTATCCATGCGCCGGTAGAGCGATGCACGGGTCAGCCCGAGCTCCGCCGCGGCGAGCGAAATATTGTAAGAATGCTTCTTCAGCGCCGCTTCGACCATTTGCCTTTCGGCACGATCGAGGTTGAGATCCGCCGCGGCAGTCGGCGGCGGCGGGAGGGTTGTCGTCCTGGGCGTAAAGCTGCGGGAGAGCGAGAAATCCTCGACTGTGAATGCATCGTCGCCGGCGAGAATGACGGCGCGCTCCGCCGCATGCCGCAGCGCGCGCACATTGCCCGGCCACTCATAGGCAACCAGCGCTGCCGCCACCTCCGGCAGCAGGCGCCGCGAAGGCTTGCCATATTTTTTTGAATATGCCGCGACATAATGGTCGATCAGCAAAAGTATGTCTTCGCGCCGCTCGCGCAGCGGCGGAAGCTCGATTTCGACAGTGTTGAGGCGGAAGAGCAGATCCTGGCGGAAAAGGCCCTCGTCGCCGAGCCGCTCCGGCGGCAGGTTGGTCGCCGCGATCACTCGCACGTCGATCGGCACGGGCCGGTTCGCCCCGACCGGGATCACCTGCCGCTGTTCGAGGGCTGTTAGCAGCTTGGGCTGGAGGTGGAGCGGCAGGTTGCCGACCTCGTCCAGGAACAAGGTCCCGCCGTCAGCCGCCTGCAGCCGACCGATGCGGTCGCCGCGCGCATCCGTGAAGGCGCCTTTCACGTGCCCGAACAGCTCGGACTCGAACAGATTCTCGGCTACCGCCCCCAGGTCCACGGAGACGAGCACCTGGTCCGCTCGGCGCGACCGGCGGTGGAGTTCGCGCGCGGCCAGCTCCTTGCCCGTGCCGTTCTCCCCTAGAATCAGAACGTTCGCCTCGGTGGGTGCGGCCCGCTCGATCAGTGACATGACTCGCGCCATGCCGGGCGAGCTGCCGAGCAGCATCGCTTCCGCGCCGGCGGCTGGCGCGGTCACCGCCGCAACGCGCTTGCGCTCCGTTTCGACCTTCTCGCGGGAATTACGAAGCGCCGCGGCGGTGCGAACGGTCGCGAGCAGCCGCTCGTTCGACCAAGGCTTGGATACGAAGTCGGTCGCCCCGCGCTTCATCGCCTCGACGGCGATCTGGATGCCGCCATGCGCCGTGATCATCACCACGACGGCTTCGGGATCCCGCTTCAATATTTCGCCGAGCCACTGGAAACCTTCAGCGGCATTGGTCGCCCCGCGCCCGAAATTGGCGTCGAGCAGGATAACGTCCGCCGGCCCCGCATTCATCGCATCGATCGCTTCTCCCGGGACTTGGAAGGTAGCGACGTCTTCGAATAGGTCGCGCAGCAGCAGCCGCGCCGACAACAGGATGTCGGGATCATCGTCGACGACGATGCACCGCGCGAATGCTTTCCCCCGCTTCACCCTACTTCTCCTAAAGCCTCGACAAGGATGCGCGAAACAATTTCCGTGCCAGCGGCCGTTCGAGATCGAACATGATGTCCGTTTGCGAACACTCGCTGGCCGGCCGCTTCGTCGAGAAATCCCGCTTTTCCGCCAGTCCGACCAACTGGCACGCCTTGTGCTCAGTATCGGGCACAGGGGTTCACAATAGTTTTTCGGGGAGACAGGAAATGTCTAATCTACAGTCCTTGCTCGGCGGAGCGGTCTGGATGGCGATCGCCACCGTGCTGATGCTCGCCACCTTCGAGCCAGCGCCCGGGCTCGGCAGCGACGCGCAGTTCGCGGCAGTGAAGGTTGCCGCCGGCTATGCGGACGCTTGAGACGCGATGTGTTCGCTGGCGAACGCGCTGTGTCCGAATTCGGACAACAGGGCACCCAGGAGGGATGTGAATGAGTGTGGTGAGAATGCAATCCGCGCCTGAGACCAAGGCGGTGAGCGGCGGCGGTATGGACCGCGTCGTCGAGAAGAAGGGCATCCCCCAGCGGGTGAAGCTCGGCATCGGCGCGGCCCTCATCGTCGCCGCCGCGAGCGGCTTCTACCTCATGGCGCCGGACGCGAGCAGCCAGACGATCGCGGCTGACCGGGTGACCATTTCCACGGTGAGCCAGGGCCGCTTCGACGACTTCCTGCCGCTGCGCGCCCGAGTGACGCCGCTCGTCACTGTTTTCCTCGATGCGGTGGAAGGCGGCCGCGTGGAGAAGGTGCTCGTCGAGGACGGGGCCATGGTTCAGCAAGGCCAGCTCCTCGCCGCTCTCTCCAATTCCGACCTGCAATTGAACCTCCTCGCCCGACAGACGGAGGTGACGCAGCAGATCAACTCGATGCGCAGCCAGGAGCTCGCGCTGTCCCAGAACCGGCTCCAGAACGAGCGCACTCGGATCGAAGCGGAGCTCGCGGCCAGCAAGGCGCGTCGGCAATTCGAGATGCAGCGCCCGCTCGCGGACAAGGGCTTTGTGCCCGGCAAAACCTTCCGCGACAGCCAGGACGAGGCGCAGTCGGCCAGCCGACGCGCTCAGGTGGTCCGCCAGACCCAGGCGACGGACGAGAAGCTGCAATCCTCGCAGCTCGCTCAGCTCCGGGCCTCCACTACGGCACTGAACGCGAGCCTCGGCATCGCCCGCGCCAGCCTCGACGCGCTCAACCTGCGCGCTCCGGTCACGGGCCAGCTCACCGCATTTTCCATCCAGGTGGGGCAATCGATGAACCGCGGCGAACGGCTCGGCCAGATCGACAGCGCCGGGCGCAACAAGCTGGTCGCGCAGGTCGACGAATTCTATCTCGGCCGCGTCGTGCCGGGCCAGATCGCCACCGCCGAATGGGGCGGCAAAAGCTACCGGCTGAAGGTCGCGAAAATCTACCCGCAGGTAAAGAACGGCACCTTCGAGGTGGACTTCCAGTTCATCGGGGCGGAGCCGCCCGAGTTGCAGCGTGGGCAAACCCTGCAGACGCGGCTGACGCTCGGCGATCCCGCGCCTGCTTTGCTGATCCCGAACGGCGCCTTCTACAACGAGACCGGCGGATCCTGGGTGTTCGTGGTGACGCCCGACGGCTCCGAGGCGATCAAACGCCAGGTCCGGCTCGGCCGCCGCAATGCCGATTATATCGAAGTGCTGGACGGGCTGGAGCCCGGCGAGCGCGTCCTCACCTCACCTTACACCGGTTTCGCCGACAAGGATCGGCTCGACCTCGCAGCCAAATGAAGGAGCCGTCCATGCTTGCCATGCGTGATCTATCGAAGGTCTACCGCACCGAAACCATCGAGACCGCCGCGCTGGACGGGATCGAACTGGACATCGCCGCTGGCGAGTTCGTCGCGATCATGGGTCCGTCAGGGTGCGGCAAATCGACGCTGCTCAACATCATCGGCATGCTCGATAGCCCGACGAGCGGCTCCTACGTCTTCAACGGCCAGGAGGTGGCGGGGCTGCCAGAGGGCAAGCTCGCCGACGTCCGCAAGAAGAACCTCGGCTTCATCTTCCAAAGCTTCAACCTGGTCGACGAGCTCAGCGTCCGCGAGAATGTCGAGCTTGCTTTGCTCTACCACAATGTTCCCGCCTCCGAGCGCCGCCAGCGCGCCGATACCGTGATGGACAAGGTCGGCATCGGCCACCGCGCCAAGCACCGGCCGAGCCAACTTTCGGGCGGACAGCAGCAGCGTGTTGCGGTCGCCCGCGCCCTGGTCGGCAACCCAAAGCTGATCCTCGCCGACGAGCCGACCGGCAACCTCGACACGCAGCATGGCGAGGAGGTCATGAAGATGCTCCAGGCGCTCAACCGCGAAGGATCGACCATCGTCATGGTCACGCACTCACCGGGCCATGCCGATTATGCCGGGCGCGTGGTGAACATGCTCGACGGCCGCATCCTCCAGGAGAGGCGCCGCGCGGCGTGAGAAGGCTGAGCCTCAGCGTCGCTGCGGTTCTGGCGGTTGTGCCGCTCGGCGGCCCCACCTCCGCCCAGACGCGCAGCCAAGCCAGCGTGCTCATGTCCGAGAGCGAGCAGGGCCGGCAGTTCCAGGAGGAATATGGCTTCAGCGACGCCGTGATCGTTGGCGATACCATCTACCTTTCGGGCCTGGTGGCCGGCACGCGGCTTGGCGAGACCGACATGAAACCGGCTTTTGACCGAGTCTACAAGAGCATCGGCGCGATCCTGAAACGTGCCGGCGCCAGCTTCGGCGACATCGTCGACATGACCAGCTTCCACACCGACGTGGAGGCGCAATTGAAGCCCATGTCCGAGGTCCACAAGACCTATGTGAAGGCGCCCTACCCCGCCTGGACCGCGATCGGCGTCGCCAAGATCCTCGGCAACGGCATCACCGAAATCAAGATCACCGCCCGGCGCCCCGCGGCTGCCGGCATCCGGAAATAAGGAGCGAAGGCGATGTGGCGCAATTATGTGACTGTCGGCGTCCGGGCGCTTGCCAAGAACAAGACCTATGCCTTCATCAACATCTTCGGTCTGGCGCTCGGCCTTGCCGCTTGCCTGATGATCCTGCTCTTCGTGCGCAACGAGCTGAGCTACGACAAGGATCTACCCGGCGCCTCGCAGGCTTTTCAATTTCAATCCTTCTTCACCGATCGGGACACTGGTGAAGTCGATAAGCTCCAGATGGCGCCCTACGTCTCCAAGGATGCTCTCAAGAAAGATTTTCCCCAAATCGAAAATGCAGTGCACGCCCTCGCTACGGGACCGACCGTGCTCAAGGGCGGCCAGGCTTATGCGACGGAGGACGTCCGCTACGTCGACGGCGATCTGCTCGACATCCTGCAATTCCCTTTGCTGAAGGGCAATCGCGAGACGGCGCTCGATCAGGTCGGCTCGCTCGTCCTGACGGAAACGGAAGCGCGCAAATATTTCGGTGCCGAGGACCCGATGGGCAAGACGCTTACATTCTCGCAGCGCGGACAGCAGACCGACTTCCGCATCACCGGCATTCTCAAGGACCTCCCCAAGAACACGCATTTCGCGGCGACCATGATCGCCCGCTACGACCCGCAAAGCTACTGGGCCGACCAGAAGGATTTCATGACCCAGTGGGGCTGGCAGTCGGGCTGGGTCTACGTAAAGCTGCGCCCCGGCGCCGACCCTGACGCAATCAACGCCCAGATGGAAGCCTTCGAGAAGCGCAACATTCCCGACCAGGTTTTCGGCGGCCAGCGCACCAACCAGGGCGACTTTTCCGAGTTCAAGCTGGCCAACATCGCCGAAATCCATCTCGGCGATGCGCAGAACGCTGCGATGACTCCGGGCAATGACCGGCGCTCGATCATCACCTTCGCGGTGGTCGCGGCTTTGATCCTCGCAATGGCGTGCATCAACTTCACCAACCTCGCCACCGCCCGCGCCAGCCAGCGTGCCCGCGAAGTCGCGCTGCGCAAGGTGCTCGGCGCCAACCGGAAGCAGCTCGTCACGCAGTTCCTGGGAGAGTCGGTGCTCGTCGCCTCCTTCGCGATGCTGCTCGCCTTGGCCTTCGTCGAGGTTTCGCTGCCCGCTTTCGGCGAGTTCGTGAATGCCGACCTCCAGATGCGCTATATCGGCGAGGGCGGCCTTATCCTTCCGATTGTCGCCCTCGTGCTCCTGGTCGGAGCGGCAGGCGGCGTCTATCCGGCCTTCTACCTGTCGCGTTTTCAGCCCGCCAAGGTGCTGAAGGCCAACAAGTCGGCCGCCGAAGCACAGGGCTCCGGCTCGTTCCGCAATATCCTGGTGGTGGCGCAGTTTGCAGTGTCGATCGGCCTCATCATCTGCACCGCGATAGTGTACGCCCAGACCCTTCATGCGCGCACAGCCGATCCCGGCTACAAGCGCGACGGGCTCCTTCAGCTCGAGGGGGTGGGCCGGCGCGAGATGTTCCCGGTTACCGAGACCCTGATCCGTGAACTGAAGCGGATCGACGGAGTCACCCATGTGGGCCGCACCGGAATCGGCATCGCAACCCGCAACAACACGAATACCGGCGTGCAGATGCCCGGCCGCAACGATCCGATCAACATCGGCTATTACAGCGTCGACGGCGGCTTCCTGGAAGCGATGGGTATCAAGCTGCTCGCCGGCCGCGCGTTCGACGAGAACCGGCCGATGGACGACACGACCACGCCGTTCCCGGAGGATCCGGCCGCCGAGCGGGCGCTGATCGCGCGCGGCAGCAACGTGGTGCTGAACGAGCTTGCCGTGCGCAAGCTCGGCCTCGGCACCCCGCAAGCGGCGATCGGCAAGACCATCAAGATCACCGTCAGCCCGGAATATGGGGGCGTGACGAACGCCACTATCATCGGCGTCGCCCAGAATTCCCGCTTCCGCTCGGTCCGCGAGTCAATCGACCCAGTCATCTTCAGGTTCAGCCGCATGGGCCAGGGCTGGATGGTGATCCGCTACAATGCCACCGACCCGGCGCGCGTTCGCCGCGACGTCGAAGCGGTTTGGAAGCGCATCGCGCCCGAGGTGCCGTTTCAGGGCGAGTTCTCAGAAGAGATCGTGGGGGAGCTCTACGAGGCGGAGGAAGCGCGTGCGCAGACCTTCGCAGGCTTCGCGATCCTGGCAGTGATCGTCGCCTGCCTCGGCCTGTTCGGCCTCGCCGCCTTCACCGCCGAGCGGCGCACCAAGGAGATCGGCATCCGGAAGGTGCTGGGCGCCCGTAGCCGCGACATCGTGCGGCTGCTGACGTGGCAATTCTCCAAGCCCGTGATCGTGGCCAACCTGATCGCCTGGCCGGTCGCCTGGTGGGTGATGCGGGACTGGCTAAACACGTTCGACACCCGCATCGACCTGGGGCCGACGCCCTTCGTGCTCGCCGGGGTCCTGGCGCTCGCAATCGCCATCGGCACCATCGCCGGGCATGCGATGAAGGTCGCTCGGGCGAACCCCATCAACGCGCTCCGCTACGAGTAGGAACCTAAAGATGTGGCGCAACTACCTGACCGTCGGCCTCCGGGCTCTTGCCAAGAACAGGACGTACGCCTTCATCAACATCTTCGGCCTGGCGATCGGCATGGCCGCCTGCCTGATGATCCTGCTCTTCGTGCGCTACGAGTTGAGCTACGACGGCTGGATCGCCGACAGCGACCGCGTTTTCCAGTTCCAGAGCTGGTACAAATCGGACGAGACCGGCGAGGAGAACAAGCTCCAGATGACGCCGTGGATCGCGGGTGAGCGACTGGGCAAGGATTTCCCGCAGGTCGAACACCGCGTCTACGGTTTCACGACGACGCCCGTCTTCATCAAGGACGGCCAGGCCTCGACGATCGAGGACTTCATGTTCGTCGACGCCAATTTCCTGAAGGTGTTCCCGCTGCCGATGCTCCGCGGCGACGGCGAAGCGCTGAACGCGCCGAATACCGTGGTGCTGACCCAGAAGGAGGCGCGCCGCCTCTACGGCACCGACAATGTGATTGGCCGCACTCACAGCGTCATCAGCCGCGGTCAGACGCGGGACATGCGCATCACCGGCATTCTCAAGGATCTGCCGACCAACTCGCACCTCAAACTCTCGACGGTGGCGCGGATCGACTATCCGCAGTTCAACGCCGACACGCCGCAGCAGATGGAATGTTGGGGCTGCCAGAATGGCTGGGTTTGGGCCAAGCTGAAGAAGCCGTCGGACGCCGAGGCGATCCAGGCCGCACTACCGGCTTGGGAAAAGCGCAACATCCCCGACGAGAATGCGGGCGAGGCGCGCTTCAACGCCGGTGACGAGCAGGACTGGCATCTGGTCAATCTGGAAGACATCCACCTTGGCGAGGCCCAAGACGGCGCAATAACGCCCGGAAACGACCGGCGTACCATTATCACGTTCGCCGTCATCGCCTTGCTGATCCTGGGAATGGCGGTGGTGAACTTCACCAATCTGGCAACCGCTCGCGCCAGCCAGCGCGCGCGAGAGGTGGCGCTGCGCAAGGTGCTCGGCGCCAACCGCCGGCAGCTCGTCATCCAGTTCATCGGCGAGTCCGTGCTGATCTCGAGCATCTCGATGCTGATCGCGCTCGCTCTGGTCGAGCTGCTGCTGCCGTCCTTTGCCGCCTTTCTGAAGGCGGAGATGGACATCAGCTATTTCGGTTCGGGCGGCGTGATCCTGCCTGTGCTGGCGCTGGTGCTGACGGTCGGCGTGCTTGGCGGGCTTTATCCCGCCTTCTTCCTGTCGCGCTTCCAGCCGGCCTCCGTGCTCAAGGCGAACAAGAGCTCGGCCGAGACCGCCGGCACCGGGCGGTTGCGCAGTGCTTTGGTGATCGGTCAGTTCGCCGTGTCGATCGGCCTCATCATCTGCACCGCCATCATCTACGGCCAGACGGTTTACGCCCGTACCGTGGATCCCGGCTACAAGCGCGATCACATCCTGCAGGTCGATGAGCTCGCCCGTTACCAGCTCCTCGGCAAGGGCGAAGCGATCGCGGAGCAGACGCGGCGCGTGCCGGGCGTGGCTGCGGTCGGACGCACCACCATCGGAGTCGCAACCGACAACAACAACAATACCGGCGTGATGGTCCCCGGCCGGACCGAGCCGACCACCATCGGCAATTACACCGTCGACGAGGGTTTTCTGGAAGCGATGGGAATGACCATGCTCGCCGGCCGCTGGTTCGACGAGAAGCGGCCGATGGACGACATGACCCTGCCCTACCCGCCGGATCCCGTCGCAGAGCGGGCGCTGGCCGCGCGGGGGGCCAATGTCGTCGTCAACGAACTCGCGGCGGAGCGGCTGGGCTTCAAAGACCCGGAGCAGATCGTGGGAAAGACCTTCCGCTCGGCTCTGGTCGATAACGAGATCGGCCTCGTTCCGGTCACGGTGATCGGCGTTCTAAAGAACGCGCGATTCCGCGACATCCGTCAGCCGCTCGATCCGATCATGTTCCTCAATTCCAACAGCGGCCATACCCACATGATCGTGCGTTTCCAGGGCAACCCCCAGGCCGCGCGCGCGGGCGTCGAGCGCGCCTGGCAGGCGATCACCCGCGAGGTGCCGTTCAACGCCGACTTCAGCGACGACGTGATGATCGAGCTCTACGAAGCGGAGGATGCCCGCGCAAAGACCTTCGCCGGCTTCGCGATCCTGGCGGTGATCGTCGCCTGCCTGGGTCTCTACGGCCTGGCGGCGTTCACCGCCGAGCGGCGCACCAAGGAGATCGGC
This sequence comes from uncultured Sphingosinicella sp., assembly GCF_902806315.1. Taxonomy (GTDB): domain Bacteria; phylum Pseudomonadota; class Alphaproteobacteria; order Sphingomonadales; family Sphingomonadaceae; genus Allosphingosinicella. Next base: position 51,137 of record NZ_CADCWD010000052.1, read on the forward strand.
ATCAGGAAGGTGCTGGGCGCACGCAGCCGCGACATCGTGCGGCTGCTCGCCTGGCAATTCTCCAAGCCCGTCATCATCGCCAACCTCATCGCCTGGCCGGTCGCCTGGTGGGTGATGCGTGACTGGCTCAACAGCTTCGACACGCGGATCGACCTCGGACCGACCCCGTTCGTGCTCGCCGGCCTTCTCGCCCTCGCCATTGCGATCGGCACCATCGCCGGTCATGCCCTGAAGGTCGCTCGCTCCAACCCGATCCGCGCGCTCCGGTACGAGTGAGCGCGGCAGGATGTGGCGAGCCCATCTGCTGATCGCCGTCCGGCTGCTGGCGCGCAACCGCGTCTATGCCGCGATCAACATCGGTGGGCTCGCGCTCGGGCTGGCCGGGTGCCTGCTGATCCTGAGCTACATCCGCTACGAGCGCAGCTACGATGCTTGGCTGCCGGACAGCGAGCGCATCTACCAGGTGCAGGCCACCTGGACCGAACCGGGCCAGCCGGTGAGACGCTCGCAGAACAGTCCTTTCCCGCTGCGCGAGACGCTCGCCAAGGCTTTCCCTCAGATCGAGACGCTCAGCGTGATGAGCAATGGCCAGACCGTGCTGACGCGCGACGGCGAGCCGATTTTCCTCGATTGGGCCGGCGTCGATCCGAGCTTTTTCGAGATCCTCCAACTGCCCTTCGTCAGCGGATCGGCGAAGACCGCGCTCCCAGACAACAACACGATCGTGCTGACCGAGAGCGAGGCCGTCCGGCAGTTCGGCACCGCCGACGCGGTGGGGCGAACGATCGCGCTCGGCGCCGGGGAGGGGAAGCGCGACCGTCGCGTCGGCGGCGTGCTGAAGGACCTGCCGAAGAACAGCAGCCTGAAGCTGACGGTCGTCGCACGCTACAACCCCGCCGATTATGACTGGATGCCGCCCGAGGCGAAGGGCTGGAGCAACATGGGCCAGCAGCATTATGTGAAGCTGCGCGCGGATGCCGATGCGAAAACGATCAATGCCGCCCTCCCCGCCTGGGAGAAGCGCGTGGTCGCGCCGGAACTGAAGGAAGGCAAGCCGTCCGCATCGGCCGACATGCTGGAGCTGAAGCTCGTTCCGGTCAGCGAGGTTCATCTCGGCCAGGCCCAGGAAGATGCGCTGCAGCCCGGCGGCGATCCGCGAACGCTCGCCACCTTCGCGGTGGTGGCGCTGATGACGCTCGGTATGGCCGTGATCAACTTCGTCAACTTGTCGACCGCGCGCGCGACACAGCGAGCGCGCGAGTTGGCGCTGCGCAAGGTGCTCGGCGCCCGACGCGGTCAGCTCGTCGTTCAGCTGCTCGGCGAGTCCCTGCTGATGGCCGCGGCCGCCATGCTTGTCGCCCTCGCCTTGGTGGAAGTGGCGACGCCCTGGCTCGGCAGCTGGCTCGGCGCGGAGCTGAAGATCGCCTATCTCGGCGACCATGGGATGCTAATCCCGGCGCTTCTCCTCCTTGCCCCCACCGGCATCCTCGGCGGCCTGTATCCCGCGCTCTACCTGAGCGCCTTCCAGCCCGCGACCGTGCTCCGCGCCGGCAGGACCGCCCGTGAGACGCCCGGCAAGGGAAGGCTGCGCGCAGCGCTCGTAGTGGTGCAGTTCGCGATCGCGATCGGCCTCATCGTCTGCACCTCGATCATCTACTCGCAGACGCGCTACGTGGAGACGGTCGACCCCGGCTATCGCCGCGACGGCCTGATCCAGATCGACGCCGCCTGGCGCTTCGCCGGAAGTGACCGCTACGGCCCGGCGCGGGCCCAGCTGCTCGCGGTGCCCGGCGTGGTCGCGGCCGGCCGCACCAACCTGGGCGTCGCCGCCGAGAACAAGAACGTCGCGGCCGTCCGCCGGCCCGGCGCCCCGCAGGACCTCTCGATCGGCCTTTATGCGGTCGACCCGGATTTCTTCCGCACGACGGAGATGGGGCTGCTCGCCGGCCGCTTTCTCGGCGAGCGGTTCGCGCGAGACCTCCTCACGCGAGTTGGGGAAGTCGGCCCACCCACTCCGGACCTGGCATCGCGCGGCATCAATGTGGTCGTAAACCGCTCCGCCGTGAGGATGCTGGGCTTCGGCTCGCCGAGCGCCGCGATCGGGCAATCCGTTCAGATCGGGATAGACGGGGGGGCGCTCACGCCATCGACGATCGTGGGCGTGGTCGGCGACACGCGCATCCGCACCGCGCGCGAGGCGATCGAGCCGCTTATCTACACCTATGACCCGTTGCGCACGAGCCAGGTGATCGTCCGCTATGCGGCCGCCCATCCGGGCGAGGTGATGGACGGCATCAGCGCCGTCTGGCGCCGGTTCGAGCCTGAGATACCGTTTCAGGGGCGCTTCGCCGAGGACATCATCGCGGAGGTCTATGCCGCTGACCGCGCGCGCGGCGGCGTGTTCGCGGCGTTTTCCGCGCTGGCGATCATCATCGCCTGCCTCGGCCTCTACAGCCTCGCCGCCTTCGCGACCGAGCGGCGGACGAAGGAGATCGGCATCCGCAAGGTTCTGGGCGCCAAAGTGCGCGACATCGTGCGCCTGCTCGCCTGGCAGTTCTCCAAGCCCGTCATCATCGCCAACCTCGTCGCCTGGCCGGTCGCCTGGTGGGCGATGCGCGACTGGCTCAACACATTCGACGCGCGGATCGCGCTCGGGCCCGGCCCCTTCTTGGTCGCCGGTTTGCTGGCGCTCGGCATCGCGATCGGGACTGTCGCGGGGCACGCGCTGAAGGTTGCCCGCACCAATCCGATCCACGCGCTGCGCTACGAATAAGGGAGGAACACAGACATGTGGGGCAATTACCTGACCGTGGCGCTAAGGGCGCTGACGAAGAGCCGGACCTATGCGTTCATCAACATCTTCGGCCTGGCGATCGGGCTCGCCGCATGCCTGATGATCCTGCTCTACGTCCGCTACGAGACGAGCTACGATAGCTGGCTGCCCGACGCCGAGCGTATCTACCAGGTCCAGGCGATCCCCACGAGCGAGGACATTGCCGAGCGTGTGCCGCAGCAGGGAGCCCACGGCGTTGTCGCGGAATCCCTCGCCCGCGCATTTCCGGAGGTCGAGGCGGCGACCCGCGCCGAGGGCCAGGCGATGAACATCATGCAGAAAGGCGAAGCCGTTTCCCTGGAGATGCTCGCCGCAGAGGATAATTTCTTCCGGATCCTGCAGCTTCCCTTCATTCGAGGCGACGGTAGCCGCGCCCTCGCTGACATGAACAGCACCGCCATCAGCCGGTCTCAGGCCATGACGCTCTTCGGCAGCGTCGACGTCGTGGGCCGCACGATCGACGGCAGTGTCCGGGGCGAGCCTTACAGCCTTCGCGTGAGCGGCGTGTTCGAAGACCTTCCGCGCAACAGCCACATGTTCTTCTCGATGGTCCGGCGGATTACCGGCGAGGAAAAGGAGCAGTGCGGCTGGACCTGCATCAACGGCAATGTCTATCTGAAGCTGAGGCCCGGGGTCGACGCGGACTCGATCAATGCGCGCCTCCCGCAATGGGAGCGCCGCGACATCCCGGCGCGCAACGTCGCCGGGCAGCGGGTGAGCGAGGGCGACCTCTTCGACTGGCGTCTCGTCAATGTCCGGGACGTGCACCTGAGCGGTGCCGAAGGCGCGGAGGAGCGGCCGGGCAACGACCGCCGCACCGTCATGACCTTCAGCATAATCGCCATCCTGATCCTGTCGATGGCCTCGATCAACTTCATCAACCTCGCCACCGCCCGCGCGGGACAGCGCGCGCGCGAAGTGGCGCTGCGCAAGGTGCTCGGCGCCCGGCGGGGGCAGCTCGTCACGCAGTTCCTCGGCGAATCCATGCTGATCACAGGGGTCGCCCTCCTGATCGCTCTGGCGCTCGTCGAGCTCAGCCTTCCCTACATGTCGTCGGTGCTCAACGCCGAGTTGAACGTCACCTATGTCGGAGAAGGCGGGATCGTGCCGATCGTGCTGCTGCTGTGGCTCTCCGTCGGCGTTGCGGGCGGCCTCTACCCGGCCTTTTATCTCTCCCGCTACCAGCCCGGCGAAGTGCTGAAGGCCAACAAGTCCTCGGCGGAACCGCGAGGCACCGGCCGCCTCAGGGGCATATTGGTGGTCACCCAGTTCGCTGTGTCGATCGGGCTCATCATTTGCACGATGATCGTCTACGCCCAGACGCTCTTTACGCAGCAGACCGATCTCGGCTTCCGCCGCGACGGCCTGATCCAGGTCTCCGGCCTCAATCGCGCGCAGGTCATCCCCGCCCGCGAACAGCTGATGCGTCGCGTGGCCGCGCTCGACGGGGTGGAGGGCGTCACCGCGGGAGGCATCTGGGTCGCGAGCGGGCAGACGCTCAACACGGACGTGCAGATCCCGGGGCGCTCCTCGCTCCCGCTCATCGGCTTTTACAGCGTGGAACCCAAGTTCTTCGACACGCTCGGCATCCGGCTGCTCGCGGGGCGGGTGCTTTCCCAAAACTTTGCCAAGGACAATGCCTATACGCCCTACGAGCCTGAAGAGGCCGTTGAGCCTGCACAGCGGGCAATGGTGGAGCGGGGGATCAGCATCGTCGTCAACGAGAATGCCGCCAGGCGCATGGGCTTTGCGAGCCCGGAGACTGCCGTGGGCAAGACCGTCCGGGTCAACATGTTCGGGGAGGAGCTCGGCATGGCGCCCGCGACGATCGTGGGCGTGGTGGCGGACAGCCGCTTCCGCTCGCTCCGCGAGGCGGTCGAGCCGACCATCTTCTACGACCGGGGCATCTATTCGCGGATGATTGTCCGCTATCGCTCTGCCGATCCGCAAGCTCTCCGCGAGCGGATCCAGCGCGTCTGGCGAGAGATGTTCCCGGACGTGCCCGTCGACGCCGAGTTCGCTGATGCGCAGCTCGCCGAGCTCTACACGAGCGACGCGGCGCGCGGCCGCACCTTCGCCAGCTTCACGCTGCTGGCAGTGGTGATCGCCTGCCTCGGCCTGTTCGGCCTCGCCGCCTTCACGGCCGAGCGGCGCACCAAGGAGATCGGCATCCGCAAGGTATTCGGCGCAGGCGTGCGCGACATCGTTCAGCTGCTCGCCTGGCAGTTTTCCAAGCCGGTGATCGTCGCCAACCTGATCGCCTGGCCGGTCGCCTGGTGGGTGATGCGCGACTGGCTGAACGGGTTCGACGCTCGCATCGCGCTGACGCCGGGGCCGTTCCTGCTCGCCGGCTTCATGGCCCTCGTGATCGCGATCGGGACCATTGTCGGCCATGCCGTGAAGGTCGCCCGAACGAACCCCATCCACGCGCTGCGTTACGAATAAGGACGGTCCGCTCGCCTCGCGAGTGCAACGGCTTCCAAGCTTGCGCGGCGGTGTTTATCATCTTCCGGCTGATGATCAGACGCCCGGAGACTGCGCTTTGAACGACAAAAAGCTGGGGCTCGGCTCGCGTCTGCTGATCGGCGGGATTGCGGGCTTCGTGGCCACTCTTGCGATGACCTCCGCCATGGCCCGCGGCCACCGCCGTCTGCCGGAGGAGGAACGCTATCCGCTGACGCCGCGCGAGATCGTGGATTCCACCGCCGAGCAGATGGGTGTCAGTCTGGAGAACGAGGCCGCCAAGGACGCGACGATCGCCGCGCATTTCGCCTATGGCGCGGCCTGCGGCGCGTTAATCGCGGCGGCCAACCCGCGGATAGGTGAAACCAAGGGCGCGGCTGCGGGGGTCGGCGTCTGGCTGGCAAGTTATCTTGGATGGATACCAGGCGTCGGCATCCTCAGGCCCGCCACCGAGCACCCGCTCCGCCGCAACCTGCTGATGATCGGATCGCATTTGGTGTGGGGCGCCACAACGGCCCGCGCGATGCGCGAACTGACGCTCGCGAGGGAAACGATGATCGAAGCGGGGCCGGACAAGGATGCCTCGGCCAGCCCGGATTCAAACACGCCTGCTGAACCAGGGCCGTCACCCCGGGCCATGAGGAAGTAAGCAGTCCGGTTCCTTTGAACCATTCGAGGCAGTCGCCTTTAATCGACGTGCTTCACCGCCGGAGGATCGCTGGCGGGAAAGCTCTCGTCCGACGCTTCGTCGACCTTGCCCCATTCGCTCGGCGGGTCGCGCATTGCCGAGGGGCCGGCCGGCCGGACATTGCCGCTATTGCCCACAGCGCCATGAGCCCCGCCACGGCTCAGCGCAGGCGCATAGGGATCGTCGTCATCGCTCGTCGTCAGCCGCTTCGTGACATAATAACCGAGCGCCGCCGCGCAGGCCGCGCCGATGCCCGTCAACAGGGCAGTGTTCCGGTTCCATTCGGGCATCATTGCGTCTCCAGCGTATTGGTCTTGGCGGGCGGCAGGCCTTTGCTGTCCGCCTGCTTCATCAGCTCGGCTTTACGCGCAGCGATCTGGTCGCCGAGCGCCTGAAGGTCGACGTCCGCCTTGCGCGCCTGCGCGAAGAGGCTGCCCCACTCCTTTTCCTCTTCCTTGACGTGATGCTCGATCTGCTCCTGCAGGACCTTGACCTTGGCTTCGAAGAAGTCCGCTTCAGCGCCCCCGGCTTCGATGTCATTGATCAGCAGCTTGGCGCCGTCATGCTCGACCATCGCCTCGTCGAGATCGGCATCGTCGATCTTGCCGCGAAGCGCGGGATAGAGGATCTCCTCTTCCAGCATCGCGTGGACCTTGAGTTCGGTGCAGATGCGGCGGGCGATCTGCTCCTTGTCGCCCTCTTCCGCCTTCTGGAACTGCTTGAAGAAAGTCTCGACGGTGCGGTGATCCTCCGAGAGCAGCTTCACTGCGTCTTGTTTTCCGCTACCAAGCATATGAATGCCTCCTCATTGCCCAAACGGAACATTCAAAGCGAGCAGCCGGTTCCGCGTTCCGGATGCCCCTTGGAGCAGCATGTGAACGACACTGAGACCCTTTCCCCCGTGCTCCCCAACGAGACGGAAGAAGCGGCGCGGCGGCTGCTGTCCAAGGCGTCCGAACGCGGCCTCATGCTGGCGACGGCGGAAAGCTGCACCGGCGGCATGCTCGCCTCGCTGCTGACCGACCTCCAAGGCGTGGCGCACAGCTTCGACCGCGGCTTCGTGACCTATTCCTATGAGGCCAAGAACGAGATGCTGGGCATACCGATGGAAGTGATCGAGCCCAACAGCGCCGTCACGAGGGAGGTGGCCGTGGCGATGGCCGAGGGTGCGCTCGAGCGGTCGCGCGCCAATGTCGCGCTCGCCATCACCGGTTTTGCCGATGCGGGCGTCGAGCCCGGTCTGGTCCACTTCGCCTGCGCGAGGGCCGGCCGCAAGACCGCGCATCGCGAGGAGCATTTCGGGGCGATTGGGCGCGGGCGAACGCGGGTCGAGTGCATGCGGGTCGCGGTCGAGATGATGACGGAGATGCTGTGATGGCGAAGAAAGCGCCTTTCGAGGCGATCCACCGCCACGGCTTCGTTCGCGTCGCCGCCGCGACGCCGATCGCGTCGGCGGGAGATGTGAAGTTCAACGTGAAGGCGGCGCTCGATCTTGCCCGGCAGGCGGACGAACGGGGGGTCGACCTCGTCGTCTATCCCGAGCTCAACATCTCCTCCTACGCGGTCGACGATCTTCATCTGCAGGAAGCGTTCCTCGATGCGGTGGAGGATGGCCTGGCCGAGTTCGCGCGCCAGACGGCGGGTCTCGCGCCCGTCTTTTGTGTCGGCGCTCCGCTCCGCCGCAACGGGCGGCTCTATAATTGCGGCGTCGTCGTGTCGCGCGGCCGCATTGTTGGCGTCGTGCCCAAGAGCTTTCTGCCCAACTACCGCGAATATTACGAGAAACGCTGGTTCGCCATGGGCTTCGGCCTTAACGGCATGGACATCGCCGTGGCCGGAGAGACCGTGCCGTTCGGCACCGACCTCATCTTCGCCGCAAACGACCTCGACGACTTCATCTTCCACGTCGAGATCTGCGAGGATTATTGGGCGCCGCAGCCGCCCTCCACGGTGGGGGCACTCGCGGGCGCGCTGATCCTGTGCAATCTCAGCGCGTCCAACATCACAATCGGCAAGGCGTCCGAGCGCGCCTTGCTCTGCGCCTCGCAGTCGAACCGCTGCTGCGCCGCTTATGTCTATGCCGCCTCGGGCCCAGGCGAGAGCACGACAGACCTCGCCTGGGACGGCCAAGGCTCAATCTACGAGCTGGGCGAGCTGCTGGCGGAGTCGAGCCGCTTCGAGCGCGAGCCCGAACTCGCGGTCGCCGATATCGACGTCCAGCGCCTCCGCCTCGAGCGGATGCGGATGGGCACGTTTAATGACAATGCCATCGCCGCCGGCCACCCCGAGAAAAAGGCGAGGCGCATCCACTTCGAGCACCAGCCGCACGGCAAGGATGTCGGCTTCGAACGCAAGCTCCGCCGTTTCCCCTATGTGCCAAACAGGCTCGAACAGCTCGACCAGGATTGTTACGAGGCGTTCAACATCCAGGTGCAGGGCCTCGCCCGCCGCTTCCAGGCCACGTCGGGGAAGCACCTCGTCATCGGCGTCTCGGGCGGGCTCGACTCCACCCATGCGCTGATCGTCGCTGCCAAGGTGTGCGATTATCTGGGCCTGCCGCGCTCCACGATCCTGGGTTTCACCATGCCCGGCTTCGCCACGGGCGAGACGACCAAATCGAACGCCTGGGCGCTCATGAAATCCCTCGGCATCGTCGGCGAAGAGATCGACATCAAGCCGGCCGCGCGGCAGATGCTGGGCGACATGGGCCACCCCTTCTCCAGGGGCGAACCGGTCTACGACATCACCTTCGAGAACGTGCAGGCGGGTCTGCGCACCGACTACCTCTTCCGCCTCGCCAACCAGCGCAGCGGCTTTGTCGTCGGCACCGGGGACCTGTCCGAACTCGCGCTCGGCTGGTGCACCTACGGCGTTGGCGACCAGATGAGCCACTATGGCGTCAATGCCGGGGTGCCCAAGACTTTGATCCAGTATCTCATCCGCTGGTGCGTCAAATCGAACCAATTTGACGAAGAGACCGACCGCATCCTCAATGCCATCCTCGAGACCAAGATATCGCCAGAGCTGGTTCCGGCGGACGAAGCGGGAATGCAGAGCACCGAAGACCGCATCGGCCCATACGAACTTCACGACTTCTTCCTGTTCCATATCCTCAGGAGCGGGCAGCCGCCGTCCAAGGTCGCCTTCCTCGCCTGGCAGGCGTGGCACGACCGCGCGCAAGGGCTTTGGCCGTTCGATTATCCCGAAGCGCTGCAGCGCGAATATGACCTTGCGACCATCAAGAAGTGGCTGCGGGAATTCCTGTGGCGGTTTTTCCAGACCAGCCAGTTCAAGCGCTCGGCGCTGCCCAATTCGCCAAAAGTGTCGATGGGCGGCTCGCTCAGCCCACGCGGCGACTGGCGGGCGCCTTCCGACGGCGTCGCCGGGCCGTGGCTGGATGAACTGGAAGAAGGCCTCGGAAGCTGAGTCGGATGAGCAGAAACGAACTCTGCTGCGGCGCAGCATCGGTTCTGCTGCACATGCGAGACAAATTCTTTCGGCCCGGTTTTCCGCGCGATTCAGCCCATAACTAATTTGGATCAGGAGAGTAGAAGTAGCTGCTCGGGAACTCGTTACGCCTGTCGTCGTTGTTTCGTCGTTCCTTTTTGCATCTTAGAGGCTTCCATTGATCACATTTTCCTCCGCCTCTTCGTTGGGGCCCAAGAACCCTGCGACAAAGCCTGCGACTGACCAGACGCTGATTTGCTTTTCGCACCTGCGGTGGAATTTCGTCTTTCAGCGGCCGCAGCATCTGATGGGCCGCTTCGCGAAGGAACGACGGGTCGTCTATTGGGAGGAGCCGGAGAACGCGCTTCCGGATTTCGAACCGTCTCTTGGCGTGCGTGAATGCGCCGAAACGGGGGTCATGGTTGTCACCCCTTCTCTGCCCGAGAGCCTCAGCGAGGACGAGAAGCAGAGCGCGCTGAAGGCGCTGCTCAACGACTTCCTCGCCAATGAGGAAAAGTCGATTATCCGCTGGTACTATACGCCGATGATGCTGCCCTTTTCGCGGCACATCAACGCGGTCTGCACCGTCTATGACTGCATGGACGAGCTTGCGAACTTCCGTTTCGCGCCGAAGGAGCTCCTGGAGCTGGAGCGCGAGCTGCTCGCCTCGTCCGACGTCGTCTTCACCGGCGGCTACAGCCTTTATGAGGCGAAGAAGGGCCGTCACCCCAACGTCCACCCGTTCCCGTCAAGCGTCGATCGTGGGCACTTCGCAAAGGCTCGGGCCGAGCTCGATGCGCCGGCCGACCAGGCGGGGATTCCGGGGCCGCGCTTCGGCTTCTACGGGGTCATCGACGAGCGCATGGACCTGGAGATGATCGCGGCGGTCGCCGACGCTCATCCGGAATGGTCGATCGTGATGGCGGGGCCCGTCGTCAAGATCGATCCCGCCGAGCTGCCGCAGCGCAGCAACATCCACTATGTCGGCAACAAGAAATATGAGGAGCTGCCGCTCTATCTTGGCGGCTGGGACGTCGCGTTGATGCCGTTCGCGATCAACGAGTCCACCAAGTTCATCTCGCCCACCAAGACGCCCGAATATCTGGCGGGCGGCCGCCCTGTCGTGTCGACGCCGATCAAGGACGTCGTTCGTCATTATGGCGACCTTGAAGCGGTCTATATCGCGGATGGGGCCGACGCGTTCATCGCCGCTTGCGAGAAGGCGCTTGCCCTCTCACAAGGCAATGACGAATGGCTGGGCGCGGTCGACGCCAAGCTCGCTAACATCAGCTGGGATACAACTTATGCACGTATGGCAGGCCTTGTCCGCGAAGCAGTCGCGGCTCCGCAGGCGGGTCCGCGCCTCGTGAGCAGCGCCGGCAAGAAGAAATACGACTATCTCGTCGTAGGGGCCGGCTTCGCCGGTTCCGTTCTCGCCGAGCGGCTCGCCAGCCAGCACAGCGCGCACGTGCTCGTCATTGACAAGCGGCCGCACATTGCGGGCAACGCCTTCGATCATCTCGACGAGGCGGGCGTGATGATCCACCAGTACGGGCCGCACATCTTCCACACCAATTCGGACGAGATCGTCGACTATCTGTCGCAGTTCACCAAGTGGCGGCAATATGAGCACCGCGTGCTCGCCGACGTTCGCGACCAGCTCGTGCCGATCCCGATCAACCGCACGACGCTCAACAAGCTGTTCGAACTTGATCTCAAGACGGACGAGGAAGCGGCGGACTATCTCGCGTCGCGCGCCGAGCCGGTGGACCAGATCCGCACGTCGGAAGACGTGGTCGTCTCGGCCGTCGGACGGGAACTCTACGAATTGTTCTTCCAGGGCTATACCCGCAAACAGTGGGGCCTGGATCCCAGCGAGCTCGACAAGTCGGTCACCTCGCGCGTGCCGACCCGCACCAACACGGATGATCGCTATTTCTCTGACAAGCACAACATCATGCCGGCGGACGGCTACACGGTCATGTTCAACAACATGCTCGATCATCCTCTGATCGACGTGCTGCTCTCGACGGATTACCGCGACGTGATGGACGAGATCGACGCCGATCACGTCATCTATACCGGCCCGATCGACGAATATTTCGACTGGCGCTACGGCAAGCTCCCCTATCGGAGCCTCAAGTTCAAGCATGAGGTGATCGATCAGGAGGTGTTCCAGCCCGTCTCGGTCGTGAACTACCCGCACCCGGACGTGCCCTATACGCGGATCACCGAGTATAAGTATCTGACCGGCCAGAAGCACAAGAAGACCAGCATCACCTACGAATATCCGTCGGCGGAAGGGGACCCTTATTACCCCATCCCGCGCCCGGAAAATCAGGAGCTGTTCAAGAAATACGAAGCACTCGCGGACGCGCAGGCCAACGTCACCTTCGTCGGCCGGCTGGCGACCTATCGCTACTACAATATGGACCAGGTGGTCGGGCAGGCGCTCGCAGCCTTCCGCAAGCTCGACGCAGCACGGAAGGCTAAGACCGAGGCGACGAAGAGCACGAAGCGGGTGAACGTACGCACGCTCGCCGCGGAGTAAGTCCAACCTACGCCCTTCAGCCCCTCCCCTTGATGGGGAGGGGTTGGGGTGGGGTGGCGTCCGAGCTTAAGTCTCGGAATGCGTTACCGCCCACCCGTCGGCGTTACTCCCCAGGTGCGGCGCCTTCGCAACAATCCGACAGATGCCGAGAAGGCAATGTGAAACCTGCTGCGCGAAAACTTCCCAGAACAGCATTTCCGCCGGCAGGTGCCCATCCGAGATTTCAAGGCCGACTTTGCCAGCCACCGGAGCAAGCTCGTCATCGAAGTCGATGGCGGGCAGCACGGTGAGACAAGTGATGAAGAGCGGACCAGGCTGATTGAAGCCGAAGGTTATCGCGTCGTCCGCTTTTGGAACCACGACGTGCTTGGCAACGCGGACGGTGTAGCAACTTCGATCGCCGAAGCCCTGCGCCGGCGCCACCCCACCCAACCCTCCCCATCAAGGGGAGGGCTTTAGCTGGCCGGCCGCGCCGCCTTCTGCTCCGCCACCATCGCAGCCACATCCTCCAGCAGCTTTCGCGCGTCGTAGACGATGCCGTCCTTCACCGTCCATCTGACGCCGCCCACCCGCTCCACCTTTCCGTCCTTGTCCAGCCGCTCGAAGCCGGTGCCGTAGAGCGTCTTGAAATTGTGCAGCGGGTTTTCCGGCGCGATCACCAGGTCGGCGAGCATCCCCGGCCGCACGACACCCATGGGCGGCTCGACCCCCTTGGGATCGTAGATGGCGTGGGCGCCATTGGTGGTCGCGGCCTGGATCACCTCCAGCGGCGAGAAGCCCGCCTCTTGCAGCATCTCCAGCTCCTGCACATAAGCAAAGCCCCAGGTCTGGTAGATATAGCCCGGGTCGGAGCCGGTCGTGACCCGCCCGCCCATATTCTTATAATCGTTCATCAGCCGCATATACGGGCCGTAGAAGCGGCGCCAGGCGACCTCCTTCGCGGTCGTCCAGTCATACCAATAGGAGCCGTGGTTGATGCGGCTCGGACGGTAGAATTCGTAGAGGCTGGGCAAGGTGTAGCGATCGTGCCAGTCGGCGTTGCGGGCGCGCATCAGGTCGCGCGAGGCGGAATAGATGTTGAGCGTCGGATCAAAGATCACGCCGCGTTCGAGCTGGCTCTCCAGATAAGCGCGCCATTCCGGGCCGCCCGGCTCGACGATCTGGTCGGTGAAGTTCGCGATTTCGGCGAAGCGGCTCTCCTCGTCCGTCATATTGTAGTTGGCGGGGTAATTAGGCAGCCGCCCGTTCTTCAGCAGGCTTTCGAAATGGCCGTAAAAGTGGGTGACGGTGCCAAGGCCGAGTTCGCCGGCGATGCGGGCGTTGACGTCGGCCACCCCGCTCTGGCCGAGATGTGCCACGGTGCCGAGCTTCTGCTTCCTCGCCTCGTCGATCGCGGCCGCGGTGACGGCGCGCGGCTCCGCGTTGAACAGCTTCACTCCGTCATAGCCGGACTTGGCCGCCCAGCGCACCCAGGCCCGCGCCTTTTCCGGGCTGTCGATGCTGCCTTGGTCCCAGGCGTCCCCGAGCGCGAGATAGGCGAACAGGCGGGGAGCGACGATGCTGTTGGCGGCGCTGCGCCGCTTGTCGTCCAGCGAAGCGTTGGGCCGGCCCCAGTAAAGCCCCACGCCGCGCACCGAAGTCACGCCATGCGCCAGCCAAAGCTTGTAGCCATAGCTCGGATTGGCAGCCTTTTGCGGATCGCCGTTATGGCCGTGCGTATCGACGAAGCCCGGCATCACATACATTCCGGTGGCGTCGATCTCCTGCGTAGCATCGCGCGGCTCGCGGTCGGGGCGGAGCGGCAGGCCCGGCGTGCCGGCGCCGTTGATGGAGGCGATGCGGTTCCCCTCCACCACGATGTCCACCGGTCCCCGCGGCGGCGCCCCGCTGCCGTCGATCAGCATCGCGCCGCGAATGACGAGCTTGCGAAAGGGACCGATCCCCTCATTCGCGCCCCGCGCGGGCACCGCCTGCATTCCCTGGACTGGCTCCGCCCCGCGCGAGGCCGAGCCCGGCAGAATGGCGGCAGCGCAAGCGGCTAATACGGCGATGGCCCGTTTGCGGATCATTTCAGTCTTTCTCTCTGTGGCTTAGCTGCATCGTTGCTGTGGCAATCGGGTTGTAAGGCGATGCATTCATGGCTCATTCAATGCGGCTTGGCTATGCCGCCCCCATGTTCAAGCGTTCTCTTCTCGCTCTCGCCGCCGCCGGTCTCCTCGCCGCCGGCCCTTCCGCCGACGCGCGTCCGCGCGGCAAGGAACAGGCCACCGCGTTCCGCGAGACGCAGGAGGGCCGCTTCCTGTCGCTGCGCAACATCGAATCTCGCATCCTGCCCCGGATGCGCGGCTCCGAATATCTTGGACCCGAGCTCGACCCCAGCTCCGGCCGCTACCGGCTGAAGTTCATGCGCAACGGCCAGGTCACTTGGATCGATGTGGACGCCCGCAGCGGCGACGTGATCAGCCAGACTCGCTGATTTCGTCGCGGGGGCGAAACTGTCCGCCTGTCCGCTCGCTTCCACGGATTGAAACCATAGTCTATCGCGCTGGTTGAACAGTCGAGCCGACTGGCAGCCAAGGATGAGAATATGCGGGTCCTGATCGTCGAGGATGAACCCAATCTGGGGCGCCAGCTCCGCGCCACGCTGGAGGGCGCCGGCTATGCGGTCGACCTCGCGACGGACGGCGAGGACGGCCATTATCTTGGCTCCACCGAAAGCTATGACTCGATCATCCTCGACCTCGGCCTTCCGGAGGTGGACGGCCTGACGGTGCTCGACCGCTGGCGCAAGGAAGGGATGAAGGTGCCCGTCCTCGTCCTCACCGCCCGCGACAGCTGGTCGGACAAGGTTGCCGGGCTCGATGCGGGCGCGGACGATTATCTCGCCAAGCCGTTCCAGACCGAGGAGCTGATCGCCCGGCTGCGCGCTCTCATCCGCCGCGCCTCGGGCAATTCGTCCTCGGAGCTCACCGCCGGCGATGTCCGCCTCGACACCCGCTCGGGCAAGGTGACGCTGAACGGCGAGCCGGTGAAGCTCACCGCCCAGGAATACAAGCTCCTTTCCTACCTCATGCACCACAAGGGCAAGGTGGTCAGCCGCACCGAGCTGATCGAGCATATCTACGATCAGGACTTCGATCGCGATTCCAACACGATCGAAGTGTTCGTCACCCGCATCCGCAAGAAGCTCGGGCCGGACGTGATCAGCACCATTCGCGGGCTCGGCTATTCGCTGGAAGAGCCGCGGGCCTGAGCTCGGCGATGCGATGCGAACCCTCGGCCCCATCCGGCACGCCGCGATCGGTTCAGCTCTGGTAAGTGAGCGACGGCGCAAGGCCGCGGCGCGATGAACAAGCCGATGCCAGTGGAGCGGCTCGCGCCGGCCCCAGTCGCCACGCGCAAGCGCAGGCGATCGACGGGCTCGCTCACCCGGCGCATGATCGGCATTGCCGCGATCTGGATCGTCGTGCTGCTCGGCGTCGGCGGCTATGCGCTCGACCGCATCCTCACCACGGCCATCACTCAAAACTTCGATGCCCAGCTCGACTATGTCCTGACCGCCCTCATCGCCTCGTCCGAAATCGGCCCGGACGGCGAGGTGTTGCTGAACCGCCCTCCCGCCGACCAGCGCTTCCTCGAGGCCTATTCACGCCTCTACTTCCAGATCAGTGGAACCACGGCGGACGGGCGCGCGGTGCCGAACGTGGCGGACTTCCCTTCCCGTTCGCTCTGGGATCGCAAGCTGCAGGTTCGCCCGGACCTCAATCATTTCAACGTCCGCACCTATGACAGCAAGGAGTTCGAGGACGAGGAGCTGAGAATTGTCGAACGTAACGTCCGGCTGCCCGGCTCGCCAATCCTGTGGCGCTTCCAGGTGGCCGAGAGCCGCGAGGGACTCGACGAACAGATCAAGGTGCTTCGACGCACCTTGGTGCGATCGTTCGGCGCGCTCGGCCTCGGCCTCATCCTGCTTGCCGCGATCCAGGCCTTTTACGGCCTGTGGCCGCTCCGCCGCGTCCGCCGCTCCATTGCCCAGATCCGCTCGGGCGAAAAATCACGCATCGAGGAGCGCTTCCCGCAGGAGATCGAGCCGCTGACCGAAGAGCTGAACGCTTTGCTCGTGCACAACGAGGTCCAGGCGGAGGAGGCGCGCACCCATGCCGGCAATCTCGCCCATGCGCTCAAAACGCCGCTCACCGTCATCACCAACGCCGCCACTGCCAACAGCCCGGACCTCGCCGACACCGTCTGCCGCGAAGCAACGACGATGCGGCGGCAGGTCGACCATCACCTTGCCCGCGCCCGCGCGATCGGCCGCCGGTCCAGCGCCCAGGCCCGCGCGGAGGTGTGGCCCTCGCTTCAAGCGGTCGAGCGCGCCGTCTCCAAGATCTACGACAATGTCACCGTCGACCTCGATGGCGAGCGCAACGCGGCCGTGCGGGTCGAGCGGCAGGATCTGGACGAGATGCTGGGCAACCTCATCGAGAATGCCGCGAAATATGGCGGCGGCCGCGTGTTCGTGACCGTCCGCACCACCGCCGAATGCGTCGAGATCGACGTCGAGGATGACGGCCGCGGCATTCCCGAAGCCGAACGCGTCAGCATCTTCGCACGCGGCGCCCGCCTCGACACCGGCAAGCCCGGCACCGGCCTCGGCCTCGCGATCGTCAGCGACGTTGCCGAAATCTACGCCGGCTCGATCGTGCTGGAAGAGAGCGAGGACCTCGGCGGTCTCCTCGCTCGGCTGAAGCTCCCGCTGTCCGGCTGAGCTTGCTTTCCCCCACTCCAACGCTCACATCGCGGGCGTGACCGCCACCGTTCACCAGCTCAACGCCCGCGCGGCGCCGTCGCTTGACGCGATGGTGGCGCTCGTTGCGGCGGACCTCAATCGGGTGAACGCGGTGATCCTGGAGCGGATGCAGAGCGAAGTGGCCCTTATTCCCGAGCTCGCCGGGCATCTCATCGCCGGCGGCGGCAAGCGGATGCGGCCCATGCTCACGCTCGCTTGTGCAAGGCTCCTCGATTATCCCGGCAGCCGGCACCACAAGCTCGCCGCCGCCGTCGAGTTCATCCACACGGCAACCCTGCTGCATGACGATGTCGTCGACGGCTCAGGCCTCAGACGCGGCAAACGCACGGCCAACATCATCTGGGGCAATCCTGCGAGCGTGCTCGTCGGCGACTTCCTCTTCTCGCGCAGCTTCGAGTTGATGGTGGAGGATGGCAGCCTCAAGGTGCTGCGCATCCTCTCCCGCGCGTCCGCGATCATTGCCGAGGGCGAGGTCGACCAGCTCACCGCTCAGCGCCGGGTCGAGACCACGGAAGACCATTATCTCGACATCATCAGCGCCAAAACCGCGGCCCTGTTCGCCGCCGCCTGCCGCATCGCCGCCGTGGTCGCCGAGCAGGACGAGGCAGTGGAGGAGGCGCTCGACTGCTACGGCCGAAATCTCGGCATTGCGTTCCAGCTGATCGACGACGCAATGGACTATGCGTCGGACGCCAAGACCATGGGCAAGGGCGTCGGCGACGACTTTCGCGACGGCAAGGTCACCTTGCCCGTCATCCTCGCCTTTGCCCGCGGCCGCGAGGGAGATCGGACCTTCTGGCGAGAGGCCATGCAGGGCAGCCGCGTCTCGGACGAGGACCTCGCTTATGCCACCCGCCTCCTCGAGGCGAGCGGCGCCATCCGCGATACCCTCGCCCGCGCCCGCACCTATGGGCAGCGCGCGATTGATGCGCTTGGCCCCTTCCCCGGCGGCAAGGCCAAGTCCGCGCTCGTCGAGGCCGTCGAATTCGCGATCTCCCGCGCCTACTGAGATTAAAAAAAAAAGAAGCGCCCCAGCTCGTTTCCGAGCTGAGGCGCCTTTTGCCCGTCGCGGCCAGCGGGAGTAGCCGCGCGCTGGCTGGACTTAACGCAACAGGCTGAGAACGCCCTGTTGGCTCTGGTTCGCTTGGGCGAGCATCGCCGTCGATGCCTGGCTCAGGATCTGCGCCTTGGCGAGCTTGGTCGTCTCCGCCGAGAAATCGGCGTCCTCGATCCGCGAACGCGCGTCCGACAGGTTGGTGACGACGTTGGTCAGGTTGTTGACCACCGACTCGAGGCGGCTCTGGCCGGCGCCTAGGCTGGCCCGGGCCGTGTTCACGCTGGTGAGGTTGGCATCGACGTTCGTGATCGTCGTGGTTGCATTGGCAACGGTGTCGACGGCGAAGTCGGTCGCCGCGAAATCGTCGCTGT
>NZ_CADCWD010000053.1 GCF_902806315.1 uncultured Sphingosinicella sp.
CTTACGCGCTTACCAAGTCCGCCCTGCAGGGCCTGGCGCGCGGCCTGGCTCGCGACTTCGGGCCAAGCGGCATCACGGTCAACATCGTGCAGCCCGGGCCGATCGACACCGACGCGAATCCGGCGGACGGGCCGAACAAGGACCTGATGCACAGCTTCATGGCCGTCAAGCGTCACGGCCGGCCGGAGGAGGTGGCGGGAATGGTAGCCTGGTTGGCTGGGCCCGAGGCGAGCTTCGTCACGGGTGCGATGCACACGATCGACGGCGCGTTCGGCGCGTGATGCCATGGCAACCATCGGCATCATTGGCGCGGGTGAAGGTCGGCAGTCACATCGCCCGGGCGCGCCGCATCAAGCCGATGTGAGTCGCCTCAAGGTGGAACGGTTTGGGGAGCCGGCCAAACCTGTGGAAAGTGGCCTTCTGGCGCATAGAAGACGTAAGAAAGGGCCGGAGCTTCCGCCCCGACCCTTCTACCCTGCTGAAAGTAATGCGGGTGGATCCGAAGCAGCATCCGGGGAATGCTGCGCCACCCGCATTTTCAGATCTTACTTCGCCCGTTCCACCTGCTCAAACTCGAGCTCGACCGGCGTTGCGCGGCCGAAGATGGAGACGCCGACCTTCACGCGGCCGCGGTCGAAGTCCAGTTCCTCGACCAGGCCGTTGAAGCTCGCGAACGGGCCTTCCAGCACCTTGACCTGGTCGCCGATCTCGTAATCGACGCTGATCTTGGTCTTGGGCGCGGCCGACGCGGCTTCCTCCTTGGTGTTGAGGATGCGCGCGGCCTCGGCCTCGCTGATCGGCTGCGGCTTGCCGCTGGAGCCGAGGAAGCCCGTCACCTTGGGGGTGTTCTTGACGAGGTGGTAGACGTCGTCGTTCATGTTGAGCTTCGCCAGCACATAGCCGGGGAAGAATTTCTTGTCGGACGTGATCTTCTTGCCGCGGCGGACCTCCGTCACCTTTTCGGTCGGCACTTCCACCGCCTCGACGAGCGGCAAGAGCCCCATCCGGGTCGCTTCGGACATGATCGCGTCGCGGACCTTGTTCTCGAAGCCCGAATAAGCGTGGATGATATACCAGCGGGGGGACATGGCGGTTCGTGATCCTGTGCTTGGAAAGAGAAAGGGCGCGGGGAGCGCGAGGGTGGGGGTTGCGGGGGCCGGGGGTTAGGAGAGGAGGCCGAGCAGCGCCTGCACGATCGCGCTGAACGCGGAATCGACGGCGAAGAAGAAGACGCCGAGGATGGCGGTGAGGATGACGACCATCAAGGCGGTGGTCATCGTCTCGCGCCGCGTCGGCCAGACGACCTTCGCGGTTTCCGCGCGCACCTGCCGGAAGAATTCGCCGGGATTGACCTTCGCCACCTTCGCTTCACCCTCTTCGCATCTTCAGGCCTGAGCGGAAAGGCCGTCCGCACGTCGCGGCGCCGCCTCCCTCGTCCTTCAGATAAGCTCTCCGGCCGACAATTCCCAGAGCGTCGCACCCGCCTTGAAGGGCGGGCGAAAGTTGGCAGGAGTGGAGGGACTCGAACCCACGGCCCTCGGTTTTGGAGACCGATGCTCTACCAGCTGAGCTACACTCCTAAGCCGGAGACCCGCCGCATAACGGCCGTTTCCCCACGGCGCAAGAGGAGACGCCGTGGGGCGGAAGGCCTTGGCTGTCGATGCAGCCTTAGCTGTAGAAGATGTGGAGGCCGATCTTGTCTTCCTTGTCCAGCGCCTTGCGCCACACCGGCTGGACATAATCGGCATGATACCAGAGCGTGCCGTCCGAAAGCTTCTTGTCGAGCTTCAGCTTGGCAATCTGGGAGACGGCCACCGCCTTGCGCCAGGACTTGCTGTCCTTGTTGATTGCCGGGAACTTGCCGTCCTTGACGAACGAGAACTGCCAGGGCTGCTTCACCACAGCGCAGATGTTGTCCGGATACTTCTTGGAGGCGACGCGGTTGAGGACGACTTCGGCGACCGCGAGCTGACCCTCGATCGGCTCGCCGCGCGCTTCGAAGTAGATCGCGCCGGCCAGGCAATGCTGCTCTTCGTCGGCCACTTCGGCGCTGCCGAGCTGCTCGACCATCTCGTTCAGCGAACGCGGGCGGGGCGCGGAATTCCTGGCGAAAGCGACGACATCGTTCGCGGCCTTGGTAAGTTCTTCGGTGTTCTGGCTGTCGATTTCGGCCGAAGCGTGATCGAGATAGGAAGCGGTAACCGGCGCATCGACCTCGCCTGCGGCGGAGGGCTCAGCGACGAGCGAAGACAAAGCAAGGCCAACTGCCGCGGCAAGGCCGCTGGCACGAACGATACGGTTCATGTGCTCTCGTATGTATGCGGTTGGCTTTGTGCCGGATGCGAGATCTGCATCCCCGGCGCCCCCCGTCTCGCTGGTCCCCCGCCGTTTGGCCCCGGAACCCGCTCCCGCTAAGTGCTGAGGGGCCAATCCGGGATTCGTAGTTAAGAGTCAACGAACCTGTGGATAAGTGGCGCTGAGTCGCCCGGACTCAGCGACGAGGCGAGGAACTAAGCCCAATTTTTCTTTCTAAATCAAAGAAGTAGAGAAGTTTTAGCTTCCTTTTCACGCACTTAGCCAGGCGCAACGGATTCGTTCTAACCCGCGATCAGCTTCACGAACGCGCTGGAAATCCAGCCCGAGCGGCACGGACCTTCATAGCTGCCGCGGCTCGCCACTGGCGACGATACCCCGCATGCGGGCGACAGAGTTCCGCCGTCTTCATAGACGATGCCCATCCAGCGCTGGTCGTGCGAACGGGTGCAGATGAAGAATTGCGTCCCGGCAGCGACGCGCCCGATCTCGGGCGAGGTTTCGAAGGGCGCGGCCCGCACCGGCAGCGTCTCGCCGGCATCGAGGTGCCGCGTGGTTCCCGCGGCGCCGCACGCGTCGAAGCTGGCGCCGAGTTCCCCCACCCGCACCGGGACGGCGCCCGGCACGACCGGCGGCGACGCTTCGCGCTCCGCCTTCACGTCCTGCGCGAAATGGTCGTCCTTGACCGCCTCGCCGCAACCGATGAGACCGAGCGTCAGGAGGAGAAAGGCGGCGCGCATCCGCCCTTCTGGCGCGAAACGCATCCAAAATCTACGGAGACGACATGGCATATTGGCTGATGAAGTCCGAACCGGGCAGCTACGGCTGGGACGATCTGGTCCGCGACGGCCGCACGGAATGGGAAGGTGTGCGCAACCCCGCCGCGCGCCTTCACCTGCGCGCGATGAAGCCCGGCGACGAGGCGCTCTTCTACCATAGCGGAGCCGACAAGGCGGCAATCGGGATCATGCTGATAGCCCGCGAGGCCGCCCCCGACCCCAAGGACCCGAACTGGGTTTCAGTCGCCGTCGAGCCGGCGCGGCCGCTCGGCCGGCCGGTGACGCTCGCCGCGATCAAGGCCGAGCCGCGCCTCGCCAGCCTGGAAATGCTCCGCCAATCCCGCCTCTCCGTCTCGCCGGTGCGGGATGAGGAATGGACGGCGATCCTGGACCTGGCAGCGCGCTCCGCCTGACGCTGGCCCCTGCGCGCCGCTCGTAAGGAGGGAGGGACAGCACGTGACTATCTTCGCGGCGTGATCTTCAGCAGACTGCCATTCTCCGCGTCGGTCAGCAGGTAAAGTGCCCCATCGGGGCCTTGGACGACCTCGCGGATGCGGGCATTGCGATCGGTCAGGAGGCGTTCTTCACCCGCAACCCGGTCTCCCTGCATCACCAGGCGAACCAAGGCCTTGCTGGACAGGCCGCCTACAAAGACGTTCCCGCGCCATTCGGGGAACAGGCTTCCGGAGTAGATGGCCATGCCCGAGGGCGAGATAACCGGGTCCCAGTAATAGACTGGCTGCTCCATCCCCCTCGCCTGCGTGGTCCTATGAATTGGCGCGCCCGAATATTCCTCGCCGTATCCGATGGCGGGCCAGCCATAATCCTTGCCGCGTTCGGGCCTGTTCAGCTCGTCACCACCGCGAGGGCCCATCTCGACCTCCCAGAGGCGTCCTTGGCCATCGAGAGCGGCGGACAGGATGTTGCGATGGCCGGAGGACCAGATTTCGGGCCGCGCGCCCCGGCGGCCGACAAATGGGTTGTCACGCGGAACGCTGCCGTCGGGGTTGATCCGGACGATCTTGCCGAAGTGGCTTCCCAGCGTCTGCGCCTGGACCCGGCCCGGAAGGATTGAACGCTCGCCAAGCATCACGAACAGCTTGCCGTCGGGAGCCCAGACCATGCGGCCACCGGCGTGCAGCGTGGACTCGAGAGTCGGCAGCATTCGAAAGACGACCTGCACATTTTCGACCCGGGGCTGAGCTCCATCGACCAGCCGTCCACGGGCGACAGCCAGGCCGTTTCCGCCTTGGCGCGGCTCATAATAGGTCCAGTAGATCTGCCCGCTTCGTCCGAAATCCGGCCCAAGCTCGACATCGAGCAGCCCGCCCTGGCCCCGAGCGTCCACGCGCGGCAAGCCGGACACCGGTGCGGACTTCTGGCCCTGCGAGGTGACGATCCGGAGCCGTCCGGGCTTCTCCGTCACCAGCATGCGGCCGTCGGCCAGAAACGCGATCGCCCAGGGTTTGTTGAGACCGCCGGCGACCTGCGTGACTTGCAGCGGGGTGCGCGTCTTCACAGCCGGTGCGCGGGTCTGGCCGGCAAAGGCAGGCTGGAATTCGGGGACGCTCTTCGGGCCGGTCTCAACTGGAGCTCCCGGAGCAGCGCTCCCTGCGCGTCGCGGCTGGCTCTGTTCCTTGGAACCTCCGCCGGGCGCTTGGTTGCCGTTGTTCTGGGCCTCACCCGGTCCGCACGCAATCAGCGCCACGACGGCGGAAGTCATCATGAAGGCCCGCATGCATATTCTCCTGTTCCGAGCTTCTCCGCCCTCGATCGTCGCTTTCTTCGAACGGCCGGAGCTCCGGTCTGCCCCGACACGGCCGGCGGCGAAGCGCGCCGAGCCGAGCCGGTTCAGCAAACCATGGCACCCTCCCCCGAAGCGGACATATGTGTCCGCTTTCGGGTGAGAGCCGCCCTTGAGCAGCGAAGGGGGGAGGCCTGAGCTCCCACACCCATCACATGGTCGCGCTTGTCCTCGCACGGCTCGAATTGTGACCGCCGGCGCGGTACAACATTTCGCTAACGGTTTCGCGATCCAGGCTCGCAGAGTTGTCGACCGATACGAAGACGCCTCCGTTGTTCACGCGATCCTCATAGTAGCGGGCGTCTTCGTCGCTCACGCCGTGCTTGGTCAGGAGGCTGCTGAGGCCACCTGCCGCTGCGCCGACGGCCGTGCCGGTCAAGGCTGCGCCGCCAATGGCACTCTCGGCAATCGCGCCGGCCGCCACCAGCGGACCGACTCCAGGGATCGCCAACGCGGCCACGCCGAGCAATGCGCCTGCACCGGCTCCGAGCGCCGCTTTGCTGACGAAGTCGCCCGTCTTCTCCCCGGCACCATCAGTGCTGGTGTTCTTGCCGTCATGCTGCGCCACAATCGAGATGTCGCTGTCGCGGACGCCGGCTGAGCGGAGTTCGGATACGGCGCGTTCTGCTTCGGATCGGCTGTCGAAAACAGCGGACGCAATACTTTGTTTCATTATCTAAACCTCGTCGTTCGTTGACCCACCGGGAAGCGCAACGGTCCTCCGGTCGGCTTCGTTCCGGTCCGCTGTTGGGCCGGCCACGAGTGTCCAGAATCACCTCCAGCACACAGGCTGAAGGTGCGCATTTTGGCCCGCGCACAGGAGCGTAGCTTGCTGCCGGTGAAACGGAGGCCTCCGTCGTAGGTTGTTCCGAACAAAGCCAGGAGAATGAGCATGCAAGAAGGAAGTGAGCGGCGCGAGGGGGAGGAAAACACCGGCGGCATGAACGACACCCGGCCGCAACAGGGCGGCGAAGGCGGCACCACACGCTTTGGCATGGAGGACGGCGACAACACCGATGTTGCCGCGACCGGCGGCCCCACTTCGGACGAGGAGGCACCTGCGCGTCACCGCCAAGAATTGCCGGAGCATCAATGACGCCTGACGGAAGCGAACCGCTGCCGGAGAACGGCGCGCGGCGGGCGCATCTCGTTATCCTGGCCGTCATTCAAGTGGTGATGGCGGTCCAACTCGTCCTGCTGCTTCTACGGGAGGATTGGCCCCAGGCCACCTTCGTTGCTGGGATCATGATCCTGACGCTTGCGCCGGTGGTGTTTCGCATGCCGGTCGAGATTCCGTCCGAGGTCCAGATCGTGGCTTTGCTGTTCGTCTTCGCCTCGCTCTTTCTCGGCGAGGTGCGGGACTATTATCAGCGCTTCTGGTGGTGGGACGCGGCCTTGCACACCACCTCGGGCCTGCTGCTCGGCATGCTCGGCTTCATGTTCGTCTACATCCTCAACGAGGACCGAAACGTCGATCTCCACATGCGGCCTTCGTTCGTCGCCCTGTTCGCCTTTTTCTTCGCGGTCGGGCTCGGGGCGCTGTGGGAAATCTTCGAGTTCGGCATGGACGAATTCGCGGGGACGAACATGCAGCCGGCGGTGCCGGGCGACCCATCAGGCCTGACCGACACCATCCACGATCTGATCGTCGACAGCGTCGGTGCCGCGATCGTCGCGGTCGGCGGCTGGCGCTATCTTGCGCGGGCGCGGATATCTCGCGTCGACAATTGGGCGCAGCGCTTTATCCGGCGCAACCCGCAGCTGTTCGGGGACTAAGCCGAACTGCGACGTCGGTCGGGTTCGCTGGCGCGACCCGCCGGCGGGCGCAAGCCGTCTCTTCGCGCTGCTCCGGCGGCGCGGTCCGCGCCGGCGTCGCTGCGCTCGGCGGCTACGCGGCTTCGCCCTTGCGCGACGCCTTCTTGCGCTCGTGCGGGTCGAGATGGCGCTTACGGATGCGGATCACCTTCGGCGTCACCTCAACCAGCTCGTCGTCCTGGATGTAGGCGATCGCCTGCTCCAGCGTCATGCGGCGCGGCGGCGTGAGGCGGATGCTCTCGTCCTTGGGACCCGAGGCGCGGAAATTGGTGAGCTGCTTGGACTTGAGGGGGTTCACCTCGAGATCCTGCGGCTTGGCATTCTCGCCGATCACCATGCCCTGATAAAGCTTGTCGCCGGGCGAGATGAACAGCACACCCCG
Organism: uncultured Sphingosinicella sp.; assembly: GCF_902806315.1. Classification (GTDB taxonomy): domain Bacteria; phylum Pseudomonadota; class Alphaproteobacteria; order Sphingomonadales; family Sphingomonadaceae; genus Allosphingosinicella. Next base: position 7,094 of record NZ_CADCWD010000053.1, read on the forward strand.
CTCCTCGATCGCGTTGAGCGCGTAGGCGACCGCATCGCCCTGCTCCATCGAGATGAGAACGCCGTTCTGCCGGCCGCTGATCGTGCCGCGATAGGGCCCGTATTTCTCGAACAGACGGTTCATGATGCCGGTGCCGCGCGTGTCGGACAGGAACTCGCCGTGATAACCGATCAGGCCACGCGATGGCGCCGAGAAGGTCAGCCGGGTCTTGCCGCCGCCGGAAGGACGCATGTCGGTCATCTCGCCTTTGCGGATCGCCATCTTCTCGACGACCGTGCCCGAATGCTCGTCATCGACGTCGATGACGACCGTCTCGTACGGCTCTTCACGGCCGTTCGGGCCGTCGCGGAACAGCACGCGCGGACGGCTGATGGAAAGCTCGAAACCCTCGCGGCGCATGGTCTCGATCAGCACGCCGAGCTGGAGCTCGCCGCGCCCGGCGACCTCGAACGCGTCGCGCTCCTGGCTCTCGGTGAGGCGGATCGCAACGTTGGTCTCGGCCTCGCGCTCGAGCCGGTCGCGGATGACGCGGCTCTGCACCTTGTCGCCGTCGCGCCCGGCATAGGGGCTGTCGTTGACGGCGAAGCTCATCGCCAGCGTCGGCGGATCGATCGGGCGGGCGTGGAGCGGCTCGGTCACCGACGGCTCGGCGATGGTGTTGGAGACGGTCGCCTTGGTGAGGCCGGCAATGGCGACGATGTCGCCCGCCTGCGCGGTTTCCACGGGCACGCGTTCCAGGCCGCGGAAGGCGAACACCTTAGTGGCGCGGCCGTCCTCGACGACCTTGCCGTCCACGTCGATCGCCTTGATCATCGTGTTGACGTTGAGCCGGCCGCTTTCAATCCGGCCAGTCAGGATGCGGCCGAGGAAATTGTCGCGGTCGAGCAGGGTCGCCAGCATCTTGAACGGACCGTCGGGGTCGAGGCCGGGAGCCGGGACATGGCTGACGATCTTCTCGAACATCGGCGTCAGGTCGCCCGAGCGGACGTCGTCCGTCTCGCCGGCATAGCCGTTGCGGCCCGACGCGTAGAGCACCGGAAAGTCGAGCTGCTCGTCATTGGCGTCGAGGCTGAGGAACAGTTCGAAACATTCGTCGAGCACTTCTGCGGGACGGGCGTCAGGGCGGTCGATCTTGTTGACGACGACGATCGGCTTCAGGCCGAGGCTGAGCGCCTTGCCGGTGACGAACTTGGTCTGCGGCATCGGCCCTTCCGCGGCGTCCACGAGCAGGATGACGCCGTCGACCATCGACAGGATGCGTTCCACTTCGGCGCCGAAATCGGCGTGGCCGGGCGTGTCGACGATGTTGATGTGCGTCGTCTCGCCACCATGCTCCCATTCCACGCTGGTGCACTTGGCGAGGATGGTGATGCCCCGCTCCTTTTCCAGGTCGTTGGAATCCATGGCGCGCTCTTCCACGCGCTGGTTGTCGCGGAAGGTGCCGGACTGGCGAAACAGCTGATCGACCAAAGTCGTCTTGCCGTGATCGACGTGGGCGATGATCGCCACGTTGCGGAGGCTCATTTAAACTTTCCCGAGTAGGATGGCGATGGCGCGGCTTCTAACGGGAAGCTGCCTTGGACCCCTCGCCAATTCGGGTGCGCCTATACTCATTATATTGCGGCGCAACAAGGGCAGCGGCGCGCGCGGCGCTGAGGAAGTTGATAACGAAAAAGGAGCGCCCCACAGTGTGAGGCGCTCCTTCGGTTGGACCGGGCCTTCCGCTGCAGGCAAATGCCGGCAGGAGAATTAGGCCCGACGCAAAATGTTAGCCGCGCTCGCCGGCCCGATAGACCGGAGCCGACTGATACTGAGCCGGCTGGGGAGCGCCTTCATAATATTGGCCGTTGCGATAATAACCGTCGGCGCAACCGTCATTGTTCCGGTCGGCCCAAATCGCGCCGGCGAGACCGCCCACGACCGCACCGATCGCAGCGCCTTCGAGCGGATTGATGCCGCCGACGACCGCGCCGACACCGGCACCGCCGACTGCGCCGATACCGGCACCCGTGGCAGCACCGCCGAGCGTGGTCGGGCAGGAACGGCCTGCCGAAGCAGAGGCATTATAGCCGGCGGGGCGGCCCTCATAATATTGGCCACCCTGATAATAGCCGTCCGCATAACCATCATTGTTGCTGTCGGCCCAGACAGCGCCGGCAAGACCGCCGACCGCCGCACCGATGGCAGCGCCTTCGATGGGGCTGAGGCCGCCAATGACCGCTCCGGCCCCGGCGCCCGCGACGGCGCCGATCGCGGCGCCAGTGCCCGCGCCAGCGAGCGTACCGTCAGCATAAGGATCGGTGGTGGCACATGCCCCCAGGGACAGCGATCCAGCCATAAGGATGGCGGCGAATGAGTTTTTCATGTGCATCTCCGTGCTTACGCCAGCCGACGGCAGGGACCAGCCTGCGACAAACAACGCCGCAGAGACGGCCGGCAAGTTGCACACCCCCTAACGACGATCAAAGAGGAACGTTCCGTCCATGCAATGGGCCGAAATTCACATGTGCCCCAACGGCCACTCGGCTGTCCCAAATCGGCCACTGCCGTGCTCGTTTTGGAGCGGTTCGGCGGCAGGCGCGTTGATTCCCGATTGCAACAGGGATGAGCGAATGAACGAAGCCGATGCCGCCGTCGTGAAGGCGGAAGTCGTGGCGCTGCAGGCGGTGCTGATCGCCGTTTTCAGGCGGATGGCGAACGACCGGCCGGAGCTGGCTTCGAGCTTTTGCAGGGCGTTCGAAGAAGCCGAAGCGATATTGACCGGCGTTGCCATCAAAATGGGGTTGGAAGCGTCGCAAGAGACCATCGTCGGAGCGCTGAAGATCATCGAGGAGATCCGCGCCGGGGTGATCCACGACGAGCGGATCTGCGCCAACGGGTAAGCTGGGTCACCCAGCGCCATTGCGAGCGAACCGAAGCAATCCAGTTGGCCTCCCACGCCGTCTGGATCGCGTCGTCGCCACGCTCCTCGCGACGACGGAGAGAGCGACGTTCCCTAGGCCGGAACCACCGTCTGCTCGATCGTGCCGAAGATCGGATGGCCGTGCTCGTCGTCCATCCAGATGCGGACGGTGTCGCCATGCTTGAGGAAGGGCGTCACGGCCTGGCCGTCGAGGATGGTCTCGACCGTGCGAACTTCCGCCAGGCAGGAATAGCCGCGGCCGCCGCGGACGATGGGCTTGCCCGGGCCGCCATCCTCGCCGCGATTGGACACGGTGCCGGAGCCGACGATCGTGCCCGCGCCGAGGTTTCGGGTCTTGGCCAGATGGGCGATGAGGGTGCCGAAGTCGAAGGTCATGTCTTCGCCCGCATCGGCGCGGCCGAACGGCTGCCCGTTGTGGTCCACCTTGAGCTCTCCGTGGAGCTTGCCGCCCTGCCAGCGCGGCCCGAGCTCGTCGGGAGTGACGAAGACGGGCGACAGCGCGGACGCAGGCTTCGACTGGAGAAAGCCGAACCCTTTGGCGAGTTCGGCGGGAATGAGGTTGCGCAGGCTCACGTCGTTGACCAGGCCGATGAGCAGGATGTGCTCGCGTGCCTGCTCGGGAGTGACCCCGCGAGGCACGTCGCCGGTGACCACCACAACCTCGGCTTCGAGGTCGCAGCCCCAGCTCTCGTCGGCGAGCGGAATGGGATCGCGAGCCGCGAGCATCTCGTCCGAAGCGCCCTGATACATGAGCGGGTCGGTCCAGAAGCTTTCGGGCATCTCGGCCCCCCTCGCCTGCCGGACCAAAGCGACGTGGTTCACATAAGCGGAGCCGTCGGCCCATTGGTAGGCGCGAGGGAGCGGCGCGGCCGCGCTTCGCTCGTGGAAGCGCATCATCGGAATGACTTCGTGCGCGAGATCGGTGGCGAGGAGTTGAAGCTGGGGCGCGACATAGAACCAGTTGTCGAGCGCGGCCTGCAGTGTGGGCGCAATATGGGTCGCGTCCGCGCACCAGGCGAGATCGTGGCTGACGACGACGAGACGGCCGTCCCGTCCGGATTTGAGCGAACCAACCTTCATCCAACCTCCTCGTCATTCCGCGAAAGCGGGAATCCCGCTGATCTTTTTCCCGTCTCCCAAGAAGAAGCGGGATCCCCGCTTTCGCGGGGATGACGGGGGTCTCTGGCATTCCGGCACCGGCTTGGCTAGTGGCCTCCACCACCAGCTTCTTTTGCAGTCCCGAAGGACCATCATGCGGAAAATCGATCATTTCATCGGCGGCGCTTCCTATGCGTCAGGCGAGCGGCAAGGCGACGTTTTCGATCCGAACCAAGGCAATGTGCAGGCGCACGTGAATCTGGGCACGGCCGCCGATCTGGCGCGCGCCATGGACAATGCGCGCGCGGCGCAGCCGGCTTGGGCGGCGACCAACCCGCAGCGGCGCGCCCGCGTTATGTTCAAGTTCAAGGAACTGGTCGAAGCGAATATGGACGCGCTGGCGCTGCTGCTCTCTTCCGAGCACGGCAAAGTGATCGCCGACTCCAAGGGCGACGTGCAGCGCGGCCTGGAAGTGATCGAATTCGCCTGCGGCATCCCGCATGCGCTGAAAGGCGAGCATACGCAGGGCGCGGGCCCGGGAATCGACGTCTATTCGATGCGGCAGCCGCTCGGCATCGTCGCGGGCATCACGCCGTTCAACTTCCCGGCGATGATCCCGATGTGGATGTTCGGCGTGGCGATCGCCTGCGGCAACGCCTTCATCCTGAAGCCCTCGGAGCGCGACCCGTCGGTGCCGGTCAGGTTGGCGGAGCTGATGAAGGAAGCGGGGCTGCCGGACGGCATCCTCCAGGTCGTCCATGGCGACAAGGAGATGGTCGATGCGATTCTCGACGAAGACGACATCAAGGCGGTGAGCTTCGTCGGCTCCTCCGACATCGCCCAGTATATCTACAGCCGGGGGACCGCGAACGGGAAGCGGGTGCAGGCGTTCGGCGGCGCCAAGAACCATGGCATCGTCATGCCGGACGCGGATCTCGACCAGGTGGTGAACGACCTTGCCGGCGCCGCCTTCGGCTCGGCGGGCGAGCGCTGCATGGCGCTGCCGGTGGTCGTGCCGGTGGGCGAGAAGACCGCGAACGGGCTTCGCGAGAAGCTGATCCCGGCGATCGAGGCGCTGCGGGTCGGCGTCTCGACCGATGCCGACGCGCATTACGGACCGGTGGTCACCGCCGTGCACCGGGAGCGGATCGAGACCTACGTCCAGATGTGCGCGGACGAAGGCGGCGAGCTCGTCATCGACGGGCGCGGCTTCAAGCTGCAGGGGCACGAAGAGGGCTTCTTCATCGGCCCCACCTTCTTCGATCACGTGAAGCCGAATTTCCGCTCCTACCAGGAGGAGATTTTCGGGCCGGTGCTGCAGATGGTGCGGGCCGACAGCTTCGAGGATGCGGTGCGGCTTCCGTCCGAGCATCAATATGGCAACGGCGTGGCGATCTTCACTCGCAACGGCCATGCGGCGCGCGAATTCGCGGCGCGAGTCAACGTCGGGATGGTCGGCATCAACGTGCCGATCCCGGTGCCGGTCGCCTATCACACCTTCGGCGGCTGGAAGCGGAGCGGCTTCGGCGATATCAACCAGCACGGCATGGAAGGCGTCCGCTTCTGGACCAAGACCAAGACGGTGACGCAGCGGTGGCCGGATGGGTCTGTGACGGGCGAGAATGCATTCGTCATCCCGACGATGGGGTGAGCTCTTGCTGCGGCTACTGATCGCCCTGCTGCTGCTCCCGCTCCTCGGCGGGTGCAGCGCATTGTCGGCCAAGGCTCCCGCCCAGGCGGAGAAGCGGATCGCCCTCACCTTCGACGATATCCCGCGCGGCCCCGGCGCCTTCTTCACGCCCGAGGAGCGCACGCGGCGGCTGATCGCGGAGCTGAGGAAAGCGCGGGTCGGCCAGGCGGCCTTTTTCGTCACGGTGGGCAATCTCACTCAGCCGGGCGGGGAAGGCGGCGAGGGGCGGATCGCTCGCTATGTCGCGTCAGGGCATGTGATCGCCAATCACTCCTTCGCGCACCGGCCCCTGACGCAAGTCAGCGCGCAGGATTATCTGGCAGACATCGACCGCGCGGAGATGTGGTTGAAGGGTCGCACAGGCCATCGCGCATGGTTCCGCTTCCCCTTCCTGAATGAAGGCCGCAGCGACAAGGCGAAGCGCGACGCCGTTCGGGCTGGGCTGAAGGCGCGCGGCCTTGGCTACGGCTTCGTGACGGTGGACGCGTCCGACTGGAACATGGAGGCGCGCGCCGCCGTAGCGGTGAAGGCGGGCAAGAAGATCGACATGGCGGCTTTGCGCGACCTTTATGTCGAATCGCACGTCCAGTCCGCCGAGTTCAACCACGGCTTGGCGTTGAAGACGATCGGTCGTTCGCCTGCCCACGTCATGCTGCTTCACGAGACGGACCTTGCCGCCTTGTATATCGGCGATCTGGTCCGCGCTCTCCGCCGGGCCGGCTGGCAAATCGTGAGCGCGGACGAGGCCTTTTCCGATCCGCTCATCAATGCGGCGCCGGACGTGCCGTCGGCGCAAGGGCCCATCATCGAGCTGCTGGCCTGGGAGAAGGGCTTGCCGGCGCCGCGCTGGTATGAGCGCAACAATATCGACCTCGCCAACCGCCTGTTCGCCGAGCGCGTGCTTGGTGAGAAGCCAGACAAGGGAGCCGCGAAATGAAGCTTTACTACGCCCCCGGCGCATGTTCGCAGGCGCCGCACATCGTGCTTCGCGAGGCGAGGCTGCCGTTCGATCTGGTCAAAACCGACATCCGCGCGAAGCGGACGGAGGACGGGCGCGATTATCGCGAGGTGAACCCCAAGGGCGCCGTGCCCGCGCTTCAGCTCGACGACGGGGTCGTGCTCACCGAGAATGCGGCGATCCTGCAATATGCAGGCGACCTGGCGCCGGAGAGCGGCCTGTTGCCTCCGCTCGGCGACTTCGACCGATACCGCGTCATCGAATGGCTGAACTATGTTGCGACCGAGATGCACAAGGGCTTCGGGCCGCTTTGGAACCCAACCAGTACGGATGAGCTGAAGGAGACGACCCGCACGCTGCTCGGCGCCAAGTTCGACTATCTCCAGCAGCGGATCGGCGACGGCCCCTATCTGCTGGGCGAACGCTTCACACTGCCGGACGCTTATCTGTTCGTGGTCCTTAACTGGACGCGCATCCACCAGATCGACCTCTCGCGCTGGCCGGGGCTCACCGCTTTCGTGAAGCGCGTGGCGGAGCGTCCCGCCGTGCAGGCGACGCTGCGGGCCGAAGGACTGGCGAAGTAGTCGCCTGCTGGCTAGAGCCCGCCCATGAACCAGTTCGACCTGACCGACGAGCAGCGCCAGATCCAGGAGATGGCGCAGCAATTCACCGCCGACGCCCTGACGCCGCATGCTGCGGAATGGGACGAGAAGCATATCTTCCCGCGCGACACGATCCGGGCCGCAGCCGAACTCGGCTTCGGCGCGATCTACGTGTCGGAGGAGAGCGGCGGGATCGGCCTTGGACGGCTCGAGTCGGCGCTGATCATGGAGGCGATGGCATACGGGGATCCGTCGACGTCCGCCTTTATTTCGATCCACAATATGGCCGCGTGGATGATCGACCGGTTCGGCGCGGCGGCGGTGAAGCAAAAGTATCTGCCGCAGATGGTGACGATGGAGCATCTCGGCTCCTACGCGCTCACGGAGCCGGGCTCCGGCTCGGACGCGGCGGCGCTCAAGACGCGGGCGGTGAAGGACGGCGACCATTATCTCGTCACGGGTTCCAAGGCGTTCATCTCCGGCGGCGGCGAGAACGAGATCTACGTCACCATGGCGCGCACCGGACAGGAAGGTCCGAAGGGGATCAGCGCGCTGGTGATCGAGAAGGACATGCCGGGCGTGAGCTTCGGCGCGCAGGAGAAGAAGCTCGGCTGGCACTCGCAGCCGACGTGCCAAGTCAATTTCGACGATGTTCGAGTGCCCGTCGAGAATTTGGTCGGCGCGGAAGGCGAAGGCTTCCGCATCGCCATGATGGGGCTCGACGGCGGGCGGCTCAACATCGGCGCCTGCTCATTGGGCGGGGCGCAGCGCTGCCTGGACGAGGCGGTTGCCTATACCAAGTCGCGAAAGGCGTTCGGGCAGCAGCTCGCTGACTTCCAGAACACGCAGTTCACGCTGGCCGACATGGAGACCGAGCTTCAGGCTGCACGAATGCTGCTCTACGCCGCCGCGGTGAAGGTGACTGAGAACGCGCCGGACAAGACTCGCTTCGCGGCCATGGCCAAGCGGCTCGCTACCGACACCGGCTCGTCGGTCGTGGATCGCGCGCTGCAGCTCCACGGCGGCTACGGCTATCTGCAGGATTATCCCATCGAACGCTTCTGGCGCGACCTTCGCGTTCACTCGATCCTGGAAGGCACCAACCAGATCATGCGCCACGTCGTCGCCCGGGACCTGCTCCGCCAGTGAGCGATGTCCTGACGGAGATTGACGGAAAGGCTGGGCGGATCAGACTCAACCGGCCGCAGGCGCTCCATGCGCTGACCAAGGATATGTGCAGCGCGATGATCGCGGCTCTGATCGAATGGCGCGGGGATGCGGAAGTCGGCGCGGTGATGATCGATCACGCTGCCGGCCGCGGTTTCTGCGCTGGGGGCGACATCCGCATGCTGGCCGAGAGCGGCGCGAGCGACGGCAAGGAGGCGCGCGCCTTCTTTCACGAGGAATACCGGCTCAACCACCTGCTCTTCACCTACGTGAAACCCACAATTGCCCTCATGGACGGGATCACGATGGGCGGCGGGGTCGGCATTTCGCAGCCCTGCCGATACCGCGTGGCGACCGAGAATACGCGCTTCGCAATGCCGGAGACCGGGATCGGGCTGTTCCCGGACGTCGGCGGCGGCTGGTATCTGTCGCGGCTGCCGGGGCGATTGGGGCAGTTTGTAGCGCTGACCGGAGCGCGGCTGGACGGCGCCGAGTGCCATCACCTCGGCCTTGCCACGCACTACGTCCCACAGGAGGCGCTGGAACAGGTGAAGGCCGAGATCGCGGCTGAGCCCGAGCAGATTGACGGCATCCTCGCCCGCGCGAGCGTGCCGCCTCCCCCCGCCCGCATCGCCGCCAATCGCGAGCGCATCGACCGGCTGTTCGCGTCCGACCACTACGAGGATGTGCTTGCTGCGCTCCAAGCCGACGACAGCGACTGGTCCCGCGCCGAGCTCGAGACGCTGAGCTGCAAGAGCCCGCAAGCCTGCAAGGTGTCGCTGCGCCTTCTCGCGGACGGTGCGAGGATGCAGGACTTCGCGGACGAGATGCGCCAGGAATATGGCGTCGCCGCGCATGTCGTGCAGCGCCACGATTTCGTCGAAGGCGTGCGCGCCTTGCTGGTCGACAAGGACAACAAACCGCGCTGGGAGCCAGACAGCCCCGAGCGCGTCACCGACCACATGATCGACACCATCTTCGCGCCCCTGCTCGAAGGCGAGCAATGGACGCCGCTCTCCACCGATGGAGCCATGCAATGACGGACTATGAGAATATCCTGGTCGAGCAGCGCGGGGCGGTGACCCTCATCACGCTCAATCGGCCCAAGGCGCTGAACGCGCTCAACACCGACGTGCTGCGCGAGCTGATCGCCGCCTTCGCGGCCTACGACGCAGACCCGAGCCAGCGTTGCGCGGTGCTGACGGGGAGCGAGCGCGCATTCGCTGCAGGGGCGGACATCAAGGAGATGGCGGAGCAGGGCTTCGCGAGCATGTATTCGTCCAACTTCTTTCAGGGATGGGAAAGGGTGACCGCGACGCGCAAACCGTGGATCGCCGCGGTGGCGGGATATGCGCTCGGCGGCGGGTGCGAGGTGGCGATGATGGCCGACTTCATCATCGCGGCGGACAATGCCCAGTTCGGCCAGCCGGAGATCAAGCTTGGGGTGACGCCCGGCATGGGCGGATCGCAGCGGCTGACCCATGCCGTGGGCAAGGCCAAGGCGATGGAGATGTGCCTCACCGGCCGCAACATGGGCGCGGAGGAAGCGGAGCGCTCCGGCCTAGTCGCGAAGGTGGTTCCGGTGGCGAGCCTGCTGGAGGAAGCGCTGAACACCGCGGAGGCAATTGCGAGCATGGCGCCACTCGCCGCGATTGCGACCAAGGAGCAGATCAACGCCGCATACGAGATGAGCCTGGCGCAGGGCATCAACTACGAGCGGCGGCTCTTCCATGGGCTGTTCGGCACCGAGGACCAGAAGGAAGGCATGGCGGCCTTCGTCGCCAAGCGGCCGGCGGAGTGGAAGGGGCAATAGGCTCACCAACTTCGCTCGGGACGAACGACACTGATCAAGGACAGCTAGCATGGCACGCGTTGGTTTCATCGGGCTCGGAAATATGGGCGGCGGCATGGCCGCCAACCTGGCCAAGGCGGGGCATGAGGTGCGGGCGTTCGACCTCTCTGAAGGCGCGCTCGCCAAGGCTGAGGAGCGCGGGTGCAAGCGGGCCGGGTCGGCTGCCGAAGCCGTTGCCGACGCTGAAGCGGTCGTGACAATGCTCCCGGCCGGAAAACACGTGCGGGAGGTCTACGAAAGCAGCGTCATCGGGCACGCGCCCAAGAGCGCCATCCTGATGGACTGCTCGACCATCGACGTCACGACCGCGCGCGAGGAGATCGCACGGGCGGCGAGCCAAGGCTATGCGATGGTCGACGCGCCCGTTTCCGGCGGCATCGCGGCCGCGGAGGGCGGCACCCTCACCTTCATGGTCGGCGGCGAAGCCGAGGCCTTCGCGAGAGCTCGTGCCTTCCTGGAGCTGATGGGCAAGGCGGTGATCCACGCTGGCGGCCCGGGCTCGGGACAGGCGGCGAAGATCTGCAACAACATGCTGCTCGGCGCCTCGATGATCGCGACCTGCGAGACCTTCGTTTTGGCACAGAAGCTGGGGCTCGATCCGCAGACCTTCTTCGACATTTCCAGCCAGGCGTCCGGCCAGTGCTGGTCGATGACGAGCTATTGCCCGGTGCCAGGCGTCGGCCCGACCACCCCGGCCGACCGCGACTATGAAGGCGGCTTCGCGGCCGCTTTGATGCTGAAGGATTTGCGGCTGGCGATGGAAGCGGCGCAGAGTGTCGACTCCTACACGCCCATGGGCGCCAATGCGGAGGAGCTTTATACGCGATTCGCCGAGAAGCTTGGCGGCGCCGGCAAGGACTTCTCCGGCATCATCAGGATGATCGACGACAGCTGGACATCGCCTCGTTCAAGTTCTTGAAATGTAACGTAGTTTATGTTGTTTGCAACGTGGGCGCCGGGGCGTCCGCTTTCCCGAAAAGGATTCTCATGAAAAGCCTTCGCCTGACCGTGTCCCTGCTCGCGCTAGCGGCCGCCGCACCCGTTCTCGCCAACGACGATCATGAGTGCGTCGACGAGCAGTGCACGATGCTCTCGCTCTTCGCACAGCCTGCGCAGTCGGGCGCCGCCTCCGCTTCGACCGAGGCGACCAAGATGGGCACCTGGGGCATCGACACCGCCGGCATGGACAAGAGCGTCAAGCCGGGCGACGACTTCTTCGGCTACGTGAACGGCACCTGGGCCAAGAACACGCCCATTCCGGCCGATCGCTCTTCTTATGGCGGTTTCGCTGTGCTGCGAGACCTCTCCGAAGCGCGGACGCGCCAACTCGTCGAAGGCTACAAGGCCGGCAACCCCGCCAAGGACGGGGATCAGGCGAAGGTCTCGGCCATCTATCGCGGCTTCATGGACGAGGCTGCGATCGAGAAGCTCGACGCCAAGCCGATCCAGCCGAAGATCGCCGCCATCCGCGCGGTCAGGAACAAGGACCAGATGGCCCGCCTGATGGGCGAGGCGCTTGGCGGCGGCTTCGGCGGCAGCTTCTTCGGCTCGTTCGTCAACGACGACAGCAAGAACCCCGACTATTACGTCCTCTACATGGGCCAGTCCGGCCTCGGCCTCTCCGACCGCGAGCTCTACCTCCAGGAGAAGTTCGCTCCGCAGAAGACCCGCTACCAGCAATATGTCGCGCAGATGCTCGGCATGGCCGGGTGGCAGAATGCCGAGAAGG
>NZ_CADCWD010000054.1 GCF_902806315.1 uncultured Sphingosinicella sp.
GTGCCGGGCTCGAGCCTGAAGGCGTAGGAGCCGAGCGAGAAAGAGGTGTTGCCGAAGCCCTGCACCACCCAGGTGTCCGGTTCGACCTCGATCAGGTGAAGGCGCGCGGCTTCGGCCTTGGCCAGCTCGCGGTTGCGGAACGGCTCGATCGCGGCCTGCTTGCCGGGCACCGGATTCGCTTTGGCTTTGCCGAGGCCGCGGATGTCGCCCAGCACCGGATCGTAGCGCGCGAAGATCAACCCGCTGGTCAGCGGCATCGTCTTGCGCGATCCGGGGAAGCCGGCCAGCGGATTGGGCATCAGCTTATATTCGACCAGGATATAGGCCTTGGCCGGATTGAGCGTGGCCGGCACCTTCTTGAGCGTGTCGGCGGCCGCGGGCGCGGCGAGGCAGGCCGCCGTCGCGGCGAGCAGGATCCGGGTTTTCATCGCGGCAACACCTTTCCTTCGGGTTCTGGCGCGGTGGCGAGCGTGAACAGCCGTTCGACGCGCGCCTCCGCCTTCAACTTCCTCAAGCTTTTTTCTTCCGCATCCGACACTTCGACGCGGCGATAGCCCTTGTCCGCCATGCAGACGCGCAGGACGTTGTTGGTCATGCCGCGCCGCATGCTCCCTTCGAAGAAAGGCGCGAAGAAGGAGGCCGCGGCCATCGCCGCCATGTTGGGCGAATAGACGTTCATCCGCTCCACGCGCACGCCGCCGGCCAGTTCGTTGCATTCCTCGAAATCTGCTGCAAAGGCGGCGCGATCGACGCCGGCTTTGTGGAAGTAGACGGGCTCGGCGGCGACGGCAGGCGCGGACGCACCCAGTATCGCGAGCGCCGCAAGGCGCCATGTCCAAGCCCGTTCCATCCCGCCATCCCCCCCGCGAGTCGCAGCGGCCATGCTGTTCGCACGGCGATGAAGAAAAGATTAGCATTGCAAAACAAGCTTTAGAAGCGGCCTTCCGCCACGCCTCTTATGCGCGTAAGCAGACTTCTTCCCCGGGGGACCGCAGCGGCGGTTGAGAGGCAGGCGAGCGGGGTTCCCACGAAAGTAGTACTTTCGTGGGGTCCCTCCTGCGACCCGTTGAACCTGATCCGGCTGACACCGGCGTAGGGAGGGAGCGGCACCCGAGGCGCGCTCTCCCCATTTAAGGAGAGCAAGATGGCCGACGCACCCGCCCGCACCGAACTCAAGGTCACCACCGACCCGATCCGCGGCTCCCGCAAGGTGCATGTCGGCCCGCTCGGCGTCGCGATGCGCGAGATCCACCTCGAGCCCGGCTGCGGCGAGCCCCCGCTGCGCGTCTACGATCCCTCCGGTCCGTACACGGACAGCGAAGCCCGCATCGACATCATGGCCGGCCTCCCCGAGCTCCGCCGCGACTGGATCCGCGCCCGCGGCGACGTCGAGGAAGTGCCCCAGCGCGAGGTGAAGCCCGAGGATAACGGCCAGCTCGGCCCGGATCGCTCGGGCGGCGTCCAGGCCTTCCCCAACGTCCGCAAGACGGTGCTTCGCGCCCGCCCCGGCGCCAATGTCAGCCAGATGCATTACGCCCGGAAGGGCATCATCACGCCCGAGATGGAATATGTCGCCGTCCGCGAGAATCTCGGCCGCGAGCAGCTCGCGGCTCAGGCCCGCGACGGTCAGGATTTCGGCGCCAGCATCCCCGACTACGTCACCCCCGAATTCGTCCGCGACGAGGTCGCCCGCGGCCGCGCCATCATCCCCAACAACATCAACCACCCCGAATCCGAGCCGATGGCGATCGGCCGCAACTTCCTGGTCAAGATCAACGCCAATATCGGCAACAGCGCCGTCGCCTCCGACGTCGCGGCCGAGGTCGACAAGATGGTCTGGTCGATCCGCTGGGGCGCCGACACGGTCATGGACCTCTCCACCGGCCGCAACATCCACGACACGCGCGAATGGATCATCCGCAACAGCCCCGTGCCCATCGGCACCGTCCCCATCTATCAGGCGCTCGAGAAAGTCGGCGGCATCGCCGAGGACCTGACGTGGGAGATCTACCGCGACACCTTGATCGAGCAGGCCGAGCAGGGCGTCGACTATTTCACCATCCACGCGGGCGTGCGCCTCCCCTACATCCCGATGACGGCCAAGCGCGTCACCGGGATCGTCAGCCGCGGCGGATCGATCATGGCCAAATGGTGCCTCGCCCACCACAAGGAGAGCTTCCTCTACACCCGCTTCGAGGAAATCTGCGAGATCATGAAGGCGTACGACATCGCCTTCAGCCTCGGCGATGGTCTACGCCCCGGCAGCATCGCCGACGCCAATGACGAAGCCCAGTTCGCTGAACTCGCTACCCTCGGCGAGCTCACCCAGATCGCGTGGAAGCACGACGTCCAGGTGATGATCGAAGGCCCCGGCCACGTGCCGATGCACAAGATCAAGGCCAACATGGACAAGCAGCTCGAAGCCTGCGGCGAGGCGCCCTTCTACACCTTGGGGCCTCTCACAACCGACATCGCTCCGGGCTACGACCACATCACCAGCGCGATCGGCGCCGCGATGATCGGCTGGTTCGGCACCGCTATGCTCTGCTACGTGACGCCGAAGGAGCATCTCGGCCTCCCCGACCGCGACGACGTGAAGGTAGGGGTCGTCACCTACAAGCTAGCCGCCCATGCCGCCGACCTCGCCAAGGGTCACCCTGCCGCCAAGATGCGCGACGACGCCCTAAGCCGCGCCCGCTTCGAATTCCGCTGGCGCGACCAGTTCCACCTAAGCCTGGACCCCGACACGGCGGAGCAATATCACGACCAGACGTTGCCGGCGGAGGGCGCGAAGACGGCGCATTTCTGCTCCATGTGCGGGCCTAAGTTCTGCTCGATGAAGATCACCCAGGAGGTGAGGGACTTCGCGGCGAAGCAGAACGCGAGCGCGGACACGTTCCTTGCCGCCGAGCAAGGCATGGCGGGGATGAGCGAGAAGTTCCGCGAGCAGGGCGGCGCCCTCTATCTGCCGGCCGGGGGGTAAATTCGCAAGGCAGTGTCGTACTGTATTGCTATTGTAACACTCCTGGTATAGCTTTGTCGAAAGCGATCCCGGGAGAACATCATGCGTCACCTTGCCTGCGCCGCGCTGATTGCAGCATCGCTCGCCGTTCCTGCGATGGCGCAAAAGGCGGCTCCGCCTCCCGCGACGGCGCAGGATGCGGAGCAGCCCGAGCAGGAGATCGTCGTCACCGGCAATCG
>NZ_CADCWD010000055.1 GCF_902806315.1 uncultured Sphingosinicella sp.
GTGGCCGTCGCTGATGATGTTCGGGCCGCCTGACGAGAACAGCCCCAACACCGCGCAGTCGCTGCGCTGGCGGATCAAGCGCGAGACCAACGACGAGCTGCGGCAGAAGTTCGTCGACATCACCGTCCCGCAGGCGGCGGCGATCGGCCTCACGATTCCCGATCCCGACCTCAAGTGGAACGAAGAGAAGGGCGGCTACGATTTCGGCGCGATCGACTGGGAGGAATTCTACGCCGTCGTCCGCGGCGAGGGCCCGGTCGCCCGCGAGCGCATGACCGCGCGCCGAGACGCCTGGGAGAAGAATGCCTGGGTCCGCGAGGCCGCCGACGCTTACGCGGCCAAGCGCGCCGAGAAACGGCAGGCTGCCTGATGTCGAAGGATTGGCCGCTCTGGGAGGTATTCGTCCGCTCGCGCGGCGGGCTCTCGCACCGTCATGTCGGAAGCGTTCACGCGCCTGATGCCGAGATCGCGATCCGCCATGCCCGCGATACCTATACGCGGCGGATGGAGGGCGTGAGCCTCTGGGTGGTCCCGTCCGCTTCGATCATCGCCTCCGACCCGTCGGAAGATGCCGCGATGTTCGACCCGGCCGAGGACAAGATCTATCGGCACCCGACCTTCTACAACATCCCCGACCACATAAAGCATATCTGATGCCTTCGCTGCCGCCGATCCGCCCGGAGGATGAGCGCCGCGCGCGGGAAGGCCGCGGGGCGGGTACGTTCGACGCGCCTGCTGCCGAAGGACCCGACTTGTCGCTCTTCGAATATGCGCTGCGGCTCGGCGACGACAGCCTCATTCTCGGTCAGAGGCTGGGCGAATGGACGGGACACGCGCCTTCGGTCGAAGTGGATCTCAGCCTTGCCAACATCGCTCTCGACCTGGTCGGTCAGGCGACCCACTTCCTGAACTATGCCGGCAAGGTGGAGGGGAGGGGCCGCGACGGCGACGCGCTGGCCTTTCACCGCGACGTGCTCGATTTCCGCAACTGCATGCTCGTCGAACAGCCGAACGGCGACTTCGCCCAGACGATGGCGCGGCAATTCCTTTTCTCGACCTGGCAGCGGATGCTGTTCCAGCATCTCACCGGCTCCGCCGACGCGTTCATCGCCAGCGTCGCCGCAAAGGCCGTGAAGGAGGTCTCCTACCATCAGGAGCTGAGCGCCGAATGGGTGATCCGCCTCGGCGACGGCACCGAGGAGAGCCGCCGCCGCATGCAAAACGGCCTCGAATGGATGTGGCGCTTCATTCCCGAGCTGTTCGAGATGGACGATCTCGCTTCCGAAGCCGCATCACGCGGCGTTGGGCCGGATTTGACCCTGCTTCGTGCCGATTACGACCGCACCGTCGCAGCCGTGCTCACCGAAGCCACGCTCGAGGCTCCCAAAGACCAGCGCCCGATCCTTGGCGGCCGGCGCGGACATCATAGCGAGCATCTCGGCCACCTTTTGTGCACCATGCAGTTCCTCCCCCGCACCTATCCGGATGCGACATGGTAGCGGCCGCAATGCGCGAGACGGAAACGTCGCGCCTCTGGAGCGTGCTTGAGACGGTGCCGGACCCGGAGATCCCCGCAGTGTCGGTCGTGGATCTTGGGATCGTGCGCGAAGCGGACGCGGCTGGCCGGCGGGTTGTTCTCACTCCCACCTACACCGGCTGCCCGGCCACCTTGGTGATCGAGACGATGGTCCGCGCCGCGCTCGACAAGGCCGGCTACGAAGACGTAACCGTTGAGACGACGCTGGCGCCGCCCTGGAGCACCGACTGGATCACCGAAGAGGGGCGCCGCAAGCTCCTGGCCTATGGCATCGCTCCGCCGACACCTGCCGGTCAGCGGTCGGTATATTGCCCGCAATGCGGCTCAGGCGAGACCGAAGAGATCAGCCGCTTCGGCTCCACCCCCTGCAAGGCGCTCTGGCGCTGCGGCGACTGCGCCGAGCCGTTCGACCTGTTCAAATGTCATTGAGATGAGCGCCGGCTTCCACACCCTCCGGATCGCCGAGATCGTGCCGGAGACCTCCGATGCCAAATCGATCCGGTTCGAAGTGCCGCAGGAGCTGGCCGAACTCTTTTCCTTCAAGCCTGGCCAGCACTTGACCCTCAAAGCCGACATTCAGGGTGAAGATGTGCGCCGCACCTATTCGCTCTGCGTCGCGCCCCAGGATGGCGAGCTCAAGGTCATGGTCAAGCGGATCGCCGGCGGCGTCTTCTCCAATTGGGCAAACGACAATCTGAAGCCCGGCGACCACATGGAAGTGATGCCGCCGCACGGGTCCTTCACCTGGGACTTCGCCCCGGGGGCGGCCAATCATTATGTCGGCTTTGCCGGCGGGTCGGGCATCACGCCGGTCATCTCACTCCTGAAGACGGCGCTAACGGCCGAACTCGAGAGCAAGTTCACGCTCTTCTACGGCAATCGCGACAGCTCGTCCGTGCTCTTCCTGGAGGAGCTGGCGAGGCTCAAGAACCGTTTCATGGACCGGCTGCAAGTCCATCATTTTCTTGCCGAAGAAGCCGAGGACATCGAGATCTTCAACGGCATGCTCGACCGCGCCAAGTGCGACCTCATCCTCGGCGCATTCGTAGACCCGGCCGAAGTCGCGGCCTTTTTCGTCTGCGGCCCCGGTCCGATGATGGATGCGGCCGAGGAGGCGCTCCAAGCCGTCGGCATCCCGCACGACAAGATCTTCATCGAGCGTTTCACCGCCGGCCGCCCCTCGGCAGCGCTCGCCGCGCAGATGCAGGCGCTCCAGCAGGAAGCACAGGGCCTGACGATGCTGGTGACGCTCGACGGCCGCAAGCGCCGCGTCGCCTTCGACGCCCAAGCCGGCAACATCCTCGACAGCACTCGCGCCGCAGGTCTGCCCGCACCCTATGCCTGCAAGGCCGGCGTCTGCGCCACCTGCCGCGCCCGCGTCCTCTCTGGCGAGGTTGAAATGGCCGCCCGCTACGGCCTCAGCGACCAGGAAGTGGCGAGCGGCTACGTCCTCACCTGCCAGTCGGTTCCGAAAGGAGCGGGCGTAGAGCTCGACTACGACGCCTGAACGCCGCCCAAGCCGCCGAGCATCAGCTCGACGGTCATGTCGGCAAGCGCTTCAGCGCTGACGTTCCCACCCGGTCTGAACCACGTGTGGGTCCAGTTGATCATGCCGAAGAAGAGCATCGCGACGGGCAGCGTCTTGGGGTTGAGCTCGGGGCGCAGCTCCCGGATCAGCGTCTCGACCACCGAGATGATCCGCCGCTGCTTGCCGACCACCTCCGCCCGTCGCTCGGCCGGAAGATTGTCGAGCTCGTTCAACAGCACCTTGTGGCTGTCCTCGGCGCCCACATAGAGCCGCATGAAGGCGAGCGTCAGCGCATGCAGGCGCTCTCTCGCGCCGCCGGCCTGCATCGCGTCGTAGGCAGCATCGACCAGCGCATCGAGATGCGCCGCCATGACTTCGTAGAGGATGTCGTCCTTGGACGGGAAGTAATGGTAGATGAGCGACTTGGATGATCCGCCGGCCGCCGCCAGGTCCGAGATCGAGGCGCCCGTGAAACCGCGGCGGGCGAACAGGCCGGCCGCCGCGGAGACGATCGCTTCGCGCCTCTTGTCGTAATCGGGGGATTGGGGCCGGGCCATCGCCGCCTCACCTTATGGGGCGAGCGGCGATGTCACCAGATCAATCGCCGTCTTCTTCCTCCAGCGACTGAATGGCCTCGGCGGCAGCCCCCGCGGCATAGGTCGCCACCGGCGCGGCCGGCTGCGACCGAATTGGCTGATGACGGGCGAAGTTCAGCCCCTGTGTCTGGCGCGAATAGTCGATCACAGCCCGCACCGTGTCCTGCATCAGCTTCATGCGTTGCGGGACCGGCGCGCTCGTCTTCTTGATGAACACCGCGACCGAATAGGAGCGGCCGTCCGGGCCGGTGACGATGCCGATATCGTTATAGCCGGTCGAGACGGGTCCGAGCACCTGACCGGTGCCGGTCTTGTGCGCGAGGCTGTAGCCCGGAGCGAGGCCGCCGCGAAGGCGCTGCTTGCCCGTCTTGGTGTTCGACATGATCGAAAGGATGCGGGAGGTGGAAGCTGGCGACAGGAGTTCGCCCTTCTTCAGCCGGGCCAATGCCTCGACGGTGCCGAGCGGCGTCGCGCCGTCGACCGGATCGGCGAGGTAATTCCGAAGCGCCGACTGCCGGACGGACATCGGCAAGGCGCTGCGCGCCCGGTAGAAGCCCGCGCCCACCATCGAGGAATTCCACTCCATGCCGGCGATGCGCGCCTGCATGACTCGCTCACCGGGACCGAAGCGCACGCCCTGGATGCCCTTGTCATAGAGGAACTCACGAACGGCATCGGGGCCGCCGGTCCGCCACAGGACGAAGTCGTTGCAGGTATTGTCGCTGGCGGTGATCGCCCGGTAAATGAGGTTGTTGAGGGTGGTCTGGTAACCGTCATGGTCGATCAGCGCGGCGATCGGCTGGTTGAACAAAGTGAGGTCCGACTTCCTCATCGTGACCGGCGCATCGAGGTTGAGGAGGCCGCGATCGGCCATGTTCATCGCGGTCAGCGACACCCAGAATTTGCTGACGCTCTGCTGGGGGAAGCGCGACATGCCGTCATAATCGGTGGTCCAGCCGGTCTGCACGTCCTGCACGGCAATGCCGACATCGCCGTTGAAGCTGGCACCGAGCGCGTCGATGCGTGAGGACAGGTAACGCTGCGCTGCCGCTTCGGCGGCGCTCATCGGGTGAACCGTGCGCACGACCGGCAGGCTCTGCGCCGTTGCGCGGATCGCCGCCTTGCGAGCGGCCAAGGTCGTGTCGGCCTTGTTGACCGGCTGTGGCTGTTGGAGGTCCTGCTGATACTGTGCGGTCGCCGCAGAGGCCACCGTCGCATTGTGGACCTGCGGAACGATGGCGAGAAGAGCAGCCCCGGCGCCGAGCGCGACCTTATGCTCCTTCTTCAGCCGCGAAAGACGCCGCAAAATGGCGATACGCGTACGCGATACTGGCACTGCACCCCTCCGTTAAACCTTCTGCCCCAAGGAGTTGGATCATATCGCAACCCACGTGGCTGTCAGCTTAATCAGACGGTGCTGAGCCGAAACGTTCACCGTATGCGCCAGACCGAATCAGGAACTGCTCAGCCGCCCAGATATTCGTCTGCGGCGCTCCCGATCGGCATGCCGGGAGGGACTTGCGGGAGCCGGCGCGGTTCGCCGAGCACCTTGTCCAGCGCCTCCCCGTCGGTGAGCAGGCGGGCGAGGCCACGGCTCCAGTCGCGCTCCGCTTCGTTGCCGGGACGCCTCGCGAGATCGGCGGACAATCGGCGGAGCCGCTCGTCCAGCGCGAGCGAAAGGGTGGGGGAGAGCGCCGGATCGCGCTGCACGCGCGCGAGCGCGAAAGCCGTCGTGGTGGCGATGCGCCGCTGGACCGCGGCGAGCGAGCTGTCGGCAGCGGGGCGCGAGAAGACCGTCGCAATCAGCCGGTCGATCGTCTCCGTGGCGCCGAGCTGGCTTTCGCTCACCCGGTTCTGCTCCGCGAGCCGGTTGAGCCGGTCGGGTGCGAGCAGGGAGTTGAGCGTCACCATCGCCGCCGCGTCGCTTGCTGCAAGCGGGTCGAACACCGGACCGCCGGCCGTCCGGAAGATCTCGATGTCGAACTGCCGGTCGGGAGTGCCGGACCAGCCCGAGGAGAGGTGCGGAAGCAGATGCGCCGGCACCTGCAGGGCCTCTGGCGAAAGCGTCGCGAGCAGCCCTTCGAGGGCCCGCCGCTGCAGCCCTTCTTCCACCGGGGCGGCGGTCTCCGTCCCGTCGCCTCTCACGGCATAAGTGAAGGTGACGCCGCCCACGAGCTTCGACGCGGCTTCGACCTGATAGCGGTGGAGGAGCCAGATCGGCACGAACTTGCGCCTGAGGTTCGCGACCGGCTCGCCGCCGGCGAGCGCGCCGAGGCCGAAGCGCTGCACGGCCGCGCGCCGGACTTCCAGCATCCGTCCAAGCTCGCTCGCCGGATCGGCCGCATCGTCCCAAAGGCCGCCCCAGGGCTGGGCGGAGCCGAGCGGCCGCGCTTCATTGTCGCCAACGAAGCGCAGCCCTTCCGCCACCGCCGCGGAGGCCTTGTCGCGGGCTTCGGCCTCGCTGTCGCTTCCGTAGAGCCAGTCGACGACGAATTGATCCCAGCGGCCGAGGCCCGCCCCGTAAGCATCGCTCAAGTCCGGCGCCCCCCCGACGAGGCTCACGCGCGGCGCGGGATAGTCCATCACCGAGAAGCGGCCCTGCGTGCTCCCCGCGAAATTGTGCGCAAAGCCGAGCGCGTGCCCGACTTCGTGCGCCGCGAGCTGGCGTAGGCGGGCGAGCGAGGCCTGGACCGGGTCGTTCGGCCCGCCGCGGCCGACCTTGTCGGCGCCGACCAGCCCCTCGAAGATCAGCATGTCCTGCCGCACCCGTAGCGAGCCGAGCAGCACCTGCCCCTTGATGATTTCGCCGGTGCGGGGATCCTCGATCACCTGGCCGTAGGACCAGCCGCGGGTCGCGCGGTTCACCCAGTTGACGACATTGTAGCGCACGTCGAGCGGATCGATCCCGTCGGGCAGAATCTCGACCCGGAAAGCGTCGATGAAGCCCGCATCCTCAAAGGCTTGCCGCCACCAGCTCGTACCTTCGTAGAGCGCGGTGCGGATCGGCTCGGGTGCCGAGCGGTCGATGTAGAAGGTAATCGGTTTTTTCACTCGCGAGCGCGGTGCCGCCGGGTCCACCTTTTCCAGCCGGAACCGGTTGGCGAGATCGTAGACGATCGGCGAGCCGAGCGGTGCCGCATAATCCAGCACCTGGGAGCCAAAGCTGCCGGTGCGGGGATCGAAGCGCAGCGGCTGGTAGCCGGCGTCGGGCAGCTTCACGAGCGAGTGGCGCACCACGAAGGTAAGATTGCCGGGCGCGGGCGAGATGTTGTTCACCTCCGCACCGGGCTCGGAGGAGACGAAGGTCTGGCGCGCCTCCAGCTCGATATTCTCCGGAAACACCTTCACCGCGTGCGGATCGGCGACCGTCAGATCGTTCGAGAGCGCGAAGCCCTTCTCGCCCGCGCCCTTGAGCGCCTGGGCAATTCCCATCGCGTCGCGGGTCAGGAAGGAGGAGATGTCCACCAGCACACGCCCGTCTGCCGTCTCGGCTGCGACGTCGCCGGTCCAGAGCGTCGAATAAGCGAACGACTCCCGCGCTGCGGCCTGCTCAGGTCCGGGCGCGTTCGTCGCGCGGAAGCGCGGATTCTCCACCTCCACGACCACTTTCTTGCCCAACCGCCGAAAGGCGATCAGGCGCGAGCCGCCGTTCAGCGCCCGATCGAGTCCGACCGGCGCGGACCCGAGACCGGTCTTGAGTGAAGGCACATAGAGATACCGACCAAGCAGGCCCTCGCGGTCGGGCGAGGGCAGCGACAGGAGGATGCGCCCGCCTTTCTGGTCGACATGGACCGGCAGCAGCCCGCCTTGCTGGCTCGTCCCCGCGAGCACGGTGGCCGCATCGGCCGCCAGCGCGGGTGCCGAGACTCCGGCCGACAGGAAGATGAGGAGGGCGGCGGCGGTGCGTTTCATCGGCAGTCTGGACCTCGTTTTTGCTCTGCCTATCGCATGGCGGAGGTAGGTCCCAGTTAATCCTCGAACGGCTCCACGATTGTTCTCCGGCCGAGCAGGAACGCGTCGGCACACAGCCTGAGCGGCCGCAGGTCCACCAGCGAGCGGCGCTCGTCGATCAGGTCGACAAAGTCGCGGTAGAGCGTGGCATATTCGCCGAGGCCCTCGGTCGCCCGCGGCTGACCGTCCACTTCCAGCCGTCCGCCGCCATCGAGCAGCTTCAGGCGCATTCCGGCCTCGGTCTCGATCTCTATCGTCCAGGCCTCGCCAGCGCTGTGGCGCCAGTCGAACACGACCGGGATGTCGCCATTGGCCGACGGGCTGGCGAGCCGCATATTGGCAGCGATCGGCGTCTGGCGATTGGCAGGAAAAAGCAGCTCGGCCTCCCGCACGAACAGGGGGCCGGGAAAGATCTTCGCGGCGATCGACAGAGCATTGATGCCGGGGTCGAACACGCCGAAGCCGCCCGGTTCCCAAATCCATTGCTGGCCCGGATGCCATTTGCGCACGTCCTCGCGCCAATTAATTTCCATGCACGCGATGCGCTGCCCGGCGAGCAGCTCCGCCGCGGCGTCCACCGCGGGATTGGCCTGGGCATGCCAGGTGGTGAAAAGAGTGAGCTGCCGCCCTTCGGCGATGCAGGCCAGCTCCTCGATCTCGCCCAGCGTCACGCCCGGCGGCTTCTCGAGCAGGCAGTGTAGCCCCGCCTCCAGGCAGTCGCGCGCGATGTCGTAGCGAACCGAAGGCGGAGTGCAGATCGCAACCGCGTCGAGGTCGCTGACCTCGCGCAGCAACTCGCGATGGTCGGCAAAGCCGGGAATGCCCTGCGCCCCCTTGCCCTGGCGGCTGGTCGTCGCGACAAGCTCAAGCCTTTCGTGGCCGGCGATCGAGGGTACGTGCTGGTCGCCGGCAATCTTGCCGAAGCCGATGATTGCGATCCTGAGCGGTCGCATCAGCCAAGCCCCTCCACATAGGCCCGCGCTTGCATCCGCACCTGGTCCGGCGACTGTCCCGGCTTGTAGACACCGGAGCCGAGCCCGAACCCGCGCGCGCCTGCATCGAGATAGCCGCGCATGTTCCCGGGCGTGACGCCGCCGACGACGAGCAGGGGGATGTGCTTGGGGAGAACCGCAAGCTGCCCCTTCACGACTGCGGGCGAGGCGGCTTCCGCGGGGAACAGCTTCAGCGCATTGGCGCCCGCGCGCACCGCTTCGAACGCTTCGGAGGGCGTGTAATAACCGGGCGCCGAGACCAGCCCCGCCTTCGACGCCGCCTCGATCACCGGCGCATATGTGTTGGGCGAGACGATCAGTCTGCCGCCGATATCCGCCACTCGCTGCACGTCTGCCGGATGGAGCACGGTCCCGGCGCCGATCAGCGCTCGATCGCCGAGATGCCGGGCGAGCAGGCGGATGCTCTCCAGCGGCTCGGGAGAGTTGAGCGGCACCTCGATGATACGAATGCCCTCTTCGTAGAGGGCCTCGCCGACCGCGACCGCGTCCTGCGGGGTGACGCCGCGGATGATCGCCACCAGCGGGCATTCGGAAAGGCGCTGCTCGAGGGTTTCGGATGGTGTCATTGGATCAGCTCCGCCAGGTGCCGGCACCCTGCCAGAAACGCCTCTTCCCCGTCCACCTCGCGCGCCGCGCGCCCGGCGATGCCGAGCGCCGCTGCGAAGAACCCAGTCAGCTCCGGCCGGCCCATCACGACGATCTCGCCCTCCGGCGCAGAGGCGAGGCCGGTGCGCAGATCGGTGCCGATCAGCAGCCCGCTCGTATACGAGGCGGCCTTCTCGCGGGCCGATGTCCCGAGCAGAACCCGCGCCCGCACCGAAAAGAGCTCGGCCGTGAGATCCTCGTGCGAAAGGCCGTGGCGCACGCCCGCCTCGAACGCCTCGTCGACGCCCGCTCTCTCGCCGAGCAGGTCGGCCAGGATGCTATGTTCCTTAAGCAGGTTGAACAGCTCGCCCGTCATGATCGTCCGGAAGGATGTGATCCGCCCGTCCTCCAGCGTGATCCATTTATTGTGCGTGCCCGGGTGGCAGATGGTCGCGTCGGCGGGCACCAGCCCCTCGGCATAAGCGCCGAGGATCTGCACCTCCTCACCGCGCATCACATCCGCCCGGTCGTTTGACAGGAACGACACGCCCGGCACGATCGCGATCCGGTCCGCCACGACCCATTTCAGGCTCTGCGCCAGCTCGGGAAGCCCGGCAGGGCAGGGGACATAGGGCGCCTCCACCCAGCCGCGGTTGGAACCAATCATCCCCGCCATCAGCAGCGGCCGGTCGCCCAGCCGCGCGTGGAAGTCCCCCACTGCCCGGTCGAACCCACCCTTGCCGACGGCGAGGATGCCCTGGTCGTCCTCCATCTCGTCGGTCATGCGCCCGTCCGGCTCGACCCGGTAGCCGCGCCGGTTGGTCGTCCCCCAATCGACGGCGATGAAGCCTTCAGCCCAGCGCATGCCCTTCCTCTCGTCTTTCGCCCCCAACGCGCGAACCTCTTTCGGGTCCCGCGCGTATTGCCGGGATAACGACGGCGTCTATCGGGAAGAGCATGGCAGAGAGCAAGACAGCTGAGAGCATCGGCGCCACCTGTATCGCAGACGTGAAGGCGGTGCTTGGCGAGGGGCCCGTGTGGGTGGAGCGCGAGGGCGCGCTCTATTGGGTGGACATCAAGGGCTACAAGGTCTTCCGCTACACGGTAGACGGCGGCGCGCTGAAGACCTGGAGCACGCCTTACCGGGTTTGCTCGCTCGCCCCCCGCGCCGACGGCGCCTTCATCGCGGGAACCGAAGACGGCTTCTCCCGCGTCGATCTGGCGGAAGACCGCTTTATCCCGCTCGCCAACCCCGAACCCGACCGGATGACGAACCGCTTCAACGACGGCAAGCTCGACCGCCAGGGCCGCTTCTGGGCCGGCACCATGGACAATGACGAGAAGGCAGCGACGGGCGCTCTCTACCGGCTCGACCCCGATCACAAATGGCATCGCGTGGACGACGGCTACAAGGTCACCAACGGCCCGGCCTTCAGCCCCGACGGGCGGCTCATGTATCACAACGATTCCGCCCGGCAGGTCACTTACCTCTTCGATCTGGACGAGGCAGGGCAGGCGACGCGCCGCCGGACGTTCCTGCAATTTGGGGAGGGCGACGGCTATCCCGACGGGATGACCGTGGACGCCGAAGGCTGCCTCTGGATCGCCTTCTGGGACGGCTGGTGCGTCCGCCGCTTTTCACCCGAAGGCGAGCGGCTCGCCGAATTGAAGCTGCCCGTCCAACGGCCGACCAGCTGCGCGTTCGGCGGCGCCGGCCTCGATCAGCTGTTCGTCACGTCTGCGAGCATCGGCCTCAGCGATGAAGAAAAGGCGGCGCAGCCCCAGGCTGGCGGCTTGTTCCTTCTAAACCCGGGTGTCCGTGGCCTCGCCGACGTGCCGTTCGCAGGCTGAGCCTCAACAAGGGAGATCATCGGCTCCGGGCGAACGCCTCCACACCGATCGGGTCCCGCCCGATCAGAGCCGACAGATCGGCCGCGCTCGAGACCAGGTCGGAGCGCCCCTCCGTCTGCAAAGGAAAACGCAGGACGTTTGCCACTCCCGCATGGAAGGGGCCGAGCAGAGCTGCCAGCAGGCGCAGCGCCGCGGGCGGAAGCGCGAGCACCTTCGCCGCTTTCCCGCTCACTTGGCCGTAGACTTGGGCGACTTCTCGATCCGAAAGATTGTCGGCGCCGCCGATCTCCACGATGCGGTGTAGCGGCTCTGGCGCCTCGATCAGCGCCACCGCTGCGGACGCGACATCCGCGACGGCCACCAGGTTGCGCCGGCTGTTGCCGCGGCCGAGTAGGACGACGCGCTTTCCAGCCAGGACCCGGCTTCCGATCAGATCGTGCGCATACAGGTCCATGAATGCGCTCGGCCGGAGGATGGCGTAGTCCAGTCCGGATGCCGCCAGGTGCCGCTCCAAATCGGCTTTGGCCCGCATGAAAGGGGCGCGGTGAAGGGGGTCTGCGCCTAAGGCCGAGGTGTGCACGAACCGCTCGATCCGAGCCCTGACACTGGCGTCGATCAGCCGCTTATGACCCTCCACATCCACCCGCGCGATGCTGTCGGAAGCGCGGCCGGTGAGACCATGAGCGGCGGTGAAGACGCTCGAAACGCCGGCCAGCGCCGGCGAAAAGCTCCCATGCTCTCGCAGGTCGATCCTGACGATCTCAGCGCCCAATTCCTGGAGGTCGCGGAGCTTGGACGGGGTGCGACAGCCTGCCCGCACCTTGTGCCCCCGTTCCAGCAGCTCCTTGGCCACGGCGCGCCCCAGCCGGCCGCTGGCTCCCACGATCAGGATCATTGCTTGTCCTTTCGTTCGAGCCGCCTCCCGGCTCAGATCGTTCCGCTCACGCTTGCCACCAGCCTGACGATGTCGGCCTGACCGGAGGTTCCGGTCTTGTCATACAGCCGGTGCAAATGCGTGCGCACCGTCGGCATGCCCACGCCTTGCGACGCCGCTATGTCTCGCGGGCTCTTACCTTCCATGATCGCCAGCAGCACGCGTGTCTCGGAGGGCGTCAAGGCGAAGCGCTGGACGAAGGCTTCGAGGGGTGGTTGGCTCGGTGCCGCCGGATTCTTCAGGAAGATTGCCGCGACCGCCTGCTCGTTTGAGCGAGCACGGGGCTTCGCGAGCGGGATCACGTGAACGAGCAGGCCGAGCCCGCCTGCCGCACCGCTGAACAGGATCGTCGCCCCGGCCCGATCGAGTCTGCCTTCAGCGCCGGCGGTAACCGCGGCGGAAAGCTGCGCGCCAGCATCGGTCGCGGGCACGCGGAGGCGATGGTCGTGGATCGATAGGCCCGCCACCTCCCCGATCAACCGCTCGGCGGCCGGATTGATACCCCGAACGGCGAACTCGGCATCGACGAGGATCATGCCGGTCATAAGCCCCGCCACCGCCGCCTCGAGATCGGCAGCTTTCGCGGCGGTGAATCCCAGCAGGTGCGAAATCCGGATTGCCCGCGCGAGATGCGGCACGAACGCAGCGACGCGGGCCTTGTGCTCAGCGGTCGCCCTTTCGACGAGGCTCACCCCAAGAAAGGCGAGATGGTCGGGGCTCTTCACCAAAATGCTGAGGATACTGTCCGACCAGCCCTGCGGCGCCACCCATTCCTTGTAGAACCGGCCGTCGACGAACTCATCATAATCGATGACGTCCCCGACCGACAGAATGTCTCCCGCCTGGAAGTGGAGCGGTGCGGCGACGAACGGGCCGATTGCGGCATACTCCTCGTGGAGCCGCCGTTGCCATTCGGGATCGGTCCCCGTTTCAGCCTCGATCACGGACCGCAGTTCGCCCGGGTGGAACACGCCGATCGAGCCGGCCGGCCCCCCGACTGCCTGGCAGATGTGTTCCAGCAGCTTGGACCAGCCGGTTGGATCAAGCGCGCATTGGTAGATGTCGCCGACGATGGCGCTGAACGTCTGGACCGGCAGCTCGGCGGCCGTCCCGATATGGGAATGCAATTCTGGCTGCTGTCTCATCCACCTGAATGACGACAGAGCCTTACCGCGCTGTCAACCATGCCCATCGGAACATCGATCTGACGGGGGGTCTATCATGAAGCGAACAATCTCACTGCCGCTGCTTGCAGCCGCACTTCTCGCGCCGTCGAGCCTCTCCGCCGCCGAATTCATGGACGGAGGGTTCGAAACGCAAGGCCCCGGCACGATCTCCTTCTGCTACTTCGGCTCCTGTCCGGCGGGTGCGTGGACCGGAAGCGGGGCGGGTCTTCAAGGTGAAAACAACGGAGCCTTTCCCGGCACCGACACGCCTGACGAAAGCAACTACGGCTTCATCCATGAACATGGCACGCTTTCACAAAGCTTCACCGCGGCAACCAGCGGGCTCTTCACGCTGTCCTGGCTGGACGCCGGGCGGCGGCAGGCGGGAGTGAACCCGGCGAGCATAGGCAATGTCACTTACGAGGTCGCTCTCAACGACCTTCTGCTCGGCACTTTCTCCACGACCACCGGCCAGCTGTTCACCGAACGCTCGAGCCTGACGCCATTCGCGCTGGCGGCCGGCGCGAGCTACACGCTTCGCTTCGCCGGCACGTCCACGAACCCTGCGAACGCCTTCATCGACCGAGTGGCTTTTACTTCAGCCTCAGCCGTTGCGGATGCCGTGCCGGAGCCCGCCACCTGGGCGATGATGATCGTAGGCTTCGGCCTCGTCGGCGGCGCGATGCGGCGCCGGGCTCGGCAGCATCCGATCGCGCCGACCGTCGCCTCCTGAAGGCCTGGACGAGGAGAAAGGGATCGCACTATGAACACGCTTTTCAAAGTGGCGACCGGGCTCGCGCTGAGCTGCGTCGCCGCGGCGCCGGCCACGGCGGCCGTCGTCACGCTCGACTTCGAGAATATCGTCCCCGACGGCACTCAGGCCACGGAAGTCCGTGATTTCTACAATGGCGGCCTTAGCGGAAGCGGGCGGCTGGGCACCGATTACGGCGTCTTCTTCAGTAGCAATGCGCTCGCGGTCTGCCTGAACTCGCTCGACGTCGCCTGCACCAATGCTTCCCGCGGAGGCCTGGGCAATCCGAGTTCGCAGCGTGGCGGGCTCTTCTTTCTTCAGGGCGTCGCCACAATCATGGATTATGAGCCCGGCTTCAGCGACGGCTTCTCGTTCAACTACTCCTCCACTGCCTATACCGGCTCGATAGGAGTGTTCGAGGGCTTCAGCGGCACCGGCAAGCTGTTGGCGACGCTCACATTGTCGCCGAATGCGGGAAGCTGCCCCGGTTACAACGCGCAGTTCTGCCCGTTCTCCGCGGTCGGCGTCAGCTTCACCGGAACCGCTCACTCCATCGCCTTTGGCGGCGTGGCTAACCAGATCGCATTCGACGACATTACGTTCGGCAGCGCGACTCCCGGCGGCGGGGCTGGCGCCGTACCGGAACCCGCCACCTGGGCGATGCTCCTCGTCGGCTTCGGCCTCATCGGCGGCACCATGCGCCGCGGCCGGCGGACACTCGCTTTCGCCTGAGGGGGGCGGCGGCCCTCCGGACGTGCGGCTCGTCGCACGTCCGGAGCGGCACGGAGCGAGGCGGAAACTTTCTCGACCCGCACTCTTTCTTGCCGTGCCGCCGTACCGGCTGGACCGGGCGGCGGTTGCCGCTAGAGAGGCGGCGGCAAGAGGAGGACCCTATCGCCAATTTCATGTTCGCGACCGGGATCGAGAATAGCATCCCCACCATCAACGGCGGTCGCACCCGTGTCGATCAGATGGAATCCTGCGGTCACTATGAGCGCTGGAAGGAAGATTTCGAGCTGGTCGAGGATACCGGCATCCACTTCCTGCGCTACGGACCGCCGATCCACCGCACCTTCCTCGCCCCCGGCAAATATGACTGGGAGTTCGCCGATCTCACCTTCGCCGAGCTGAAACGCCGCGACATCACGCCGATCGTCGATCTCTGCCACTTCGGAGTTCCCGACTGGCTCGGCAATTTCCAGAACCCGGACTTCCCGACGCAGTTCGCCGTTTATGCCGGCGCGTTCGCGGACCGCTTTCCCTGGGTGCAGCTCTACACTCCGGTCAACGAGATGTTCATCTGCGCGATCTTCTCGGCCAAATATGGCTGGTGGAACGAGCAGATGAAGACGGATCGCGGCTTCGTTACTGCCCTGAAGCACATCGTGAAGGCCAATGTGCTCGGCATGACCGAGATCCTGAAGCGGCGTCCGGATGCGATCTTCATTCAGTCGGAATCTTCGGAATATTTCCATGCCGACAGCCCGGCGGCGATCGGCCCTGCGGAGAAGATGAACGCGCGGCGCTTCCTTAGCCTCGACCTCAATTACGGCCGCCGCGTCGATTCCGAGATGTACGAATATCTGCTGGATAACGGCATGACGCGCGAGGAATATCACTTCTTCCTGCACAACCGGCTGAAGCAGCACTGCATCCTCGGCAACGATTATTACATGACGAACGAGCACCGCGTGCATGCGGACGGGCTCACGGAATCGTCGGGCGAAGTGTTCGGCTACACCGAGATCACTCGCCAATATTATGACCGCTATCGCCTCCCGGTCATGCACACCGAAACCAACATGCGCGAAGGGCCGCGCGGCGACGAGGCGGTGCAGTGGCTGTGGAAGGAGTGGGCGAGCGTGCTTCGCCTGCGCAACGACGGCATCCCGACGGTGGGCTTCACCTGGTATTCGCTGACCGACCAGGTCGATTGGGACACCGCGCTTCGCGAGCAGAACGGCAACGTCAACCCGCTCGGCCTTTACGACCTCGATCGCAACATCCGCGCGGTCGGGAAAGCCTACAAGAAGCTGATCAGCGACTGGCGTGACGTGCTGCCGGCGCAGAGCCTCTGCCTGTCGGTGCCGATCGTGACCCCCTCCCAGTCGAGCAAGCTTCACGCGCTGAAGCAGCAGGCGGAGGCGGCCAATCTCAACGAGCGGGTCTCGGCCCAACCCGCCAGCCCTGAAATCGGCTAGGAGTGACGGTTATGAAGATCGGCCGCATCGAGACCTTCTATGTGCCGCCGCGCTGGCTGTTCGTCCGGGTCGAGACGGAGGACGGCGCGGTCGGCTGGGGTGAGGCGAGCCTCGAAGGCTATGCCGAGGCCGTGGACGGCGCGTTCGAAGCGCTCCGCGACCGCTTCATCGGGCATGACGCCCGCCGCATCGAGGACATCTGGCAGGTCGCCTATCGCGGCGGCTTTTATCGCGGCGGACCGGTGCTGATGTCGGCGCTGGCCGGCCTTGAGCAAGCGCTGTGGGACTTGAAGGGCAAGGCCTTTGGAATGCCCGCCTGGGAAATGATGGGCGGCAAGGTGCGCGACAAAATCCGCGCTTATGCCTGGATCGGCGGCGACCGGCCGGACGAGATCGAGAGTGCGGCTACGGCGCGGTGGGAGCAGGGCTTCGGCGCCGTCAAGATGAACGCCACCGCTGAACTGGACTGGATCGGCACTCCGAAATTGTTCGACGAGGTGATCGCCCGCGTTCAGGCGGCGCAGGCCAGCGGTGTGGACGTCGGCCTCGACTTTCACGGCCGCGTGCATCGCCCGATGGCCAAGCAACTCGCCAAGGTACTCGAGCCGCTCGGACTCCTCTTCATCGAGGAGCCTCTGCTTTCGGAGAACCATGAGGGGCTGGCTCAGATCGCGCATCTGGTCAGCACGCCGATCGCGCTCGGGGAGCGGCTCTATTCGCGCTGGGACTTCAAGCCCTTTTTCGAGAACCGCTCGGTCGACATCATTCAGCCGGACTTGAGCCATGCCGGCGGTCTGCTCGAATGCCGCAAGATCGCCGCCATGGCCGAAGCCTATGACATCGCGGTCGCGCCGCATTGTCCGCTCGGCCCGCTTGCGCTCGCGGCCTGCCTCCAGCTCGCCGCCTGCACGCCCAATGTCGCGATCCAGGAGATGAGCCTCGGCATCCACTATAATGTCGGGCACGACCTGTTGAACTTCCTCACCAATAAGGAAGCCCTGTCGCCAGTGGACGGCTACCTGCCCATTCCCGAAGCGCCGGGCCTCGGCATCACCATCGACGAGGACGCAGTGCGCGAGGCACACAAGGAGCGCCACCGCTGGCGCAACCCGATCTGGCGCCACCCGGACGGGAGCTTCGCTGAATGGTAACGAGAAAAGCCGGCATGCTGCGAGCATGCCGGCTTTTCTCGATCGATCGCGACTTGAACCCGCTCAACCGCCGCACCTGCCCCCCGGCCGTGCAGCGATCAGGCGAATGTCAGGCGACGATCCGAAGGCGACGCGAACGGTTGCGCGGAACGCGGCACTCGACGCCGAGCTCTTCCTGCAGCCGCGACAATTCGCGCTCACGGGACTCGCGATAGGCATGGGCGTAGCGCGCATCGCACTCCACCTCTTCCGATGTCTGCGGGCGGTAGAAGGAGATGGAAAGCTGACGACCGAAAATGTCGTCGCCCTTCATCTTCACTTCCGCCTCGGCAGAGGCCGGAAGCTCGTCCCGCACGGCGACCAGGCGTTCGATCAATTGGTCGAGCGTGGCGTAATCTTTGATCTCAATAAAATCTTTTACAAGTCTAGTCATGACAACCCCTCCCGTGGCCCCGAGGCATAAATAGCGTGCGCCGGAATCACGAAGCAACCGTTAACTTGGGTTTATCCACAGGCCTCTTTTCATGTTGCTGAACGGAACGCTTTAGAATGATTGAGAAGAATGAGGACCAATTCGTCGAGCTGCGAAGCGGCACCCTCCGGGCAGAGCTGGCGCCGCGGCTGGGTGGCAGCGTCGCGAGGCTGAATTACGTAGCGGAAGGCGGCTCGATCCCGGTTCTGAGAGGTCCCGAAGGAGTGCCCAGGACGGTGCTCGAGACCGGCAGCTTCCCGCTCGTCCCTTATTCGAACCGCATCCGCAGCGGCCGATTTTTTTTCCGGGGACGCGACGTAATTATCGCTCCCAACATGGCCGGAGACCCCAGTCCGCTGCACGGTCAGGGCTGGCTTGCCCCATGGGAGATACTGAGCGCCAGCGAGTCGAGCGCCGAACTCGCATTCCGTCACGACGCCGGCGAGTGGCCGTGGAGCTATGAAGCGCGGCAGCTTTTCGAGCTCTCCGACACCGCACTCGACATCCGCCTGTCCTGCCGCAACGTCTCCGACGATCCGATGCCCTGCGGCCTTGGCCAGCATCCCTATTTCCACTGTACGCCCGAGACGCGGCTCGATACGGAGGTGGAGGGCGCCTGGACGATCGACGAGAATGTTCTGCCGGTCGAGCGCGTGCCGGCCACCGGTCGCTACGACCTTCGCAACCGTCTCGTCTATGGCCAGGATATCGACCATGGGTTCGACGGCTGGCGCGGCCGCGCCGTCATGCGCACACCCGGCCTGCCGTTCGCGATCGAAATGTCGTCGCCGGACGCAACCTGCTTCCAACTCTATTCGCCGCCCCAAGGCGGCATCTACGTCGCCGAGCCCGTCAGCCACACCAACGCCGCGCTCAACGCGCCGGAAGCGGAGTGGGGGCGGCTCGGGCTCCGAGTGCTGAAGCCGGGCGAGGAGATGGTCCTCCACGCCCGCATCGCGGTGCTACCCGCCTAGGAAGCTGCGCACCTCTTGCGCGAAGCGCTCCGGCGCGTCCCACATGATGAAGTGATAGGCGTCCGGGATCCGCGCGAGGCGCGCCTGCGGAACGGCCGCGAAGGAAGCCCTGTAAAAGGCGTCCATCTGCTCGTCCGTGATCGGCGCCGCCGGCGATCGCACGTAGAGCACGGTCAGCGGCACTTTGATGCTGGAGAGTTCGGGCCTCAGGTCCGTCGTGATCAACTCGTGCATCGCCCGCGCCGACATGCTTTGGTCGCTTTCTAGGCTGTGCCGCACCGCTTCGGGGCGCCGCCCTTCGCTCCTGATCATCGTCGCGATGGTCGCTTCGGTCGTGCTGCGCCGCGCTGCGGCATCACTGGCCGTCATCCGGTCGCGAATCTGGTCCGCAACCGGGCGGACCGACTCCAGCGTCGCCGTCGGGCCGCCGAAGAACGGCGCCATGAACGGCACCATGTCCACCACCATCACCTTCGACACTGCGCCCGGATGCCGCGCCGCGAGGCTCATGGCGATATGTCCGCCCATGGAGTGCCCGATGATGGCGGGCCGCTGCAGTCGCGCCTCTGATATGTAGCGGGCGATCTCCTCCGCGACCGGAGCGGCGACGAGGCCGGATGTATTCCCGCCCACCGCCGTGCCGCCGAAGCCGTTCATCTGCACGAGATGATAGCGGTAGCCGGGCACCGCCGCGACCGTCTCCCGCCACACATCGCGCGAGGAGCCGAGCCCATGGACCAGCACCACGTCCGGCCCGGAGCCCTCCGTCACCACCGTGATCCGCTCCGAACGGAACGCCTGTCCGCCCGCCGCCATCGGTGCGGCGCAGCCCGCGACGACCAACGCCGCAACCATCACGAACTCGCGTCTTTTCATGCCGTCCCCCTGTACCAGTCGCGGTTCAGCCGCCCCGCCGCGAGGAAGTAGAGCAACGAGCTCAGCAGGTAGAAACCAAGCCCGTAGAGAATGGAATATCGCAGCGCGTCGTCGCCATGCGCGGCCGTCATGGCGTCCGACATGAAGCCCAGGAAGAAGATGCCGAAGCCGATCCCGATCAGGTTGTTGATGAACAGGAAGCTCGCCGAGGCGGTCGCGCGCATGTTGGGCGGCACGATATGCTGCACGGCCGCGATCACCGGGCCGAGCCAGGCGAGTGCAAGCATCTGGCCGATAGCGAAGAAGATCCAGGCTATCGGGAGCGAAGGCGCGAACAGCCCGGCGGCGAAGACGGGCGCAGCAATCAGGAAGCAGATGGCGGGGATCAGCGCATATCCGCGCGGATTGTCCGCCGCCGTTCGGTCGCCGATCCAGCCACCGAGCCAGGTGCCGGCAATCCCGCCCACCAGCACGATCGACCCATAGAACCAGCTGACCTCAATCAGCTCGAGATCGAAGCTGCGGCTGAAGAAGGACGGAAGCCAGAAGATCAGGCCATAGCCAAGGATCGACCCCGAAGCCGCGCCGAATGAGAGCAGCCAGAAGCTTGGCGTCCGCGCGAGCGTGGCCGCCACGACGGGGAAGGGCGGGGCGCCTTCGCTCGCCCGGCCGTCCGCCGTATCGAACCCGCCGCGCACCGGCTCTTTGATGCCGATCTTCACCAGCAGCGCCGCAGGCAAGCCGGCGAGGCCGACGATGATGAAGGCCGAGCGCCAGTCGAGATTGGTCGCGATCCAGCCGCCGAAGAACACGCCGAGCGCGGAGCCGATCGGAATGCCGAGCGAGAAGATCGCCAGCGCCCGTGCCCGCCGTTCCTTCGGGAAGAAGTCGGAAATAAGAGCGTAGGAGGGAGCGACGCCGCCCGCCTCGCCGATACCGACGCCCATGCGGGCAAGGAAGAGGTGCCAGAAATTCTGCGCCAGCCCGCAAACCGCCGTGAACAGGCTCCACAGCGCCACCGAAAAGGCGATGATGTTGACCCGGCTCTTACGGTCCGCGAGCCACGCCACCGGAATGGCGATGCCGCTGTAGAAGAGCGCGAAAGCGAGCCCGCCCATCAGGCTCAGCTCGGTGTCGCTGAGCTTCAGCTCCGCCTTGATCGGCACCGCCAGGATGCCGATGATCTGCCGGTCGATGAAGTTGAAGATATAGGCGAGCAGCAGGATGGCGAGCACGCGCCCGCCGCCTCTGCTGCCCTGAACTGCTGCCGGCTGTGAACTCAACTCTTCGCTCCTCCTGGACCCGGGGGCGTCATTGCGAGGAGCGGAGCAGCGAAGCAATCCAGTCACCGCACCGCGGCTTGCCGGATCGCTTCGCTCCCCTCTCAGCGACGGCTTAGAAGTTCACCCCGAGCGAGACGAAGACCTGCCGCGGGTTGCCATAAAAGGCGGTGGCAACGCCTTCGACGCCCAGGCTGGGCCGGACTTGGCCTGCCGCGGTGCGAAGCGGAACGCCCGTGACCGGGTCGGTCAGCAGGAACTGATAGCCCGAAGTGATATATTGCTTGTCGAGGATGTTCTTGGCGTGGAGCCCGACGCTGAAGCGATCGTCGGGGCTGTTCCAGACCAGGTTCGCGTCCCAGAGTGCATAGCCGGGCTGGTCGAGGAACGGGCTCGGCGTTTCGAACTGGAATGTTTTGCTGCGATACGAGACGGTCGTGCTCGCCAAAAGATCGCCGCCCGCAAGGCGCATGGAATAGTCCAGCGTTCCCGACAGCGTCCACTTGGGCGTGTTCTGGATGCGCCGGAATTCGGCCACATCGACCGGGCCCTTGCCCGGCACGTTGGTGATGAACTCTTCATATTGGGCGTCGAGATAACCCAGCGTTCCCGCGAAGTTGAGCCGCGAACCTGTCGCCGTGTCGCGGAAGAGGGTTGCGACGAACTCGGTCTCGACGCCCTTGAACGATGCCTTGCCGGCGTTGGTGGTCACACCGACGAAGGTGGGCACGCCGTTGATGACGGCGCCGACCGATCCGGGGACCTGCACGTCCTTATAGTCGGCGTAGAAGCCGGCGACCGCGAGCCGCAGCTTGCGATCGAACAGCGACGCCTTGTAACCGACTTCGTAGCTGTCGACCTTTTCCGGATCGAACAGGAAGTAGTCGAAGATCTCGTCCGCTTCACGGGTGCCGTTGCCGTTGAGGTCCGGCGCCGCCGTGGAGAGGCCGCGCGGGTCGAAGCCGCCGCCTTTGAAGCCCTTGGAATAGGTCGCGTAGACGGTGTTCTCGTCGTTCGGCTCGAAGGCGATCGATGCGCGCGGCGTGAATTCCTTGAAGGTCTTCTCGCCCGTGAAGTCCGAGGTGCGCGCTCCAAGCTGCGTGCCCGTCCCGCCGAGGGCTGGGGAGGGGCCGCGCAGGTAGTTGGCGCGGATCACCCGGGCCTCGCGTTTGTCGTTCGTGTAGCGGCCGCCCACCGAGAGTGACAGCTGCTCGGTCACGTCGAATGTGAAGTCGCCGAAAACCGCCCAAGTCTCGGTGTCGACATCGCCGAATGTCGATGCGGTGAGGCCAGGCAGGACGGCGGGCGCCGTGGTTGCCAGGATCACGTCGAACACGTTGTTGGCGTTGGCGTTCAGATAATAGACGCCGGCGACGCCCTGCAGGCGATCGCCCTCGTAGAGGATCTGGAATTCGTTGGAGAATTGCCGGTTCTTGTAGATGGCCGGCACGTCGACGTCGGCTGCGGGCAGCGAGTCGAAGTCGATCGGCGCGCCGCTGCGATCCTTGCGATAAGCGAGGATGTTCTTGAGCGTGATATTCTCGCTCGCCTTCGCCTCGATATGCATGGCGCTGCCATAGGCCTTGACGTCCTGGCGCGGCGAATTGAGGCCCGCGCGAGTGTCGTAGACGTCGTCGAGCACTGGCGTTCCGCTGACCAGGCCAGGAAGCAGGCGGTGGCCGTTGCGGGGATCGGAATAGTCTCTCGTATAATCCGCGGAAACACGGACGAAGATGTCGGCTGTC
The DNA here is from genome assembly GCF_902806315.1 of uncultured Sphingosinicella sp. GTDB lineage: Bacteria > Pseudomonadota > Alphaproteobacteria > Sphingomonadales > Sphingomonadaceae > Allosphingosinicella. The sequence goes on from NZ_CADCWD010000055.1 coordinate 22,612, forward strand.
GGCAGGAGTTCGACCGTGCCGCGCGCCGCGTAGATGTCGCGGTTATAGTTATCGAGGCCGTTGTTCAGATTCTCGCCAAAGCCGTCGCGGCTCAGCCGCGCGACCGACGTGCCGATCCGGATATATTCCGACAGCGGCGCGCTTGCGGAGACGATGACGTCAGCCTGCTTGTAGGTGCCGAGGTTCGCACGAACCCGGAAGGTTGGATCATCGTCCAGCCTCCGCGTCACATATTTGATCGCGCCGCCGATCGTGTTGCGGCCGTAGAGCGTGCCCTGCGGACCGCGCAGCACCTCGATCCGCTCCACGTCGTAAATGTCGAGCACGGCGGCCTGCGGACGGTTGAGAAACACGTCGTCCAGGTAAAGGCCGACGCCCGCCTCGAACCCCGCGACCGGATCCTGCTGGCCGACGCCGCGGATAAAGGCGGTCAAGGTGGTGTTGGTGCCGCGCGACGTCTCGATCGTCACGTTCGGGGTGGTGTCGGAGATGTCGGTGATGTCCACCGCGCCCTGCCGCTCCAGCGCCTCGCCCGTATAAGCGGTGACGGCGATCGGCACGTCCTGCAGGCTTTCCGCGCGGCGGCGGGCGGTCACGACGATATCCGGATCCTGCGTCGTGGCCTGGTCTTCTGTCGCCTCGTTCGCAGCGGCGGCCTGCTGCTCGCTCGAAACCACGGTGCCGGCCGGCTGCTCCTGCTCGCTCGTGACCTGGGCGATGCCCGGCGCGGCGGCGGCGAGGGCGGCAAAGGCGGTGCCGAGCCTCAAAGCGGTGAAGATCTGCTTGCGATCCATGTTCGTCTCTCCTGTTATGCTGTTGTTTGCGGTTCGCGGATGCGCGGCAGGCTGGCCGCGAAGTCCTTGATGACGGTGTTGAAAAGCTCGGGCTGCTCGATGTGCGGTGCGTGGCCGGACCGGTCGAAGGCGATCGCCCGGCCGCGGGGCAGAGCCTGTGCGATGAAGTGCGCCGTCTCGGCCCTGTAGAGCTGGCTGTGCGCGCCGTGGACGATCAGTGTCGGCTGCTGGATGCGCGGCAGCAGAGCGCGGAAGTCCTTCTCCACCAGCGAAGCCCAGAGCGCGCTCATCGCGGCGGGATCGTTCATCGCGAATTGCTCGCCTGCCCAGACGGCGATTTCGCGCTTCCCGTCTGCAACCGGCTGCGCGAAAATCGCCGAGCCCGCCGCCACCGCGAAATTCGCATAATCGTCGCGGATCGCGGCGGTGCGCGCTTTGACCAGATCGGCCGAGAGGCCGAGCCGCCAATCGCCTTCGTTCAGCACGCGCGGAGTCATGTCGACCACCACGGCGCCGGCGAAGCGCGGCGATGCGGCGCCGGCGAGGAGCTGCCAGAGAATGGCGGCGCCGAGCGACCAGCCGACGCCGATCGCGCCTTGCAGGTCGAGCCGTTCCGCGAGCGCGGCGACATCGCTCGCGATCTGGTCGACGCTCGGCCGCTGCCCCGCCGCCCTCGACCCGCCATGGCCGCGAAGGTCGACGGCGATCAGTCTGAAATTCCCGGCGAGTGCGCGCTGTGCCGAGAAGAAGCCGCCATGCGCCATGAAGCCGTGCAGCATCACCAGCGGCCGGCCCTTGCCGGTCACTTCATAGGCGATGAGCGCGCCGTCCGATGCTTCGAAATGGTTCAAGCAGTCCCCCGGTCGTGTCCCTGCTTGCGAGGGTTCACGCCTGCTCTTTTTTCCATGAAGTGAAAGTTGAGTCAAACTTCAAGTTCAGGTGCTTTCCTTGACGGAGGGAAACAGGGCATGGTGCTGACATGAGCGAATCGGGGGATTTGAAAGTGCTGGACCTTGCCCGTTGCAGACCGGAAACGTCTCCGCGCAAGTCATCCAGGCGACGCGGCCTTCACGGCGGGTTGGGCCGGAGAACTTTGTGTTTGCGCCCGAACTTCGACGAGGCCGGCACGTGCCCGGACTGACCGCTTCGCAGCTGGTGGACAAGACGCCCCGGACCGAGCGGGGCCGCAAGACCCTGCGTCGTCTGCTGGAGGCGGCCGCGGCCGAGTTCGGCGAGCGCGGCTTTCACGAGGCGGCGATCACCGGCATTACGCAGCGCGCGGGCGTCGCGCTCGGCACCTTCTACACCTATTTCGAAAGCAAGGAGGAAGTGTTCCGCGCGCTCGTCCGCGACATGAGCCAGGCGACCCGCGCCCATGTCGCCGAGGCGGTCCGCGGCGCTCCCGATCGCATTGCCGCGGAGCGGATCGGCTTGGAGGCTTTCATAGCCTTCACCCGCAAGCATCCCGAACTTTACCGGATCATCGAGGAGGCGCAGTTCGTCGCCCACGACGCGTATCGGGAGCATTATCTAAGCTTCGTCGACGGCTATAGCCGCAACCTGGCCGCCGCTCGCGGACGCGGCGAGATCTCCGACGGACCCGACGAGCCTCGCGCCTGGGCGCTGATCGGAATGAGCGTCTTCCTCGGCATGCGCTATGGCCTGTGGGACGAGGACCTCTCGCCCGCCGAAGTCGCCGACGTCGCGATCACGCTCGTCTCCGAAGGGCTCCGCAAGCGATGATTGGCAACATTCCCGATCTGATTGCGAAGCGCGCCGAGCTCGGGCCCGACAGGGTCGCGTTCGAGGATCATGCCACCGGACGCACCCTCACTTATGCCGAGCTGGACCGTCGCGCGGCACGCGTCGCCTCGCTCCTGAAGCTTCGCGGCATTGGGAAGGGCGAGCGCGTTGCAATTCTCTGCAGGAACCGCATCGAATTCTTCGAAATCCTCTTCGGCTGCGCGAAGTTGGGAGCGATCCTGGTGCCGCTCAACTGGCGGATGCCGGTCGCCGAGCTGGATCAGCTGACCGACGATGCCGAGCCTTGCCTGCTCTTCTTCGGCCGCGAAGACGCCGAGACTGCAGCTCAGGCCGGCCGGCATCTGCCTAAGATCGATCTGGACGGCGAGTATGAGGCGGCGCTTCGCGACGCTCCGATCGGCTCCTGGCGCGCCCACTGGCCTGCCGACGGCGTCTGGTACCTGCTCTACACCTCGGGCACCACCGGCCTGCCCAAGGGCGTCATCTACACCTTCAAAATGGCGATGGCGAACTACGTCAACATCGGCTCGGCCATCGGCCTCACCGCCGAGGACAGCACCGCGAACTTCCTTCCGCTCTTCCACACCGCTGGGATCAATCTTCACACTCTGCCAACGCTGATCGCCGGCGGGCAGGTCATCATGGTCTCCGGGTTCGAGGAGGAGGCGCTGGTGCGCCTGTTCGAGGCGCGCCGGCTCAGCACCTTCTTCGCGGTGCCGGCCGTATATCAGGCGCTGCTCGATCACCCGCGCTTTCCAGCGGCTCCGCTCGACCACGTCCGCCACTGGAGCTGCGGCGGGGCTCCGCTCCCGGACCGCCTCGTCGAACGATATGAGGGGCTTGGCGTGCGCGTCTGCAATGGCATGGGAATGACGGAGACCGGCCCCACCGCCTTCCTCGCCGACCCTGCCGACGCCTGGGACCGGATCGGTTCGGTCGGAAAGCCGCAGATCCTGTGCAACGTCCGCATCGTCGATCATCACGGCAGGGACCTGCCCGACGGGCAGGACGGCGACCTTCTGTTCGCCGGCCCGGGAGTGAGCCCCGGCTATTGGCGCAACGAGGAGGCGACGCGGGAAGCCTTTACGTCCGACGGCTGGCTGCGCTCCGGCGACATCGCGCGCCGCGACGTCGACGGCTTCTACTACATTGCCGGCCGCCGGAAGGAGATGTTCATTTCAGGCGGCGAAAATGTCTTCCCCGCCGAGGTCGAGAATGTGCTCTGCACCCACCCAGCCGTTGCCGAAGTCGCCGTGATCGCGGCGCCGGACGAGCAATGGGGCGAAGTCGGCCGTGCCTTCATCCTTCCGATCCCCGGCGTCGCCGCGCTTGATTTCGTCGAACTGGAAGCCTTCTGCCGCGCTCGCCTCGCGGCCTACAAGGTGCCGAAGCGCTTCGAGGTCGTGACGGATTTCCCGCGCACTCCGGCGGGCAAGATCAAGAAGCATTGCCTTGGGCAGGAACCCCCGCCGCTGCGGCTCATTGGGCGCGGATGATCAAGGCAGTCCTGTTCGACGTCGATGGCACCCTCATCGACAGCAACGACCTCCACGCCACCGCCTGGCGCGAGACGTTTCTCAAGTTCGGGGTGGATCTCCCACACGAGCTGATCCGAAGCCAGATCGGCAAAGGCGGCGATAACCTGATTCCCGCGCTGCTCCCACGCGAGCTGGTGGAGCGGAAGCAGCAGGAGATCGAGGACTATCGCTCGGACCTTTTCAAACGCGACTACCTCCCGCGCGTGGTGCCCTTTCCGGGCGTGCGCGCGCTGTTCGAGCGCATCTATGCCGACGGCAAGAAGATCGTGCTCGCTTCCTCCGCCAAGGGCGAGGAAGTGGAGTTCCACCTCGGCGTCATCGGCGCCGGGGACCTCGTCACCGGCACCACCTCGGCCGACGATGCGGAGCATTCGAAACCCGATCCCGACATCTTCGCCGCCGCCATGAAGAAGGTCGCTCCGCTGACGCCAGGGGAGGTGGTGGTGGTCGGAGACTCGCCCTACGATGTCGAGGCGGCCTGCAAACTGGGCCTGAAGACGATCGGCTTCCGCAGCGGCGGCTTCCCCGACGAGGTCCTGCTGGAGGCCGGCGCCGCCGAGCTTTACGACGGCGTCGAGGACCTGCTTGCCAATTACGATGGTTCGCTCCTCGCTAGAGCAAGTGCTCCAGCGTAACGGGCCGATAGCCCCAGGCATCGACGCCCACATCGATCTGGCGGGGCAGGGGCTTCAGCTTGCCGTGGCTGTGTCCGTGAAGGTTCACCGACCGCTTGTGCTGCCCGTTCCAGCTCCTGAACGGATAGTGGCACAGCACCAGCAGACGCCTGTCCACCGCCAGCTCCACATAGTCCTGCACGCTCGCCCACCCCTCCGCGGCACTGGTGCCCGGCGGGTCGTTGTTGCCGCGCACGAGATGCTTGCGCCCGTTGAGCCGCGCGAGCAGCCCCGGCACATCCGCCGCTTTGCGGGCGAAGTCGCCGAGGTGCCAGACCTCGTCATCCGGCCCGACCGCCGCATTCCAGCGCTCCACCAGCAGCGCGTCCATTTCGGCCACCGACCCGAACGGCCGCTTGTGGATGTTCAGCGTCCGGTGATCGCCGAAATGGGTGTTGCTGGTGAAGAAGAGCGTCATTGCCCGGCGGGCAGCGCCTCCTCGATGGCCGCGGCCACTTCCTCGGTCGCGGTATAATGGACCATGTGGCCCGATCCTTCGACCAGCAGCAGCCTGCTTCCCGAAATCGCCTCGTGGAGCCGCTCGGCCTGCAGCGGATCGACCATCTTGTCGCCGTCGCCCGCGACGATCGTCACCGGGAGGTCGAGCTCGCCGAAGCGCGGGCTCAGCATGGCCGCCGCGGGGATCATCAGCGCCGCCTCGGCCGCCTCGGCGCGGATTTGCGAAGGCCTGAGCGCCATATCCATCGGGAAGTTCTCGAACTTGTCCGGCACCGGCGCCGGGCTGAACACCGTCTTCGCGACCGCTGGGCTCATGGCACGCCCGAGCAAGGGCGACACCGTGTAGCGCATCGCATCGCCGATGCCGGGGATTGCGGGCTGCGATGCGAACAGCACGTCGCCGCGCACGCTCGGATAATAATAGCCGCCGAGCAGCACGATACCCGACACGAGCTCTGGATTGTCGAGCGCCAGCGCGAGCGTCACCAAGGCGCCCCAGCTATGCCCAACCACAAGCGGCTTCTCGATCCCGAGCTGCGTCAGCGCGCCGGCCACGAGCCGGGCCTGCGCCTCAGCCGTCCAGATGGTGGAGCGCGGCCGCTCGCTATGGCCGAAGCCCGGCCGATCGAACGCGATCACGCGGTAGCCCTGCGACAAACGGTGCAGCAGCCCGCTCGCCACCCAATCCTCGATCATCGCGCCATTGCCGTGCAGCAGCACGATCGGCGCGCCCTCGCCGCGCTCCAGATAGTGGAGACGCACGCCGTCGACTTCGATGAACTTGCCGGCCGGCGGGTTCTCCGCCTCCGCGCGTTTTGCCCGCCGCTGGTTGTAGACCGCACTTGCAGCAAGCGCGGTGCCCGCAACGGCCGCGCCCGCGCCCCATTTGAACAAGCGCCCGCGCTGGTCGCTCTTCCGCTTTTCGCTGCGGGCGGTGCTTTTCTGATCGTTCATTTTCGTCCTGACATGTCTTTGGAATTCAGGGGGCGAACGATTGTGCAGTGCAATAAGTTCAACCGGCCTCAAGCGCGAGCAAAGCGAAGGTCGCAAGCCAATGTTCGCCCATATAGTCGCCCGCCACGTGCGGCAGGCTGGCGTCGAGATGTGTTTCGGCGGTCGCCAGGGCCAGCTCCGCCAAGGCGGGCTCAAGCGCATCGGCGAGGCCGCGCCAGCACCATGCCCGGGTGAGGTTGAACCCGTCGAGATGGGCGATCTTGCCGTCCGAGCGGTCGGACGCCGTCGCGGGTGTGAACAGGGTCCGCGGCTCGCCAGCCGCAAGATCCGGCAGGAAGCCGTCGAGCCAGACGCCGAAGCGCTCGGGCGCAAGCACCCGCTTCATGCAAAGCGCCTCCACCAGAGCGGAGGTCAGGAACTCGTCCCCGCCGGGCTCCCATCCAGGGCAATTGCGATCTTCGCCATAATAAGCCTCCGCCCGAGTCCGGATGAGGTCCGCGAGGGAAGGGTGCCACTCCTGAGCCCTCTCGAGCGCCAGCACCATCGCAAAGGCGGTGTTGAAGTGGGTGCCGGTGCGGATCGGGTAGGTGAGCTTCGGGAGGAAGGCCATGAACCGCTCGGCAAATGCCATCCCGAGCGGCTGCAGCGCCTCCGCCCAGTCGGGCCGGTCCTGCAGCGCCGCTTCGCGGTGCAGCGCGAGCAGCCAGGCCCAGCCGTACGGCCGCTCGAAGCCGCCGCTATAGGCGCGGTCGAGATAGTCGAGCTCGCCCGCCACTTTGGCATGGGTGAGCATCTCGTCCGCGAGCTCCTCGATCCGCGCGCAGACCGGCAGTTCCGGGAACAGCCGCCGCACCCGCAGCAGCAGCCAATAGCCGTGCACGCAGCTATGCCAGTCGAAGCTGCCGTAGAAGATGGGATGGAGTTCGCGCGGCCCCAGCACGTCCTCCGGCCCGTCCATCACATGGTCGAGCTTGTGCGGATATTCCTGCCGCACATGGCCCAATGCGATCTCGGCGAAGCGAGCTGCAATGTCCGGAGTGAGGATGTGCGCCATCTAGAAAGCCAGCCAATAGATGAGGAGGATGTTCGCGAAGAGCAGCGGCAGCGCCGTCCCGATCTGCGCCTTGATGACACCGTTCTTGTCCTTGAGCTCGAGAAGGGCGGCGGGCACGAGATTGAAGTTGGCCGCCATCGGCGTCATCAAGGTTCCGCAGAAGCCCGCGAGCATCCCGATCGCCCCGATCACCGCCGCGTCGCCGCCATAGCCGCGAATGAGCAGCGGCACTCCGATCGCCGCCGCCATCACTGGAAAGGCGGCAAAGGCATTTCCCATGATCATCGTGAAAAGAGCCATTCCCATCCCGAAGACGAGTACGGTCAGGAATATGCTGCCTTCCGGGATGACGGCCCGGGTCATTCCCCCGATCACGTCGCCCACGCCGGCAGCCGCGAACAGCACGCCGAGCGCTGCAAGCATCTGAGGCAGCACCGCCGCCCAGCCGATCGCGTCGATCAGCCGCCGACCTTCCTGCAGCGGCGCAAGGGCAGGGGGTTTGAGCCAGGCGAAGATCGCCGCGATGGCAAGCAGCACGCCGAGGCCGAGGAAGATGTAGGTCTCGCGCTTCTCCTCGAACCAGCCGAGGTCGCCGAGCGGCGTGTAATTGTAGAGCAGGGTGCCGAAGAGCGCCGTCGCCGGGATGATCAAAGCGGGCAGGAACAGCCTGTTACCGAGCCGGTCGGACCAGCCCTGCCGCTCCTCCTCGCTGGTCGTCGGCGGCGCGCTCCTGCCGATCAGGCCGAAGCCCGCAAGGCCCGCAAGGCCGAGCACGAGGAGGCCATTGCCGAAGTCGCCGATCAAGTCGCCGGCCAGCAGGCTCAGCGCCATCAGCCCCCAGAAAGCGGCGTTGCCGAAGCGCTTGGAGTGTGAGCGGTCAAACGCGCTCAGCAGCGCGAACGCCGCGAACATGAGGCCGGCAAGGGTATAGAGCCATTGGAGAGTGATCATGGGCGCTCTCCATCCGTGTCATTCCCGCGAAAGCGGGAATCCCGCTTCTCGTCTTCACCAAAGGCAGAAGAAGCGGGACCCCCGCTTTCGCGGGGGTGACGGGATGCTGTTGCAAGCCGCCGATCCAGCAGCATCAGTCGCGCCCCATGGATCAGGAAGGCGAGGATGGCTGTCGGAATCGCCCACAGCGCAAGCTCCAGCGGCGCGAGATTGTAGCCGTAGGTGGCGAGCGTCTGCTGAATGAGCACGATCGAGCCGATCGCGAAGAAGATGTCCTCGCCGAAGAAGAGCCCGACATTGTCGGTCGCGGCCGAATAGGCCTTCACCTTCTCCGCCGTGGGTTCATCGAGCTCGCCATGCTGCTTCTCGGCCGCCGCAAGCGCCATCGGCGCCACCAGCGGCCGCACCGTCTGGGGATGGCCTGCCGTGGAATGCAGCCCGATCGCCGCCGTCACTTGGCGGTAGAGCAGATAGAGGATCAGCAGCCGCCCCGTCGTCGCGTTCCTCATCCCGCGAATGACCGCCGCGGCCCGCTGCTGAAGCCCGAAGCGCTCCAGCAAGCCGATCACCGGCAGCACGATCCAGACGATCGCGATGATGCGGTTGTCGTTGAACGCCTTGCCGAAGGTGGAGACGACCTCGACGGGGTCCATGCCGGCGATCAGGCCGGTGACGATCGCGGCCGCCGTCACCACCAGCATCGGATTGAGCCGCAGCGCGAACCCCGCCACGACGATCAGGATGCCGATGAGGACCCAATAATTCATGGTGCCCCGAAGCCTCCGCCGCCTGGCGTTTCGATGACGAACATGTCGCCCGGCGCCATCTCGGCCGAAGCGGTGGCGCCGAGCGTCTCGACGGTCCCTTTGGCGCGGACGATCTGGTTCACTCCCGCTTTCGCGTCGCCGCCGCCCGCAAGCCCGGCCGGCGGCACCTCGCGGCGGTTGGAAAGGATGTTGGCACGCATGCGCTCGCGAAAGCGGATGTGGCGCTCGACTCCGTCGCCGCCCTCGTGGGCACCGTTTCCGCCCGACCCACGGCGGATCGCGAAGCGCTCAAGCAGCACCGGAAAGCGCGTCTCCAATATCTCGGGATCGGTGAGGCGGCTGTTGGTCATGTGCGTCTGAACCGCGCTCGCTCCGTCGTGCGTCGGCCCGGCCCCGGCGCCGCCCGCGATCGTTTCATAATATTGCTTGGCCTCGTTGCCGAACGTGAAATTGTTCATCGTGCCCTGGCTTGGCGCCAGCGCTCCGCAGGCCGCGAAGAGCGCGTCGGTGATGACTTGGCTGGTCTCGACATTGCCTGCCACCACGGCCGCTGGATAGCGCGGGTTCAGCATCGATCCCTCGGGCACGACCATGGTGATTGGCCTCAGGCACCCGTCGTTCATCGGAATGGCATCGTCCACCAGGGTGCGGAAGACGTAGAGCGTCGCCGCGCGGCAGATCGAATAAGGCGCATTGAAGTTGTTCGGCTGCTGCTCGCTGGTCCCGGTGAAATCGACGACCGCCGAGCGGTTCTCCTGGTCCACCGACACCCGCACTGAGACCTGCGCTCCATTGTCCATCGGGTATGTGAACTGGCCGTCCTTGAGACCGGAGATCAGCCGCCGCACCGCCTCTTCGGCATTGGCCATGACATGGTCCATATAAGCGTCGATCACCTCGCGCCCATATTCGCCCGCGATGCGCCGAAGCTCGTTGGCGCCGCGCGTGCAGGCGGCGATCTGCGCTTTTAGATCGGCGATGTTGCGGTCGGGATCGCGCGCCGGCCACTGGGCCGAACCGAGCAGATCGCGCATCCCGGCCTCGAGGAACTGACCCGCATCGACCAGCAGCACATTGTCGATCAGCACGCCCTCATCGTGCACCGTGACGCTGTTCGGCGGCATCGATCCGGGCGCGATCCCGCCGACATCGGCATGGTGCCCGCGCGCGGCGACATACCAGGCGGGGGAGGGGTCGTCCTCCAGGAAGACCGGCATGATGACGGTGATGTCGGGAAGGTGCGTGCCGCCGCGATAGGGAGCGTTCAGCACGTAGGCGTCGCCGGACTTCATCCCTCGCCCGTCGCGCGCCTCGCCCCGGGCAGCGATGATCGTGCGGATGCTGTCGCCCATCGATCCCAGATGCACCGGAATGTGCGGCGCATTGGCGATCAGCGCCCCTTCGCGGTCGAAGATCGCGCAGGAGAAATCGAGCCGCTCCTTGATGTTGACCGAAGATGCCGTGTTCTGGAGCGCGACCCCCATTTCCTCAGCGATCGCCATGAAGAGGTTGCCCATGATCTCCAGCGTCACCGGATCGGCCTCGGTGCCAATGGCGTGCGCGGACGCGCGGGGCTCGCTCCGGGTGAGGATGAGGTTGCCGAGGGCGTCCACCTCGGCCTGCCAGCCGGGCTCCACGACCGTGGTCGCGGAAGGGTCGATGATGATCGCCGGGCCTCGAATGTGCGCACCCGGCCGGAGCAAAGCGCGGTCGAACAAGTCCTCCCCGGGACGGGGAGGGGGACCAGCCGCAGGCTGGTGGAGGGGGCTCTCCGGCCGCGTGGGTCTCGGGGCCCGCTCCACCACTGCCCCCGGCAGCGGTCTCCCTCCCCGTCCCGGGGAGGATGTCGCCTCCACGATCGCTGTTTCGACCACGACGGGCGCGTCGGACGTGAAGCCGAACCGGGCCCGGTGAAGCTCCTCGAACGAATATTTCATGTCGTCCGAAACTGCGACCTCGAGCGCCGTATCGCTTCCCTCGTAACGAAGCGCCGCCCGTCTGCGCACCTCGACCCGCTCCACCCCCTGTGCGCGAAGCGCCGCCACCGCTTCGGTCTCGAGCTCCTCCAGCACCGGCCCCAGCTCCGCTCCGCCGAGGCTGCGCTGCCTCAGTTCCACCATGTCCGCGAGGCCCATCCCGTAAGCCGAGAGCACCCCGGCCAGCGGATGGATCATCACGCGCTTCATGCCCAGGGCATCCGCCACAAGGCACGCATGCTGACCGCCCGCGCCGCCGAAGCATTGCAGCGTGTAGCGGCTGACATCGTGGCCCCGCGCGATCGAGATCTGCTTGATGGCATTGGCCATGTTCTCGACGGCAATCCGCACAAATCCTTCGGCGGTCTCGCGCAGGCCGAGGCCCGCGCGCTCGGCGATCTCCGCGCAGCGGGCAAGCGAAGCCTCCGCGTCTATCGGCTGGTCGCCGCCGGGGCCGAAGGCGGCGGGAAAATGCTCCGGCCTGATCTTGCCCAGGACCACGTTGCAGTCGGTGATCGTCAGCGGGCCACCGCGACGGTAGCAGGCCGGCCCGGGCACGGCTCCGGCGCTGTCGGGCCCGACGCGAAAGCGGCTGCCGTCGAAATGGCAGATGGAGCCGCCGCCGGCCGCGACCGTATGGATCTGCAGCATCGGCGCCCGCACCCTGACCCCGGCGACCATCGTCTCGTTCGTCCGCTCATATTCGCCGGCAAAGTGCGACACGTCGGTCGAGGTCCCGCCCATGTCGAAGCCGATGACCTTGTCGAACCCCGCGTCCGCCGCCGTGCGGACCATTCCGACGATGCCGCCTGCGGGGCCCGAAAGGATCGCGTCCTTGCCCTGGAACGCCGCCGCGTCGGTGAGCCCGCCGCTCGACTGCATGAAGAACAAGCGCGTGCCTGTTCCGAGCGCGCTCACGACGCGGTCGACATAGCGCCGCAGGACAGGGGAGAGGTACGCATCGACCACGCTGGTGTCGCCGCGCCCGACCAGCTTGATGAGGGGGCCCACCTGATGGCTGGCGGAGACCTGGGTGAAACCGATCTCTCGTGCCAGTTTCGCCAGCGCCGCCTCGTGCGCGGTCCAGCGCCAGCCGTGCATCAGCACGATGGCGGCGGCGCGCGTGCCGCGCTTATAAGCGCTGCGAAATGCGTGCTCCGCCGCGGCCAGGTCGAGAGGCCGCAGCACCTCGCCCTCGGCGGTCACGCGCTCGTCGATCTCGATGACGTCGCTGTAGAGCGGCTTCGGAAGCTCTATTTTGCGCGCGAAGATATGCGGCCGCGCCTGATATCCGATCCGGAGCGCATCGCCGAAACCTCGCGTGATCGCCAGCACCACCGGCTCACCCTTGCGCTCAAGCAGCGCATTGGTGGCAACCGTCGTCCCCATCTTCACCGCCGCGATCGGCGCGGCGCCATGTTCCTCCATCAACGCCCGAATGCCCGCCACGGCCGCGTCATCGTAGCGCTCAGGATTTTCCGACAAGAGCTTGCGCGTCAGCAGCGGTCCGTGCGGCGCCTGGGCAACGATGTCTGTGAACGTTCCCCCGCGATCGATGAAGAAAGACCAGGCGCCGCTCATGAGCGCGGGCTTAAGGAAAAACGATCAAGTCAAGCAAGTCTTGTCGGACAAACTATGTTGCGGCTTGTCTACAACACATGCCGATAAAACACATTGAACGGGTTGTGGGGTCTTCGGGCACGCTGCATGATCCGGCCGTTAAGGTCCCGCAAAGAGGGCCACGCGTTGTCCATCGCTGGGGGGTCGGTCACATGCGCTTCAAATCATTCTTGCTCTGTTCGTCGTCGGCCGCCTTGTTCGCGCTGCCCGCATCCGCTTGGGCCCAGACGCAGGGCACGGCCCCGCAGCCGCAAGCGCAGGAGCAGCCTGCAGACCCGGAGGCGGGGGCTGCGCAGACCGATGATCCCGTGCAGGGAGTCACGGGAGCGGACGACGCGGCAGCCGGCGAAGAGATCGTCGTCACGGGTTTCCGCGAGAGTCTTCGTTCGGCCCAGAACCTGAAGCGCAATTCCGAGCAGATCGTCGATGCGATCGTGGCGGAAGATATCGGAAAGCTGCCGGATCTTGCCGTATCCGACACGGCAGCCCGCATCCCGGGCGTGCAAGTCGTGCGGACCGGCGGCGAAGCGTCGAGCGTTCTCATCCGCGGCCTGCCGGATTTTGCCACTACCTATAACGGCCGCGAGATATTCACTGCCGAAACCCGCGTCGTCGCTTTGCAGGATTTCCCGTCGGCGAACATCGCCGCTCTCGAAGTGTTCAAGACGACCACTCCCAGCCTCGTCGAAGCCGGCCTTGCGGGTCTCGTCAACGTTCGCTCGCGGCGGCCGTTCGACTTCAAGGGCCTGGAAGTGGCCGGATCGGTGTGGGGCCTCTACACGGCCCAGGCCGGCGAGCTGACACCCAATGGCAACATCCTGCTCAGCAATCGCTGGGACACGGGGATTGGCGAGATCGGCGTGCTCGTGAATGCCTCGTACACGCAGCTCAAGTTCCTCGATTCCGAGCCGTCGAATACGGACTTCATCGCCGATCCGGTCATCAACGGCCAGCGCGTTCGCTTCCCGGATGTCCAACGCTTATTTTATCGCGAGGGCGACCGCACTCGGCCCTCCGTCAACATCGCGCTTCAGTGGCGACCGAACGATACGCTCGAATTCTACGTGGACGGCTTATATCAGGGCTTCCGCAACAAGATTTCGGACCGGCGTCTGGACGCTCTGCTCTTTGGCGGTCAGTCCTATTCCAATCTCGTGTTCCGCGAGGGCACGAACTTGCTGTCGAGCGGCACTGTCACCAACCCGGGCGACGCTCTGTTTTCATTCCAGGGCGGCACGTTCAACAAAACCGACACTTACCAGTTCGCGGTTGGCGGCAGGTACGAGGCCGGGCCGTTCCAACTCGCGGTCGATCTCGCCCGGACGGACAGCCGGTTCACCGGATCCACGGAATCGGTGGACCGTCGCTATTGCCAAAATGGCTACACCGTCGATTTCGACCTTGAGACGCCGGAATTCACCGTCCGCAATTGCGACCTGACCAACCCGGCCAACCAACTCTTCGAAGGCCTCTACGAGGAATTCCAGGTTTCCGAGGGCGACGACTATCAGGCGCGGATCGACGCGGAATATGAGTTCGGCGACGAGAGCTTCATCCGCTCCGTGGAAGTCGGCGCGCGCTACACGACCCGGGATGCGCATCGCGAATTCGGCAATCGGTTCGGCGGATTCGGGCGGGATCGCCGGTTTCCGATCAGCGCGCTGCCGCTCGAATTCGAAGTCCCTCGCCGCGGGTTCCGAGGCACGAATGTACAGTCGGGCACCGAAACCTTTCTCACGCCGACGTACCGCTCCATTCGCGAGAATCGCGAGGCACTGCGGCAGTTCATCATCACCAATCAGCCCGATTTCGGATTCCCCAACAACGGTCGAGCGTTCACGCTGGATTCGCCCGCGCCAAACGCGAACTCGGTTTTCGATGCGGACGAGGAGACACTCGCCGGTTATGCGCAGCTCAATTACCGGTTCGGCGACGCGTTCGACGGCGTGGTTGGCCTGCGGGCGGTCCGAACGGAAACGCAGATCGACGGTGTTGCTCTGGTGGGGGGTGTCCCGACGCCGCTTTCCAGCCAGTCGGAATATACCGACTACCTGCCGACCGCCAACGTTCGCTGGCGTATCACCCCGCAAGTGCAGGCGCGCTTGTCCTACACGCAGACCCGCACCCGGGCGACGTTCCAGCAACTCAATCCCTCGGTGGACGTCGGTGCGCCCGATCCGTCGCAGGGCGGCTTGCGGACCGGCCGTGGCGGCAATCCTAACCTGCGGCCGGTCGAATCCACCAATTACGATGCTTCGCTCGAATATTTCTTCTCGCGCACCGGGTTCGCTTCGCTGGCTGCCTTTCGGCGCGATCTGACGGGGTTCATTCAGGACCAGACTCTTCCCGACTTCAACGATCCGGTGCTCGGGCTGGTTCGCATCACGGCGCCGGTAAACACGCGCCGTGGCCGCATCGAAGGTTTCGAAGCCCAGGTTTCGACCTTTTTCGAAGCCGAGTTCGTCCCGGAGTTCCTCCGCAACTTCGGCATCCAGGCGAATTACACCTATCTGGACGGTGAAGTGGAGGTCCTGAATCCGGTGACCAATACCTCCCAGTTCGATCTGATCACCTCGCCTGAAGGGCCCGGCGACTATGGCGGCGTGTCCCAGCATGCGTACAACATCGCTGGGCTTTACGAAGGAGGTCCATTCTCCGCCCGGCTCACGTACAACAAGCGCAGCAGCTACCTGGATCGCCGCGACGTTCGTGGCGACGAACAGGGCGGGTTCTACCGGGAATTCGCCCGACCCGCTGGACGGTTGGACTTCTCGGCGAACTATACGTTCGGCGAGAACCTGACGATCTTCTTCGACGCGACCAATCTCACGGGCGATGCATTCCGCGTCGATTTCAGCTCGGCACGCGCCGGGGCGCCTCGCGCCGATTATGTCCGCTACCTGCGCTACGACGAGCAGACCTTTTCGCTGGGCGCGCGCTTCCGGCTGTAAAGCTCGGTTCGGGTTTGAAAAACTGGGCCGGGGCGCAAACCGCTCCGGCCCATTTTCTTTGGGCTAGTTTCGGCGGGTCCCTGCGGTCTGTGGCCCAGGCTCTCCGGCCCGTGCGCGGATGCTCGGCCCGATCAGCGGCTTGCCATCCTTCCACGACACGGGAGCGATGTAGAAGAAGCGCTTGTTGTCGAGCTTGCGGCATCCAGGCGTTGCCGCCCAGGCGTGGAAAGAGATGAACTCGCGCCCGCCGGCGCTGAACACGGACTGGTGCCCGGGTCCGCTCAGGCAGCCCGCCTCCCGCCCATTATAGCTGTAGAGCAGCGGATTGTCGGGTCCGTCGGTGCACGGTCCCAGCGGCGTGCTGCAGATCGCATAGCCCATCGCATATGGGGAGAGCCGCTGGTCCCGTTCCCACCCGAAATGATTGGCGGAATACAGCATCGTATAGCCGCCCGGCCGGCGAACCATCGTCGGTGCCTCGATCACGTGCGCTTCCCAGGGGCGGTCGTTCTTGAGTCCCATCGACACCGCCTCGCCGACTAGCGACGCGCCGTCGGGCGAAAGGCGGTGCGCCCAGATCTCCGTCGGCTTTCGAACCGCGTTCCCGTCATTCTTGTAGTAAAGGTAGAGCTTGCCGTCGGCGTCGCGGAACGGATTGGCGTCGATCGTTCCGCCGAGCTCGGTCTGGCATACCAGCGGACGCTCGGAAGGGTCGCGGAACGGCCCGCGCGGATCGCTCGCAATGGCGACGCCGATGCACTGGAGGTTCCGCTTGTGGTCGCGCGCCGTATAATAGAGCAGCCAGCGGCCACCGACCTCCAGCACCTCGGGAGCCCAGGTCAGCCCCTTGCGCACCCAGGAACCGAGCTGCGGCATGCCGTCGAGCGGCTTGCCCGGCCTTTGCGGGTCGGGCGCGAACGCCCAGTCAACAAGGTTGCGCGAGGTCGCGATCGGCAGGTTCGAACCGCTGTTGGTCGAATAAGCGATATATTCGCCCTTATGCTGCACGATGAACGGATCCGCGAAATCCTGCCGAAAGACGGGCGCGTGGACGGGGGCGGGCGCCGCGGCAGGCGCGGTGCCGCCGATTGCCCCGATGACCCCGGCGATCAGCAGCGGGCTTTTTGTCATGGCCCTGGATCGCCTAGATCGCTGCTAGGAGGGAAGGGTGATATGTCGCTGCTCATGCGTCACGCCTTTCTCCTCATGCTGTTCGCACTCGCGCTCAACGGCTGCGCGACACCGGCAAGTCTGGCACCCCGGGCCAGCTACAGCAATCCCGTCCTGGACGCGGACTTACCCGATCCGGCGGTGCTGAAGGCTCCGGACGGCTTCTACTATGTCTACGGCACTCAAGGCGGAGGCGAGGGGCAGATGCGCAACGTGCAGGTGGCGCGCTCCCCGGATCTCCTGCGCTGGGAGCTGCTGGGCGACGCCCTGCCGGCGAAACCCTCCTGGGCAAGCAAGACCCAGGATTTCTGGGCGCCTCACGTCCACCGGGCGAGCGGCCGCTACTATCTCTATTATTCCGCCAAGCCCGATGCCGCGCTCGCCGACCCTGAACGCGGGCTCTGCCTCGCGGTCGCGACGGCGAACCGCCCGGAGGGCCCGTACCGCGACAAGGGCGAGCCGCTGCAATGCGGCTCCGGCTTCGTGAACATCGACCCGATGGCCTATGACGACCCAGCGACCGGCAAGCGGCTGCTCTATTGGGGTTCGGGGTTTGGAGCGATCAAGGTTCAGGAGCTCGGGCCCGATCGCCTCGACTTCGCGCCCGGCAGCGCGCCTGTCGACCTCATCCAGCCGGTCAAGTCGGAGGACCCGCACGAATATCAGCGGCTGATCGAAGGCGCCTGGGTGATCCGGCGCGACGGTTATTATTACCTATTCTACTCAGGCGACAATTGCTGCGGCCCCAAGGCGCATTACGCCGTCATGGTCGCACGATCCCGCAGCGCCACCGGGCGCTTCGAGACCCTTGCCGCCGCCACCGGCGCGCCGAACAGCGTCATCCTTGAGCGGCAGGGGCTCTGGGTCGCCCCGGGCCACAATGCGGTGGTTCAGGATGCGGACGGAAACGACTGGATGCTCTACCACGCCGTGGATTCCCGCCGGCCGCGCTCCAAGCCCGCGGACGATGTGAATACCCGCCGCGTCATGCTGCTCGACAGGATCGTCTGGAAGGACGGCTGGCCTCAAGTCGAGGGGAGAGGGCCCTCGACGGCGCCACGCCCCGCACCCGCAGTGCGGCCTTAGGCCGCTCCTGCACCTTGTGTCGGGCGCCGCCTAACAGCGTGGGAGCAGAGCCGATCCACACCGAAAACTTCCGGCGCCGCTAAACAAATCCGCTTTTCCCCCGATCAGGGCGTCAGTGGGGGGAGGCAGTGTCGCCCCACTCAAGGGAAGAGGTGGACGCGATGGTTGCCATTTTCACGGGCGCGGGTGCGGGGCTCGAGCGCGGATCGGCTGCGGCCATCTCCCTCACCTCCAGTAGCCTTGGCAGCTTCGGCCGCACAGTGGCCGCAATAGACCCGGTGAGCCCCTAAAGCCGCCGCGGGTCCCGGGAGGCGAGAGCGGCGCGCAGGTTGTCGCCGCAGCTCTTCAACAGCGTCGCGGCCTCGTCCGGATCGGCTCCTTGGGCGATCAGGGAGGCTTGCTTGATGTTGCCGTCGGCGCGGGCGAGGGCTGCGGCGGCGGTTTCCAGGTCGGTGCCGCTGATCCGGGCGACCATCGCGGCGGCGCGGTTGCGCAGCTTGCGGTTCGACAGGCGCATGTCCACCATCAGGCCGTCATGGACCCGCCGCAGGCGGAGCATGACGGCGGTGGAGAAGGTGTTGAGCGCGATCTTCTGCGCGGTGCCGGCCTTCATGCGCGTGGAACCGGCGACGACCTCCGGCCCGGTGTCGATGAGGATCGGGTGGGCGGCCGCTTCGAGCAGCGGGGTTTCGGGGTTGCTGGCGATCCCCACGGTCAGTGCTCCGGCGGCAGCTGCCGTTCGTACCGCCGCAACTGTATACGGCGTGCGCCCGCTGGCGGCGACGCCGATCACCACATCGGACCGGGTCAGCTTCTTATCGCGGATCAGCTCCTCCGCGGCGCCGGCATCGTCTTCTGCGCCCTCCACGCCCGTCAGGAGCGCCTGCTCACCGCCCGCGAGAGCGTAGACCAGCCGGTCGTCTCCCCAATTGAAAGTCGGGCCGAGCTCGACGCCGTCCAGCACCGCGAGGCGCCCCGAAGTGCCCGCCCCCACATAGACGAGGCGCCCTGTGCCGTCCTTCAGCCGCTCGGCCGCCGCATTCGCCGCAGCCGCGATGGCTGCGCCCGCGGCCTGCACCGCGGCCGCCGCCGCGAGCTGGGCCTCCAGCATCGCCTGCACCGCGTCCTGCGTCGGCCAAAGGTCGAGCGCGGCATAGCGCGGGCTGATCAACTCTGTGGAAATGCGCGGCCTCCTGTCATTCTCCCGCCCGCTATTATCTTTATTGGCAGCGGTGCGACACATTCTTAATCTGCCCTGGCGGGCGGCGGGGATAACAAGTGCATATGGAATATTACCTCGGCATCGACGCCGGCGGCACGCACACCCGGGCGCGGCTCGTCACGGGCGATGGCGAGGTCGTCGGAACGGGCGAGGGCGGGCCGGGCAATACGCGGATCGGAATGCCCGAAGCTCTTCAGGCGGTGGCTGACGCCTATATGCAGGCCTTGGGCGAGGCGGGGCTCGGTGAGGAGCATCTCGGCTCGATCCGGGCCGGCCTCGGCATTGCCGGGCTCAACCGGCGCGGCACGCTGCCGAGCCTTCGGGAGCATGACTTCCCGTTCCGCTCGATCGCCTTTGCGAGCGATGCCGCGATCGCCAATCTGGGCGCCCATGCGGGCGGGGACGGCGCGATCGTGATCGTCGGAACGGGGAGCATCGGCTTCGCGCGGGTCGGCGAGGAGGTCTACACGATCGGCGGCTACGGCTTTCCCATCTCGGACGAGGGCAGCGGTGCCGATCTCGGGGTGAGAGCGATCAGGCGCTCATTGTGGGCGCGCGACGGGCGCATTCCGCACAGCGCGATGACGGAAGAGGTGCTGGATTATTTCCAGGGGTCGGCGGGCGAGATCGTCGATTGGACCGCGCGCGCGACGCCGACCGACTATGCCGTCTTCGCCCCGATGGTGATGGATTATGCGACCCAAGGAGATCCGGTCGCCGAAGCGATCGTGCAGGGCGCGGCGCTGAGGCTCGACCGCCTGATCCGCGTGCTGCTCGATCGGGGCGCGCCGAGCTGCTGCCTGATGGGCGGCGTCGCCGCCCGGATGCGGGACTGGTTGGCAGCGAGCATTCGCGAGCGGCTCACCGAGCCCAAGGGGGACGCGCTCGACGGGGCGATCCTGCTCGCGCGGACGCGGGCGGCGGAGAAGGAGCTGGTCTAGGCGATCCAGGTCCGGACGACCTGCTTGGCCCCGTCCATCAGGACGAGGTCGGCGCGAAGGCCAAGGCGAATCGAGCCGGTGACGGCTGAGAGGCCCATCGCGGCGGCGGGAACCTCGCTCGCCATGCGGACGGCGGTTTCGAAATCGACGCCCATCATGTCCTCTGCGTTGCGGACTGCTCCGGCCATATCGAGATCGGAGCCGGCGAGCGTGCCGTCGGGGCCGGTGCAGCGGCCGTTCTCGGCCACGATATGGGTGTTCCCGAGCCAGAACTCCTTCGTCTCGGAACCGACGGTCGGCATCGCATCGGTGACCAGCGCGAGGCGCTCGGCGCCTTTCGCGGCGAGCGCGACGCGCAGCGCGGCCGGGTGGACATGGTAACCGTCGACGATGAGGCCGCACCACGCGGTGCGGTCTTCCAAGGCGGCGCCGACCGCACCGGGCGCGCGGCTGCCGAGCTGGGTCATGGCATTGTAAAGGTGGGTGAAGCCACTGACGCCCTCGTCGAGACCGGTTCGGGTTTCTTCGTAGCTGGCGTTCGTGTGACCCGCGGCGACGACTACGCCGCGCGCCGCCAACTCTCGGATTGCGCCGGCCGGAGCGCGCTCCGGGGCGAGCGTTACGAGCGTTCGGCCGCGCTTAAGGGACGAGAGGAGGTCGATGGCGGCGTCGTCCAGGGTTCGGAACTTGGTCGCGTCGTGGATCCCTTTTTTATCGGGATTGAGGAACGGGCCTTCGATGTGGATGCCGAGGACGCCCGGCACTCCGCGCTCGATCGCCGCGTCGACGGCGGAGATGGCGCGGGCCACGACTTCGAGTTCGTCGCTGATGAGGGTGGGGAAGAAGCCCGTGGTGCCGAACCGGCGATGCGCTTCGCCGATCGCGGCGATGCCCTCGACGGTAGGATGATCGTTGAACAACACCCCGCCGCCGCCATTCACCTGCAGGTCGATGAAGCCGGGGAGAAGGTCGCCCTCGACGTCCAACCGTTCCACACCGTTCGGGCAGTCGGTAGCGGGGACGATTGCGGAAATGATGCCGCCGTCGACCACGAGGCACCGGTCCGCTTCGAAGCCGGCCGGCGTGAGTACTCGGGTTGGGAGGAGAGCGAAGGCGCTCATCGGGTTTCTGTGACCTTCTTGAGGTGCGGCGGCTCGTCGGGGTGGAGGCCGCGCGCGATGCTGAGCGCCGCCGCCATCCTGTAGAAGCTCTGGATCGATGCGATCGGGGCGATTGCGGGGTGGAGGCGCGGGACGAACGGAAGGGGCAGGGCGCCGCCAATGGCCTCGCAGGTGATCATCACCTGGGCGCCGCGCGAGATGAAGTCGCTCGCTAGCGGCTCGAAGGCATCGCGCGCTTCATCGTTCGGGACCAGCATCATCACCGGAAACCCCGCGCCGACGATCGCCATCGGACCATGCTTCACTTCCGCGGCGCTGTAGGATTCCGCGTGAAGGCCGCAGGTTTCCTTGAGCTTCAGCGCGGCCTCCTGCGCGATGCCGAGGCTGAGGCCGCGCCCCAGGACGTAGAGATTGGCCGCAGGGGCGAGCGGCGTGAGAGCGGGCGACCAGTCTAGCCCCCAGGCTTCGCCCAGGATTCGAGGCGCGTCGGACAGCCCGCCTTGCAGCGCTTCGTCATCGGTCCAGGCGGCGACCAGCCGGGCGATCGCGAGCAGGGAAGCAATGTAGGACTTGGTCGCGGCGACGCTCCGTTCGGTGCCGGCGAGGAGCGGGATCGTGACTTCGGCGATGTCGGCCAGCGGCGAGCTCGCATCGTTGACGATCGCGACCACGAGCGCGCCTGCATCGCGCGCGGCCTTCGCGGAAACGAGGAGGTCGGGGCTGCGGCCGGATTGCGAGATGGCGAGGAAGAGCGCGCTGTCGAGCTTGCGCCAGGAGGTGCCGTAGACCGACGAGGTGGAGGGCGCGAAGGACGCGACCGGCGTGCGGGCGCGGGTCTCGATCAGATATTTCGCGTACGTCGCGGCATGGTCCGAGCTGCCCCTGGCGCAGGTGACGACGAGACGCGGGTCGAGGTTGCGCAGACGACCGCCGAGGCTGCTCATCAGCTCGGCGAGTTCCGCATTCTGGCGCTCCGCGACCGCCGGCGCCTCGGCGGCTTCCCGCTGCATCAGGGTCTGCTCGGCGCGAAGAGGCTCGGGGGCTGACACGCCCCGGCGCCTATCAGGCCGAAGTGGCGCCAGCAATCGCCCAGCAACGGCACGTTGTCACCCGCAGCCGCGTTCCGATATGCTGGCTGCAAAGGCCCCGGAGAGACGAATGCACATTGCCGCGTCGAGAGTGAGCGCCGAGGCGACATCCTCGCTTCAGGCCGCGCTCGCGGCGGAGTTCGGGCCGCGGCTCCTGAACAGCCCCAGCGCGCTCAGCCAATATGGGCGGAGCGAGGGTCATCATGGCGAGCATCTGCCCGATCTCGTCGTGCGCCCGACGAGCGTGGAGGAGGTGCAGCGGCTGGTCCGCGCAGCGCGGGAGTTCCGCGTTCCGGTCGTGCCTTATGGCGCCGGCACGTCGCTCGAGGGCAATGCCGCCTCCGTCGCAGGCGGGCTTTGCATCGACCTTTCGGCGATGGACCGCATCGTCGAGATCAGCCCGGAAGACATGCTGTGCGTGGTCGAACCCGGCGTCACGCGCGAGCAGCTCAATGCCGAGCTGAGGAGCACCGGCCTCTTCTTCCCCATCGATCCGGGCGCCAATGCCACCATGGCCGGCATGATCGCCACGCGCGCGAGCGGCACCAATGCGGTGCGCTACGGCACGATGCGGGAGAATACACTGGCGCTGAAGGTGGTGCTTCCCGACGGCACCCTCGTCCGCACCGGCTCGCGCGCCCGCAAGTCCGCCGCGGGATACGACCTCACCCACCTCTTCTTGGGCTCCGAGGGCACGCTCGGCATCACTGTGGAAGCGACGTTGCGGCTGCATGGCCAGCCGGAGACGGTGCTGGCCGGCACCTGGCCGTTCGAGACGCTGGAGGGGGCGGTGCATACCGTCATCGCCACGATCCAGTCCGGCGTCCCGGTCGCGCGGATCGAGCTCCTGGACGCGGCCGCGATCCGGGCCTGCAACCGGTTCTCGAACCTCGCGCTTCCCGAGCAGCCGACGCTGTTCATCGAGCTGCACGGCTCCGAAGGAGCGGTTCGCGAGCAGCTCGATCTGATGCAGACCTTCGGAAGCGAGCTCGGGGGTGGGACGCTCACCCGCGCTGTCGAGACCGAGGCGCGCTCGGCGCTGTGGAAAGCGCGGCACCAGGCGCTACCCGCCGCCCGCGCGATGCTGCCCAATTCGGTTACCTGGGTGACGGACGTTTGCGTCCCCATTTCGCACCTCGCCGACGCGATCGGGCGCGTGCAGGCGGAGGTGGAGCGCACGGGCCTCCTGGCTCCCATCCTCGGCCATGTCGGCGACGGCAACTTCCACGTCTTCTTCGTGCTCGCTCCCGACGACGAGCACTCCTGGGCAAAGGCCCGGGCGATCAATGAGGCGATGGTCGAGCATGCGCTCTCGGTCGGCGGCACTTGCACGGGCGAGCACGGCATCGGCATCGGCAAGCGCGAGGCGATGCTGATGGAGCATGGCCCCGAAGCGGTGCAATTGATGCGGCGGCTGAAGGACGCGATCGACCCCGAAGGGCTGCTCAACCCTTCCAAGCTCTTCGGCGACAAAGCGGCGGAGACCCGCTAAGCCTGCGCTCGAACGAACGAACCGCAGCCGATGAACCTCCGCCATATCGAGATCTTCCACGCCGTTTACGTCAACGGCTCCGTCAGCGCCGCAGCGCGTGCGCTGAACGTGTCGCAGCCGTCGGTGTCGAAGATGTTGCGCCATGCCGAATCCCTGCTGGGATTTCCGCTCTTCCAGAGGACCAGCGGCGGGCTCGTTCCGACGCAGGACGCGCATGTGCTCTTCACCGAGGTGAGCGAGATCCAAGACCGGGTTTATGCGCTGCGAGAGGCGGGCCGGAACCTGCGCCGCGGCGTTGGCGGCGTGCTCCGCGTCTCGGCGCTGCCCTCGCTCGCGCTCGACGCCATCCCGACGGCGGTGTCGCGCTTCCTGCGCACGCACAGCGACGTGAAGTTCGACCTCCAGACGGTGCATCACGACGATCTGCTGCGGAAGCTTTACGAGCGCGAGAGCGACATCGCGATCGCCTACCAGGTGCCGCCGGCAGCGCCGATCGGCCATCGCTGGCTTGGCGAGGGCGAATTGGTCGTGCTCTACCGGGAGGAGGACATGCCCGACGCGCCGCCGCGGATAGAGCTGGAGCAGCTTCGCGGCCGCCGCTTCATCAGCCTCGCCGCGAGCGGGCCGATCGGGCAGCTCTTCACTCAGGAACTGCAGCGTCTGGAGCTGGAGCTGGACGAGGTCGTCTCGGCCCGGACCTTCTACATCGCGAGCGCACTCGTTCGGCAGGGCGTGGGGATGACCGTGGTCGACAGCTTCACCGCCCAGGCCTCGCTCGTGCCGGGTCTCGCCATGCGCCCGCTGAAGCCGCCGCTCACCTTCGACATCCACGCCATGTTCCTGATCAACCGGCCCCCCGGCGCGCTCGCGACCGAGTTCCTGAAGACGCTGGGCCGCATCCTCGATGCATAACGAGCGGCTATAGCGAGCGCCGCACTCGCTATGCGTGGAGCTTGGAGGGTGTCGATACGTTTCGGCCTCGATGATCCCGGCGCCTTTTCTCGTTTATCTCGGCCACAGCGCGGATGCGCTCGGCATCAAGACTTCGCGCGGGGTCGCGACCTTCCGGCGTGAGGATTGCGTCGGCGAGTTCCGCTATGACGATTGCCCGATGACGCTCGGCCTGCCGCGCCTCGGGATGGCAGAAGCCGCGGCTGCCGGGGCGCGGACCCTGGTGCTGGGAGTGGCCAGCGCCGGCGGCAAGCTTCCGACCGATCTCGTCGACGATGCGGCGGCGGCGCTGGAAGCCGGCATGAACGTGGCGGCGGGCCTGCACGAGCGGCTCCGCGGCGAGCCGCGCCTCGTTGCGCTTGCGGCCGAGCGGGGGCTGCAGCTGTTCGATCTTCGCGAGCCGCCCGAGAACCTCACAGTCGGAAAGGGCTATCCGCGAGCCGGGCACCGGCTGTTGACGGTGGGCACGGACTGCTCGGTGGGCAAGATGTATGCGACGCTCGCCCTCACCCGCGCCCTTCGCGAGCGCGGCATCGCTGCGGATTTCCGGGCCACCGGCCAGACCGGCATCCTGATCGCCGGCGAAGGCGTCCCGGTCGACGCGGTGGTGGCGGACTTCATCGCAGGCGCGATCGAGCAGCTGGCGCCCGCACGCGACGATGACGGCTGGGACCTGATCGAAGGGCAGGGCTCGCTCTTCCACCCGTCCTTCGCCGGCGTGTCGATGGGCCTGCTCCACGGCGCCCAGCCCGAGGCGCTGGTGCTCTGCCATGAGCCCGGTCGCCCGCACATGCGCGGCATTCCCGGCCGCACGCTCCCGGAGCTCGCCGAATGCCTCGAGCGCAATCTCGAGGCCGCGCGGCTGACCAGCCCCGAAGTGCGCGCCGTCGGCGTTTGCCTCAACACGTCGGGCATGAGCCTCGAATCCGCCCTTCGCCTCTGCGCGAAGACGGAGGACCAGCTCGGCATCCCCTGCACCGATCCGATGGCCTTCGGAGTGGATGCGATTCTAGACCGGCTCCTATGCGTCGCACCCTCCACGCGCAGCACGATCGCTTCCCACTGACCCATCCGTTCCGGATCGCCCGCGGCGTGAAAACCGCCGCGGACGTGATCACCGTGACGATTTTAGAACGGGATGTGACGGGGCAGGGCGAGGGCGTGCCGTACCCGCGCTATGGGGAGAGCGTCGAAAGCACGCTTGCGCAAATCCAGGAGGTGCGGGCGCTTGTCGAGAGCGGAGGGGAGCGGACCGACTTCCTGAGGGCAATGGAGCCCGGCGCCGCGCGCAATGCGATCGACTGTGCCTTGTGGGACCTGGAGTCTCGCCGCTCGGGGCGAGATGTCGCGGCCATGATCGGGGCGCCCGCGCCGGAGCGGCTGCCGAGCGCGCTCACGATCGTGATCGATACGCCGGAGGCAATGGCCCGTGCGACCGCGATCGTGGCCCATGCGCCTTTGCTCAAGGTCAAGGTCGACGCGAACGACCCCGAGGCGCAGATCCGGGCCGTGCGGGCGGCGGCTCCCCAAGCGGCCTTGATCGTCGATCCCAATGAGAGCTGGGACCGGAAGCTGGTCGAGGCCATGCAGCCGCTGCTCGCGGAACTGCGGGTGGCGCTCCTTGAGCAGCCGGTTCCGGCCGGCAAGGACGCATGGCTGGAGGGCTTCCGGCCCGCCGTTCCGATCTGCGCGGACGAGTCCGTCCATGTCGCGGCCGACCTGGAGACGATCGCGCGCCGCTATCAGGTGGTGAACGTGAAGCTCGACAAGTCCGGTGGGCTGACGGCGGGGCTGGAGCTTGCCCATGCCGCCCGGGCGCGAGGGCTCTGCCTCATGACCGGCTGCATGGTCAGCTCCTCGCTTTCGATTGCCCCGGCGCTCCACGTCGCCCGCATGTCCGACTTCGTCGATCTTGACGGTCCGATCTGGCTCAGGGAGGATCGGCCCGGCGGCGTGAGGGATGAAGGCGGCCTGCTCAATCCTCCCGCCGCGGGTTTCTGGGGAACGGCATGAAGGTGCGGCGTCTTGCGCTGCTGCTCGCGATTTCGGTCGCTGGTCTCGGCGCGGCGCCCGTGCCGGAGACGGTGGACCTGCTGATCAGGGGCGGGACGATCTACACGGGCTCGGCCGCCCCGTTCGTTGGCGACGTGGCGGTTGCGGGGGATCGCATCCGCGCCGTGGGCCGGCGATTGCCTTTCACCGCCCGGCGCGTGGTGGACGCGCGCGGGATGATCGTGGCCCCGGGCTTCATCGACCCGCACACCCATGCCGGCGAGCAGCTTGCGTCGGACGATGCCAAGGCCCGGCTCATTCCGGCTTTCCTGATGCAGGGCGTGACGACCGCCTTCATCGGCAATGACGGGCGCGGCGAGGCGGACATGGCCGCGGTGCTCGGGCGCGCCGCCGGCAAGCCGGTTGGGATCAATTATGCGGCCTATGTCGGATTCGGCACGGTCCGCAAGGCGGTGGTGGGCGAGGAAGATCGCGCGCCCACGCCGGCCGAGCTCGGGCGCATGAAGCAGATGGTCTCGGCTGCGATGTGCCAAGGCGCGCTCGGGCTCTCGACGGGGCTGTTCTACGCCCCGCAAAGCTTCGCCAAGACGGACGAGGTGGTCGCGCTGGCACGGGAGGCTGGCGCACGGGGCGGCGTTTACGACAGCCATATCCGTGATGAGTCGAGCTACACGGTCGGGCTGCTGGCGGCTGTCGACGAGGCGATCGCCGTCGGGCGTGAGGCGAGGCTGCCGGTCAACATCTCGCACATCAAGGCGCTTGGCGTGGACGTGCATGGCCAGGCACCCGTCATCATCGCAAAGGTGGAAGCGGCGCAGCGAGCGGGGCAGAAGGTGACTGCGGACCAATATCCCTGGTCCGCGTCGGGGACGAGCCTCGTTGCCGCTTTGATACCGCTCTGGGCGCAGGACGGCGGCCGGAGCGCAATCCTCAAGCGGTTCGACGACCCCGCTCTGGCCGCGCGGCTGCGGACCGGAATTGTCGAAAACCTGCGCAAGCGGGGAGGCGCGGCATCGCTCCTGATCACCGAGGGCGACCATAAAGGCCGGACGCTGGAGCAGGTCTCGGCTGGACATGGGGGCGATCCGGTCGCTGCCGCGATGGCGGTGATCCGCGTCAAGGATCCGGCGGTCGCCTCGTTCAACCAGACCGAACCCGACATCGCCGCCTTCATGCGGCGGCCATGGGTGATGACCGGCTCTGATGCTTCGATTGGCCACCCCCGCGCCTTCGGGAGCTTCGCGCGCAAATACTCGGAATATGTCGTCGCCAGGAAGGTGCTGAAATTGCGGGAGTTCATCGAGCGCAGCACCGCGCTGACCGCGGACACGTTCCGCCTCACCGATCGCGGGCGGCTGCGGCCCGGCGCCTTTGCCGACATCCTTGTCTTCGATCCCAAACGCTTCGCCGCCCGGGCCAATTATGAGCAGCCGACCTTGCTGGCCGAGGGCGTCCGGACCGTTCTCGTCAACGGCGTGGTCGCCGTCGACAACGGCGCGCTGACCGGAGCGGCGGCCGGGCGTGCGCTCGCGCGGACACCGACGCCGGGCACCTGCCGATGAGGCTGCTGCGCGGCTGGTTCGCTATTCCGCTCTGGAAGCGGGTGCTGGGCGCACTCGCGCTCGGCCTGCTCTTCGCTCTGGTCTGGCCCCAGGCCACACCGGCGGTGCAGTTCATGGGCGATTTGTTCGTGCGCGCGATCCGGATGCTGGTCGTCCCGATCGTGCTGGTGACGATCGCCTCGGGCATCACCGCGCTCGGCGATCCTAAGCGGATCGGAAGCCTCGGCGGGCGAACGATCGGCCTGTTCGCGCTTACCACCGCGTTCGCGGTGTCGATCGGCATGGCCGTCGCCACCCTGATCCGGCCCGGCGAGGGCGCGCCGCTCGGCACGGCTGCACCGCACGTGTTCGGCAAGCCGGTCACGCCTTACGAGCAACTGATCGGCATCATCCCCACCAACATCGTCGAGGCACTGTCCAAGGGCGACATGCTCGCCATCATCTTCGTCGCAATCCTGCTCGGCGTGGGAACGCTGGTGGCTGGCGAGGCGGGGAAGCCGTTCGCTTCCTTGCTCCAGTCCGCCTCATCGGTGCTGCTCAAGATCGTCGGCATCGTGATGGAGGCCACCCCGTTCGGCGTTTTCGCGCTGATCGCCAATGCCGTGGCTGCGAACGGAGCGGCGGTGTTCGTCAATGTCGGGTGGCTCGCGCTGGCTGTCGTGCTCGGCTCGGCGCTGCAGATCCTGCTGGTGCACAGCCTGCTTCTAAAATTCCTCGCGCGGGTGCCGATCCTGCGCTTCTATCGCGGCATCGTTGATGCGCTGGTCGTCGCCTTTTCAACGGCCTCCAGTTCCGCGACACTGCCGGTGGCTATGCGCGTCGCCGAAAAGAACCTCGGTGTCGGACGCCCCGTCTTCTCGACCGTGCTCCCGCTCGGCGCGAGCATCGGTAAGGACGGCACGGCCATGTATGTCGGCTTGCTCAGCATGTTCGCGCTGCAGGCGTTCGGAACGCCGCTGACGCCGACCGTCTACGGCCTCGTGCTGCTGACCGGAGCGCTCGCCGCCTTCGGGACCGCGCCGGTTCCGTCGGCGTCGCTCTTCATGCTCGCCGCCGTGCTGTCCGCGGTGGGCGTCGCGCCCGAGCAGACGGCTTTGGTGGTCGGCTTCGTGCTTCCGTTCGACCGGCTGCTCGACATGACCCGCACCGTGCCCAGCGCCAGCGCCAACCTGACCGTCGCCACCACGGTCGCGCGCTGGGAGCGCGAGCTGGACGACGAGGTGCTGAGGGCGCGGCCGGTCGCCTGACCTATTTGTAGAAGCGGACGTTCCCGAGTTCGAGCGACGCCGTGCCGCCGGGCTCGCCCTCCAGCCTGACGATCAGCGAACGGAGGCGGGCGAGGTCCAGCCTCGCTTGCGGGTCGGGGCTCTGTAAGGCGCTGAAGGGGATACGGACTTCCCGGGCGTTCTCACCGGCCTCGAACGGTGCCCTGAAGGAGGCCCGCTGCTCCAGTCCGTAGCTTTCGAGCAGCATCGCATAGCGTCCGGTGCCGCGCGCGTCGAAGGCGATGCCGCTGAAGCCACTCGCGTCAGCGAGATGCACGCCGCCTTTGGTCAGCGGCAGGATCAGGTTGGCAAAGGGCTGCGGGGCCGCGCCCATGTTCGCAAAGAGGAACATGCGGCCGTCCTGCCGCCCGCGCACATGGTGGAGGTGGCTGTGATCGACGCCCGCCTCGTTGGTCTCCATCGGCAGGGTCTCGAGATCGGTGCGCCCGTCGCGGCCCATGCCCGTGTCGATCGGACCGGTCATGCGATGGACGGGGAGGGGCGAAGGCCCCTCCGCCTCTGTCATTTGTCGCAGCGGCTCCAGCGGCATCTCTCGGCCCGATACGAACACGCGCCGGACCTCGTATAAATCCTCGATGCGCTGGTCTGGACGACCGGCGACGAGCAGGAGGTCGGCACGCTGGCCCGGCGCGATCCGGCCATGATCCTGGCTTTGGCGCAGGATGCCGGCGCTGATGCTGGTTGCGGCCGCGAGCGCCTCGGCCGGCGTGTAGCCGAGCATCGTCAGCAGCCTGATCTCGCGCACCGCCGACGAGCCCTGATAGACGCCGCCGATCCCCGCATCGGTGCCGATGCCCACCCGCACTCCGCCCGCCTTCAGGCGCCGAAGATTCTCCTTCAGGATCTCCCAGCGGCGGATTTCGAGCTCCGGGATCGGCTCCATGCCGCCTTTGATCCGCGCCTCCTCTCGAGTGCGCTCGGCGCGGCGGAGGTTCCGCCACTCGCCGGGCGCGAAGGCGCGGTCCTGCTGCGGCTCGTAGACGACCATGGTCGGCACATAGGCGGTGCCGTTCGCCTTCATCAGCGCGATCAGTTGGTCGTCTACGAGCGCATCGCCGATGCCGTGGCCGAGCGCGTCCACCCCCGCGGCGGCCGCGACCTTGGCACCCTCCAAAGTCACCGTGTGGGTGATGACCGGGATGTTGGCCGCATGCGCCTTGGCCACGATCGCGGCGAGCGTCGGCTGGCTCATGCTGTTGAGGTCGGGATTGCGGCCGTAGCGCCAGCCATCGGCGAAGACCTTGATGACATCGGGCCGATAGGGAAGCGCCCGGGCCATGGCGACCTCCGCCGCGCGCGGCGTTGCCGCCTGCATGGTGAAGAAGCTGCCCCAGCCATATTCGGTGCCGTGGCCGCCCGGCACGCCAAGCCGGATGGCGAGTTTGAGGTTGGGCGCGGCGATGCCTCCCGGCCGGGTCATGTCCCGGATCGGCGCCAGCATCTCTCCCGAGACCGAGAAGTCGTTCACGGTCGTGACACCGTGGAGGAGGTGCCCGGCATAGGCTTTGCCGAGATCCTCTGGCGCCGAGAAGCCTGAGGCGCGCAGGTGAGTGTGGAGGTCGTGCAGCCCGGGCATGAGCGTCATGCCTCGTCCATCCACGATGCGGGCGTGCCGCGGCGCGCGAAGCTTCCGTCCGACGGCGGCGATCCGCTCGCCCCGGATCAGAACGTCGCCCACGGTAGCGGGCGCGCCGCTGCCGTCGAAGATGCGGGCACCGCGGATGAGCGTCGCGCTCTCCCGGGGCGGGGCTGCGCCGATGCCGGTCGCCGCTAGCAGCCACAACAGCAGGAGAACTCGCCAGATCATTGCAGGCGTCATGAAGGCGCGGCCGCAACGGCACAAGCTGCGGCTCGGCCGCCATGCGCCCACGTTATGATCGCGGCAAAGGTCTGTATGGCGCGCAGTGCATTGCTCCTGCCGCGGTTCGCTCTACGGTCGGTGTATGGAACGACATGGATTGAAGTGGCGGGCGGCCCTGCTGGCGCTCGCGATCGGGACGGCGACGCCGGCGCTTGCGCAGGAGCCGCTTCAACAGCGCGTGGAGGCAAAGCTGGCCGAGGCAGGGCCCGGTCTGCGCTTCGGCATCGTCGTGGCGACGGAGGATGGCCGCGAGATCCTGGCAATCAACCCGGACGAGCGCTTCATCCCCGCGTCCAACACCAAGATGTTCACGACGGCGGCCGCTTTCGCGACGCTGAAAGGCCTCGACCAGCCGGACGCTGCGGGCGGCGCTTCTGTGCGACTGGACAGCGAGGGGAGGCGGGTCCCCGATGTGGTGCTGAAGGGACATGGCGACGCGCGGCTGTCGAGCGCGCCGAACTGCGTCTCCAACTGTCTCGCCGCGCTTGCCGACGCGGTGGCGGCGCGGACCAAGCTGGTTGGCGACGTGGTTGGCGACGACAGCCTGTTCCCGGACCAGCGCTGGAGCCCCGGGATGAGCTGGAACAACATCCCCTCGCGCTACGGCACCGCCACTTCGGCGCTGACGGTCGACGACAATGAACTGTCGATCCGCGTTCTTCCCGGGGCGGTAGGCCAGCCGCCCAGGATCGAGCTTCTGCCTTATTACGAGGTGGACAACCGGGCGGTGACCGTCACTTCGGGTGCCACAAGCCTCAGCTACGAGCGGATGCCCCAGAGCGATCAGGTTCGCCTCACCGGCACGATCGCGACGGGGGCCGAGCCCCACACGCTTCTCCTCTCGGTCGACGATCCCGCGCATTTCGCCGCCTGGCGGATGAAGTCCCTGCTTGAAGCGCGCGGGGTGAAGGTGACCGGGAAGGTGAACGCGCGTCACCGGCCCGTCTCGCAGATCGACGACCCGAAGGCACGCAATGGCGCTCCGCCGCCGCGCGTGCCGATACCGGAGCCTCTCGCCAAGCTCACGCCGCCGCCGCTTCGCGACGACCTCACGCACATCAACAAGGTCAGCCAGAACCTGCACGCCGAGCTGATGCTCCGCCGCGTCGGCCATGCCAACGGCACCGGCTCGATCGCCGACGGCATTGCGGGCGTGCGCGACATGCTCGACCAAGCCAAGGTACCCCGCACCGCCTGGGACCTGTCTGACGGGTCGGGCATGTCGACCTACAATCGTCTGGCTCCTCGCTCCGTCGTCACGTTCCTGCGCTGGGTCTCGGCTCAGCCTTGGGGCGCCGGCTGGCGCGAGACCCTGCCGATCGCGGGGGTGGACGGCACGCTGACGCGGCGCTTCAAGGGCACGAGCCTGGAACGCCGGCTCTTCGCCAAGACGGGCACGCTGAACGCGACCAATGCGCTTTCAGGCTACATGATCGGGAAGAGCGGGCAGACTTTGCTGTTTTCGGCTTATGCCAACGATGTCCCGGAAGGGGTAAGCGCGACCCGGACCATGGATGCCGCGCTGGAGCTGATCGCGTCCGAAAACTAGAGAGCGTCGAACGCCTTCACGACCGCATCGCCGGTCGCTCGCCTCAGATCCATGATGCTCGTCTCGCGGTGGCGGGTGGGGTGCACCCGGTTCGTCAGGAGCGTCCAGGCGAGGCCGCGATCGAAGTCTACCCAAAGGCCCGTGCCGGTGAAGCCCGTATGGCCGATCGTCTCGGGCGAGCAGGCGTCGCCGCCGTGCCAGCCGTCGAAACGTATCTCCCAGCCGCAGGTGCGATGGGCGTGGACGGGCGTGCGGATCGCCTTCAGCGTCGCCTCCGATGCGCCGCTCCCGTCGAGCAGTCCTTGCGCAAAATCGAGGACGCCGGCCACGGTGCCGAACAGCCCCGCATGGCCCGGCGCCCCGCCCAGAGCCCAGGCATTTTCGTCATGCACTTCGCCTTTCATCACCCGGCCGCGCCAGGTGCAGGCCTCGGTTGCGACGGCTGGTCCGGGCGGCGGGCCGTAGCTCACCCCGGCGCCCAGCGGCCACGCTGAAAGCGGCTCTCCGGTTAAGCGCTCGATGGCGATGCCAAGCAGGATGAAGTTGATGTCCGAGTAAGCGGGTGGAACGTGCCGCCACTCGCGTTGCAGGACGAAGGCGCGAAGGCGGGCCGGATCGTCGCCATAGGTGTAGATCGGCTCTACCGCCGGCAGAAAGGTGCGGTGGGCGAGGCAGTCGCGGAAGGTAAGCGTCCGCTCGGGCGCGCCCGCCACATCATACTGGCGGAGGTCCGGGATCGCGTCGGTGAGCGGCCGATCAAGGTCGATGCGCCCTTGCTCGGCGAGCGTGAGGATGATGCTGGTGGTGGCGATCACCTTCGAAACGGAAGCGAGGTCGAACCAGTGTTCCTCCGTGAGCGCCTCCACCTCCGGAAAGAGCGCGGCCATCCCGCTATGCCGGAAAGACCGCCGCCCGTCCGCGGTGACGATGCCGAGCGTTGCTCCGGGTATCTGGCCGTCTAAGATGGCCGCGCTGGCTGGCGCGTAGGCGGCGTCGATCATGGCATGTCGTCCTGCCGCGGCCGCACTCGTGCGAGCAGCGGAAGGAAGCCGATCGCCGCGAGGCTGAGGATGCCGGAAAGGATGAAGAACAGGTCGAAACCGTTGTAACCGGCGCGGTCGAGATTTTCGACGATGGCTCCTCCGGCGCCCGAAAGAAGGCGTGGAAGCAGGAAGGCGAAGCCCGACAGAAAGGCATATTGCGCGCCAGGATAGCGCGGGTTCACCAGCATGGAGAGGTAAACGACGAAGATGGCGCCCGCCATGCCGTTGCCGAACTGGTCGGCCGCGGTGGCGAGGTAGAGGAGGGACTCGTCCACCCCTTGGTGGGCAAGCCAGACGAAGCCGAAATTGCCGATCGCCGCAAAGATCGCGCCAACCAGCAAGGTCCAGGTCAGCGGATAGCGCGTGACGATGAAGCCGCCGATCCCGACGCCGATCACGCCCGCGGCCAGCGCCACGACCGTGTCCGCCCGGCCGATCTGCGTCAGCGAATAGCCCAGATCCTTGATCATCAGCTTGGACAGGTTGAGCGCGAGCACGTCGCCCATGCGGTAGATGGAAACGAAGGCCATCAACACGAGCGCCATGAAGCCGTAGCGCCAGAAGAAGTCGATATAGGGCCCGATGGCGGCCGACCGCCGGATGCGGGAGGTCGGCGGAAGCTTGCGGATGCGAGGCAAAGCAGCGGCCATGATCAGGAACGGCACCATGCAGGCGGCGAGCACATAAGGCGTGACGTTGGTCTGGCCCGATATGCCGGCTCCGGAAGCCAGGCCGAGCACCACCCAGCCCACCGCCGCGGTGGCCGCAACGGCGCTGAGCAGGATGGCTGCGCTCGCGCCAAGGCCAAGGAGCAGCGAAGTGCCGCGCGGCGAGGTACGCCCCGGCTCCGGGCGCATGGAGGCCAGCAGCGGAAAGGGCAGGAAGGCCCCAAAGGCGATCAGCAGATAGGCGCCAGTCCAGCCCCAGGCGGGTTGGTCCGCGACAAGCAGGGCGCCGCTCCCGGCAGCGACCATCGCGCTCCTGTAGCCCCACTGATTGGCCGCCACGATCGGTCCCTGCTCGTCCTGAGTGGGTGCAAGCTCGATGCGCCATGCATCCGCGGCGACTTCGAGCGTGGTCGTCCAGAATGCGAGCAGCACCGCGAAGAGGGCAGTGATCGGCAGGCTTTCGTCGGAGGAGGTGAGCGCCATCGCGACGAGCGAGGTGAAGATGCCGAGCTGCGAGAGCATGATCCAGCCGCGTCTTTTGCCCCAGAAGCGCGCAAAGCCGGGCACGTCATAGCGGTCGAGCACCGGCGCCCACAGGAACTTGAAGGTGGGGAGAAGCTGTACCCAGGCGAAGAAGCCGATAATGACGAGCCCCACCTCATGCGCTTGCAGCCTGAGCGAGAGCACGGTCGAGAACATGTAGAAGGGAAGCCCGGCCGAGAAGCCGAGCAGCAGGTAGAGCGCCTGCCTGCCCTTTCCACGCGGCACCACATAAGGTGCGGTGAGCACCGCCTCAGCCAAGCTCAACTGCCGTCATCGGGACCTCTCGGAAGTTTGTTGCCGCACGCTCGACTGCCGACGGCGATCAGTCAACGGCAGCACTGTTGCACACGCGTCACGGCCCAGTGGCATTCGTGTCGCCCGGATGGCGAGAGGTTATGGCTGGGCCAAGAGAAACTATGGCGGATCGTGACATTCTTGCTACTTAATACCGGGGATCACGCAGGAATTGCGGATTTGAGGGGATGTCACATGCTTCGTCGTACGTCGTTGAATCCAGTTCTGTTTTCTGGAGCGGCCTTTGCGGCGCTCGCGATGTCGATGGCCGCTCCCGCGGCAGCTCAGACGGTGCCGGTCGAAGAAGAGCCTGTGGGCACCGCTGCCAGCGCGGCAACGGAGACGAGCGGCGTTGAAAATCGCGAGGACATCGTCGTCACCGGCACGCGCATCGTGCGCGACGGCTTCCAGGCGCCGACCCCGCTGACCGTCCTGACCGAGGAGGACATCGAAAACGGTTCGCCGACGAACAACATCGCCGATTTCGTCAACACCCTGCCGTCCCTCGCCGGCTCGACGCGCCCCTCCAACTCGCGCCTGAACCTCTCGAGCGGGCAGGCGGGCATCAACGTGCTGAACCTGCGCAACCTGGACAACAACATCGGCGGGACCCGCACGCTCGTGCTGGTCAATGGGCGCCGCTCGGTGGCCTCGGCGATCACCGGGGTCGTCGACATCAACACCATCCCCCAGGCGCTGATCTCGCGCGTCGAGGTGGTGACCGGCGGCGCCTCCGCCGCCTATGGCTCGGACGCGGTCGCGGGCGTGGTCAACTTCATCCTCGACAACAAGTTCAAAGGGCTGAAGCTCGAGGGCGACGCCGGCATCACCACATATGGCGACGGCTTCAACTATTCGTTCGGTGCCGCGGGCGGAATGTCGTTCGCGGGCGGGCGCGGTCACATCCTGCTGAGCGGCGAAGTCGCTCATCGTGACGGCATCTTGCAGGTCGATCGCGACTACAACGAGATCGGGTTCCTTCGCTTCGAGAACCCGGCCTATCTTGCCAACCAGAACTCGGGTGCGCCGCAGTTCATCTTCGTGCGCGACGCGGGCCCGGTCAATTCCACCCCCGGGAGCATCATCACCAACTCCGCCGGCGGCGCGGCAAACCGGCTGCGCGGCACCTTTTTCGGTCCGGGCGGGGTGGTGAACCAGTTCGTCTTTGGCGACCTGACCTTCCCTTCGCCCACCGGCAATGCCGTGCCGCTGCGTACGCGGGGAGGCGACAGGCGGGTCAACGATTCGGGGCGCAACATCGGCCTGGAGCCGAGGGACGACCGCTACGGCGTGTTCGGCCGCATCAGCTACGAGATCACCGACGGCATCGAGCTGTTCGCTGAAGCCGCGTACAACAAGCAGGAAGTGTTGTTCAACGCCGGGCCGAACCTCCAGACCGGTATCGTGCTCAATGCGACCGGCTGCACGCAGACGCCGGTGCCGATCACCTGCAACGCCTTCCTGCTCAACACGCTGGGCGCGGCACGGCTGCAGGGCATTACCAGCGTGACCATTGCTACCACGTCGGCCGACCTGCCGTTCCGTGGGATCAACAACAAGCGCGAGGTGCAGCGTTACCTGATCGGCGCTGAGGGCGAGTTCGACGCGTTTGGCAACACGGCGCGCTGGGACGTGTATGGTCAGTATGGCCGCGCCGATCTACGCGAGCAGCTCCGCGACATTCAGAACATCGCGCGCATCAACGCCGCCCGGGATGCGGCCTTTGCGCCCGCCGGCAGCGGCTTTCCGACAGGCTCGATCCAGTGCCTGATCAATGTCGATGCCAATCCGAACAACAACGACCCGGCGTGCGTGCCGTTGAACCGCCTCGGGCTCGGCGTCGCCAATCCGGCGGCGATCGATTACGTGCTGGGCGATCCGCGGCGGGACCAGGTGCTCGAACAGACCGTCGCCGGCGTGAACTTATCGGCGACGCCTTTCGCCACCTGGGCAGGCGACGTCAGCGTCGCGATCGGCGCGGAATATCGCAAGGAAGAGGTCAGCGGTTTCGTCCCTGACGAGTTCCAGCCGGTGCCGATCCGCGATGCCAACGGCAACGTCACCGGAGCCACCAACCGCTTTTCGGTGGGCAACTACCTGCCCAGCTTCGGGTCGTTCGACGTCAAGGAAGCCTATCTCGAGACCGTGGTTCCGCTCGGGCTCGGCCTTGAGGTCAACGGCGCGGTGCGTGCGACCGACTATTCAACCGCAGGTTACGTCACGACGTGGAAGGTGGGCGCCACCTGGCAGCCGATCGACGATATCCGTCTGCGTGCCGCGCGTTCGCGGGACATCCGCGCGCCCAACCTCAACGATCTCTTCCAGGCGGGCACGGCCAACAGCGACTCCGTCGGCAATCCCGGCTTTGTGAACGGCACCAGCCCGCCCTTCGTCGCGCCGGGCCAGCCACCGCAGGCGGGTTACGCCTATTCCGGCTTCGCGACGGGCAACCAGGACCTGACGCCGGAAAAGTCCAATCAGTGGAACGTCGGCGCAGTGTTCTCGCCGACCTTCCTGCCCGGTTTCAATCTTGCGGTCGATTATTTCAACATCAAGGTGAACAGCGGGATCAGCTCCTTCAGCGCACAGCAGATCGTCAATCTGTGCTTCCTTGGGGAGCAAGACTTCTGCGACGCGATCAGCGTCGATCCTTCGCGCACGCAGAACCCGGCGCAGCCCTATCTGCTCATCCGGAATAAGCCGTTCAACGCAGCGAGCCAGAAGGTCCGCGGCGTCGACATCGATGCGTCCTACCGCCTGCCGCTCAATCGGCTGTTCGACGCCGCCGATGGCGCGTTTACGCTTCGGGGTCTTGCCACCCACTATATCGAGAACCGCTTCGACAGCGGCGTCCCTGGAACGGTGGTGCTCAACACGGCGGGCGTCAACGGCGGCCAGGCCAGCACGCCGAGCTGGATCTACCGGGTCAGCGCCGCCTACGATACCGACGCTTTCGGCATCACCGCGATCGGTCGCGGCGTCAGCGCCGGCAAGTATGTGTCCAACGGCATAGAGTGCCAGACGACCTGCCCCGTTTCGACCGTCAATGCGCCGACCTATGAAAGGAACCGGGTCAGCGGCGCGTTCTACGTCGACCTCAATATCACGTCGAAATTCGACGCGCTCGGCCGCGGCGATGGGGAGTTCTTCATCAACGTCACCAACCTGTTCGACTCCAATCCGATCCTCTTGCCGGAGACCGGACTCGCGGCGAACAGCACCTATTCGGATCTGCTCGGGCGGGCCTTCCGCGTCGGAATGCGGCTCCGGCTGAACTGAGCTGGCGGCCGCGGCTTTGCTCTGAAGAGCGCTAACATCGAGAAGGCCGCGGCTGTCATGGCCGCGGCCTTTGTTTTGCCTCGGAAGACCCTAATTGAAGCCCCGACAGCGCCGGGCGAAGGAAAAGAAATGACGGATCACTACCCGCTGCGGGACGGCATCGTGCATTGCGAGGACGTGCCGCTGCCGCTGATCGCACGGGAAGTTGGCACGCCGGTCTTCGTTTACTCCACTGCGGCGATGCAGGATCGGGCGCGGGAGCTCACCGCTGCTCTCTCGCCGCTCGACAATCCGCTGATCGCCTATGCGGTGAAGGCGAACCCCAATGCGGCGGTGCTCACCACGCTCGCGGCCGAGGGCCTCGGCGCGGACGTGGTCTCGGGCGGCGAATATCGGCGCGCGCGCGCGGCGGGCGTGGCGGCCGAGAAGATCGTCTTTTCGGGCGTCGGCAAGACCGCGGCCGAGATGGCGGTCGCGCTGGAGGGCGGGCTTTGCCAGTTCAACCTGGAGTCCGTGCCCGAAGCCGAGATGCTGTCCGAAGTCGCGCAGTCCATGGGGCGGGTGGCTCCCGTCGCTTTCCGCGTCAATCCCGATGTGGAAGCAGGCTCGCATGCCAAGATCTCCACCGGCGCCGCGCACAACAAGTTCGGAATCCCCATCGGCGACGCACCGGCCGCGTGCGCCCGCGTCCGCGAGCTTCCGGGGCTGAAGCTGAGGGGCCTTGCTGTCCATATCGGCAGTCAACTCACCAGCCTCTCGCCCCTGGAGCGCGCCTTCGAGAAGGTCGGCGCAATGATCGCGCGGCTCCGTACCGAGGGGCACGACATTGCCACGGCCGATCTCGGCGGCGGCCTCGGCCTCCAATATGATCCGTCCGCGCCCACGCCGCCCACGCCCGCGGCCTATGGCGCCATGGTCGCCCGCGTCACGCGCGGCTGGAACGTGCGACCGATCTTCGAGCCGGGCCGCCTGATCGTCGGCGATGCCGGGGTGCTGCTGACCGAGGTGATCCGGGTGAAGCCGGGCGCCACCTGTCCCTTCGTAATCCTGGACGCGGCCATGAACGATCTGATGCGCCCCAGCCTCTACGATGCCTGGCATGGCATCGACGCGGTGGCGCCCAATGGCCAGCAGATCGTCGCCGACGTGGTGGGGCCGGTCTGCGAGACCGGGGACACGTTCGCCGTCGCCCGAAAGATGGACCAAGTGGGTCCGGGCGACTTGACGATCATCCGCACCGCCGGCGCTTATGCCGCGACGATGGGCAGCACCTATAATAGCCGGCCGTTAACGCCCGAAGTGCTGGTGAACGGAAGCGACTGGGCGGTGGTGCGCGAGCGGCAGGATGTGGAGGCGTTCCTCCGGGACGAGAGCATCCCTAACTGGCTCGCCCGCGCTAGTTGAGCCTGGCGGCAAGCCACTCCTCGACCGCCATATAGGCGCTGCGCCCGGGCGGCGGCTCGGCAGGATCGTTGGCGGCGAAATAGGCGATCCCGACGCTGCGCTTGCGATCGATCCAGAGGCCGGAGCGCACGCCATAGGCCTCGCCGGCATGACCGACGACCGAGCGCCCGTTGCCGAACAAATCGTCTCGGCAGCCTTGCGTGCCCGTCGGAAGCGTCTGCGATGCCAGGCCGTAGGCGCAGTAGAAGCCTTCGCTCGTGTCCCCGTTGCTGCCGTTGAACACCCAGAGCGGGCGCAGGATTGTCTCGACACTGGCCGGGCTTATGAAGCGCTGGCCGCGATGGCGACCGCGGTTGAGCAGCAGCTGGCCGATCACCGCTAGGTCGATGGGAGACGCGCGGACGCCGCCTTGCGGCGAAAAGAGCGCGCCATTCGTGCCGAGCACATAGCCGCCCAAGTTGCAGGTTGGGTTGTCGGTGAAGACGGGGCAATCGGGCTGCTTGCCGCCAAGGTCGTCGCGCGCCACGCTGCCGTCCGGGCGGTATAGCACCACGGCGCGGGCGAGGCGTGCATCGCTGCACGTCGTCCAGTTGAAGCAGGCATTGAGGGCGAGCGGCTTCATCACCAATCGGTCCATCAGTCGATCGAAGCGCTCTCCGGTGGCGCGTTCCAGCACGGAGCCGATGATCGGGAAATTGAGGTTGGAATAGCGGAAATAGCTGCCGGGCGCGTGTTGAACATCGAAGCTTTTGGCGTCCGTGGCCATAGGCTGCAGCGCCTTGCCGAGCGGAATGACGTAGTTGTCGCCTTCGTCCTTGATGCTGGACGTGTGCGAAAGCAGCAGCCGGAGCGTGATCGGCCGGTCCGGAAAGGCCGGGTTGCGCAGCTGCCAGCCGAGCCAGCGTGAGACGTCGCTGTCCAGGTCGAGCTTTCCCTGCTCGACCAGCCGCATCACGCCCAAAGCGACGAACAGCTTCGACACGGACGCGATGCGAACGGGATCCTCGGCCGTGAGCGCGCGGCCGGTCCCGCGGTCGGCGATGCCAGCGGCGCCGCTGCTGCGGATTCGGTTCGCGTCGAAGCTTGCCCAGGCATAGGCCGCGCCCTGCTGTTGTGGCGCGAAT
The DNA here is from genome assembly GCF_902806315.1 of uncultured Sphingosinicella sp. GTDB lineage: Bacteria > Pseudomonadota > Alphaproteobacteria > Sphingomonadales > Sphingomonadaceae > Allosphingosinicella. Next base: position 63,811 of record NZ_CADCWD010000055.1, read on the forward strand.
TCGGCCATGGGGGCCGTCACGCAAGCGGCGAGGGCAAGGGCGAGGAGGGGCGTAAGCAAGCGCATGCGAAGAGGACTAACGGGTCCGGGGGCGGCAAGGGAAGTGCCAGCGAAGCCTCTCCCATGTCGTTTGCGGGCGCAGATGAGCGGATTGTCGAAAGATCATGGCAGATCCGGGACTTAGGCCTAAACTTCCTACTGCCTCCCGACTCACGGGGGGTGGCATCGATAAAGGGGATGACATGAAATTCACGACGGGGACGGCCATGGCCGCCGTGCTGGCGCTGCTGGGTACCACCGCCGCGCAGGCGCAGAACAAGAAGCTCATCGAAAAGGCGTCGGACGTGCCGCCGGTAGTGATCGAGCTTGCCAAAAAGCCGAGCGAATTGGCGGTCGAGGGCGGCGCCGGGTTCGAAAGCGTGAAGGACAAGGTCGAGGCGCACGCGACAAGCCTGCTGACCGACTATGAGATCCGCGACAAGGCGACCGAGAAGCAGGTTCGCTCCGTGTTGCTGCAGATCGCGATGACCGAGAATCGCTGGGCCGACGCGCTGAAGTTGATGGAGGAGATCCGCGCTCTCGAAGACAAGCCTGCCGCCAAGGCGATGGCCGGTCTCGTCAGCGGCGCCTATGCCCGCGCCGCAATGGCCGTCGGTGAGGACAATCCCAAGTTCCGCGACACCTTCAGGGCAGAGCTGCAGAAGTCGGTATCGGCGATCGATTGGACGGTGGCGCAGGATCCGCTCCAGGCCATGCGCGGCCAATATCAGCTGATGAGCAAGGAGGTGCTGATCGGCAGCCTCCAGGGCGCGTTCGATGCCAATGCGGCCGCGCAGCAGATGAAGGTCGGCTTCGGCATGGGGGCGGGCGTGGTCGGCTCGCGCATGGCGCTGACCGAGATCGTGCCGCTCAAGGACACGATCTTCGAAGTGCTCGATGCGCGCGTGAAGGCGGAATCCTCGGCCCAGAAGGAGGATCTCTGGACCAAGCGCCTCGTCAATCTGACGCCCGCAGAGGTGAAGAAGCCGGTGACGATCGCGATCTGGGACGGCGGCTTCGACCCGAAGGTGTTCGGCAAGCAATTGTGGAAGAACGGGCGCGAGGTCGCGAACGGCAAGGACGATGACGGCAACGGCCATGTCGACGACATTCACGGCATCGCCTTCGACACCGACTGGAAGCGCTCCACCGGCGCGCTCAGGCCGATGCCCGCCGAAGACCTGCAGAACATGGAAGCCACGCTGAAGCTGGTGAAGGGTTCGCTGGACATGCAAGCGGCGGTGGACAGTCCGGAAGCCGGCGCGCTTCGCCAGAAGATCAGTACGCTCAAGGCTGCCGAGGTGATGCCGTTCCAGCTGCAAATGGGACGCGTTGGCCTCTATCTGCACGGCACCGCGACCGGCTTCACATCCGGAGAGGGCAATCCCGGAGCGCAGCTGATGCATGCCCGCTTCGACGCCAAGGTGCAGGCGGTGGCCCAGCCGATGGACGAAAAGGTCGCCGCCAACATCGCTCAGTATGTCCGTGACTCGGTCGATTACTACAAGAAGAACGGCGCCCGCGTTGTGAACATGAGCTGGCGCATCACCGAACCGCAGATCGCCGGGTCGCTGGCTAGCGTGGAGCCCGACCCCGTCAAGCGGAAGGAGCGGGCGAAGGGCATCTTCGATATCGTCAACAAGTCGCTCGAGGACAGCTTCCGCAGTGCGCCGGGCATCCTGTTCGTGGCGGGGGCCGGTAACGAGGATGAGGACGTGGATTTCGTCCGCAGCTTCCCCGCCGGACTCAACCTGCCGAATGTGATCACGGTGGGCGCGGTCGATGTGGCGCTGCAGCCGGCGGGCTTCACAAGCTACGGCAAGTCGATCGACGTCTATGCGAACGGCTTCGAAGTGCCGAGCAAGGTGCCGGGCGGGATGCCGATCAACATTTCGGGCACGTCCTTGTCTGCGCCGCAGGTCACCAACCTTGCCGGCAAGATCCTTGCGGTGAATCCGAAGCTGAACGTCACGCAGGTGCGGGCGATCATCGAGGAGACGGCGACCGTCGAAGGTCCGCGCAAGCTCAAGGTGATCAACCCGGTCGCCGCGCTGGAGCGCGCCCGCCGCTCCTGATCTGAAGGCGTGCGAGAAGCTCCGCGGCGGATGCACCGCTGCGGAGCTTTTCTTTTGTCCTTGAAGCGCTTGCCGTTAGCGGCCGCTTTCGTCCAAGAGGGCGCCGGTGGGCGTTCAAATCGACATTGGGCAGGATGGCTCGGCTCCGGTCGGAGTCGACCTGGAGGAGCTGCTGGCGACGCGCCTGCTCGTCCAGGGCAATAGCGGATCGGGCAAGTCGCATTTGCTCCGGCGGCTGCTCGAAGGCAGCGCCGAGCATGTCCAGCAGATCATCATCGACCCCGAAGGCGACTTCGTTTCCTTGGGCGAGGTGTTCGGCCATGTCGCGATCGAGGCGAGCGCCTACAGCACTATCGAGATCGCGCGGATGGCGGAGCGGATTCGGGAGCATCGCGCTTCGGTGGTGCTGAGCCTGGAAGGGCTGGAGCTGGAGGCGCAGATGCGCTGCGCCGCGGCCTTTCTCTCGGCCTTGTTCGATGCGCCGCGCGAGCATTGGTATCCCGCGATCGTGGTGGTGGACGAGGCGCAGGTGTTCGCGCCCGCCGTTGCCGGCGAGGTCAGCGACGAGGCGCGCCGCGCCTCGCTGGGCGCGATGACCAACCTCATGTGCCGCGGCCGCAAGCGCGGGCTCGCCGGGCTGATCGCGACGCAGCGGCTGGCGAAGCTTGCCAAGAACGTCGCGGCGGAAGCGTCCAACTTCCTGATGGGCCGCACTTTTCTCGACATCGACATGGCCCGTGCCGCCGATTTGCTCGGCATGGAGCGGCGGCAGGCGGACGTGATCCGTGATCTGGAGCGGGGGCAGTTCCTGGCCCTGGGGCCGGCAATCACGCGGCGACCGATCAAGGTGCGGATCGGGGCGGTGCGCACCGAGGCGCGGAGCGCGAGCCCCAAGCTTGTGCCGCTGCCGAGCCGCGAGCCGGTGGACATGGCCGCCCTTCTCCATGCCCCGAGTGAAGAGGCGCCGCGGCCAGCGCCTCCGCCGCCCGCTCCGCGCCCGGCCGAGGAGGTGATCCGGATCATCGACACGACGAGGCCCGCTTTGCCCGCCGAGCCTTCGCTCAGCGGCGAGGAGCGGGAGGCGGTGGTCGCCGGCGCACTGGCCGAGATCCTCGCCGAGCCGAACGCGGCCTTCCAGCCGGCGGCGTCGCTCTACCAGGATTTCCTGCTTCGCTGCCGGATGCGGGGTCTTGCGAGCGCGGCGCTCGACCTTGCCGGCTTCCGCCGGCGGTTGGCGATGGCGCAGGCGGGCGTCGACGATGCGCCGGACTGGGAGGAGGCGCTGGCGATCGGCGCGGCGCTGCCCGACGAGATGTTGGCGCCGTTCCTGATGCTCGCGAAGGCTGCGCGCGACGGCGCCGAATGTCCGGCCGATGCTGCGATGGCCGAGGCTTATGGCACGAGTTCGCTCGGGCGAGTGCGGCGGCTGCTGTCCTACATGGAGGAGCAGGGGATCCTCGTGTCCCGCATTGATCTGGGCGGGAAGCGCTCAATCTCGCTGCCGCATCTCGGCTGGACGACGGCACCGGCATTTCCGGACCCCGAACAGCCCTCGCGCCTCGCCCGTCCAGCGCGGCGGCGCTGATCAGGCCGCGAGGCTCTCCAGCAAAGTCCGAAGCCGCTCCAGCCGCTCCGCTTCGTCCTCGATGCGCTCCTTGAGGAGCAGCCTTGTGCCCTTAAGTTCCAGACCTAGAGCGTCGCCGGTGAAGTCGCGCCGCGGCGTCAGCGCGATCGCTGCCGGGCCGGCGTCGATGCGCGCGATGCGGGCTTCGCGGGCAAGCTGGCGGATGCGGGCGATGGCGACGAGGGTCAGCGCTTCCGGTGGCAAGGTGCCGAAGCGGTCCTCGAGCTCGTCGGCCCAGGCGTCGAGCTCGGCGCCCGAAGCCAGGCGCGCGAGACGAACGTAGAGGTTGATCCGGACCTCCTCTTCCGGGATCCAGCTTTCGGGGAGACGTCCGCCGGCGCCGAGGTGGAGCTCGGGCATCCACTCGTCCACCTCTTCGCCGCGGGCGACGCGCAACGCCTGTTCGAGCAGGTGCTGGTAAAGGCCGAGGCCGATGAGTTTCATGTGGCCGGCTTGAGCTTCGCCGAGGATGTCGCCGGCGCCGCGCAGGTCGAGGTCGCGGGCGCTGATCGCGAAGCCGGCGCCGAGCTGGTCGAGTGCTTCCAGGGTGCGCAGGCGTTTCAGCGTGGCCGGGGCGATGTTCGCGTCCGCCTCGGTGAGGAGGAGCAGGTTTCCGCGAACGCGGCCGCGGCCGACGCGGCCCCGAAGCTGATGGAGCTGGGCGAGGCCGAAGCGGTCAGCGCGGCAGATCAGCATCGTGTTGGCGCGCGGGATGTCGAGCCCGGCTTCGATGATGTTGGTGGCGAGCAGGATGTCGCCGTCGCCGGACGCGAAGCGGATCATCTCCTCGTCGATCTCGGCGGCAGGCATCTTGCCGTGGGCCTGGCGGATGCTGAGATCGGGGACGAGCGCGCGCAGCTTGTCCGCCATCGGCGCCATGTCCTCGATCCGCGGCACGACCACGAAGCTCTGGCCGCCGCGCTTCTTCTCGCGGAGGAGAGCGGGGCGGACACGTTCGGGCGCCCAACTGGCGACGCTGGTGCGGATGGGGAGGCGGCGGGCGGGCGGCGTGGTGATGAGCGACAGGCCCTGAAGGCCGACGAGGGCGGTCTGCAGCGTGCGCGGGATTGGCGTGGCGGTCAGCGTCAGCACATGGGCGTCGTCGGCGAGCGCGCGCAGCTTCGCCTTGTCGGCGGCGCCGAAACGCTGCTCCTCGTCGATCACGACGAGCGCAAGGTCCTGGTAGACCACGCCCTTGCCAGCGACCATCTGGGTGCCGATCACCACCCGGATCGAGCCGTCGGCAAGGCCCTTCTTCACCTGGCGCGCCTCCGCGGGCGAGGAGAGGCGGGAGAGGCCCGCGACCTCGATCTTAAGCCGCTCGAAGCGGCGGCGGAAGGTCTCGATATGCTGGCGAACGAGCACGGTGGTGGGAGCGACGATCGCGACCTGCTTGCCAGCGAGGGCGGCCAGGGCGGCCGCCCGCAGCGCGACCTCGGTCTTGCCGTAGCCGACATCGCCGACGACCAGCCGGTCCATCGGCTTGCCGGAAGCGAGGTCATCCCGCACCGCCTGAATGGCGCGGACCTGGTCGGCGGTCTCGCTGTAGGGAAATCCGGCCGAGAAGCGCTCATAGTCGCGCACCGAAGGTTCAAGCACGGGCGCGGTGCGCTCGGCGCGCTCGGCGGCAAGGGCGACGAGCTGGCGCGCGGTCTCGGCGATCGTCTCGTTAATCTCGGCGCGGCGCTTCTCCCAGCTCGAGCCATTGAGCCGGTCGAGCGAGACGGCGTCGGCATCGGCGCCGTAGCGCCACAGCCGGTCGGCCTCCTCGACGGGGACCAGCCGTTGCGTCTCGCCAGCATATTCGAGGCGGATTGCATCGCTCTCCGCATCGCCGGTGGTGACGGTCTCGATGCCGCGCAGCACGCCCAGGCCATGATCCTCGTGGATGACGGCGTCGCCGATGTGGAAGTCGGCGACATGCTGCTCGAGCGGATTGGCGGCGGGTCCGGCGGCGGCATGAGCGCGCGCGCCCAGGATGTCGGCGGTGGCGACGACCATCAGGCCCGGCTCGGTCCAGCCGCGCTCCAGCTCGGCTTCGACGGCGAGCAGGGCGCCCGGCTCGGCGCGGGCGATGTCGACCCAGCGCTCGATCTGGCGAGGGGCCTCGCCCAGCCGGCGCTCCATTCGGCACGCAACGAAGCGAATGTCCCTCGCCGAGCCCGCGATCACGAACCGGTCGCCGCGCCCGCGCGCTTCTTCCAGCGCCTCGGCGAAGGCTCGCCCGGGGTTCTTCCTCTGGACGAAGCGTTTTCCGGGCTGCTCCGACGTTTCGGTGAGGTCGATCCGCGTCCGCCCCTTGAGAGCGTCGCGCCAATGAGCGCCGGCCGCGAGCTTCTTCTTGGCCGCGGGATCTTCCGCCAGTTCGACGAAGCGGTCGCGCCGTTCCTCGGCTTCGGGGTCGAGCGCGACGGCGGCGCCGGGCAGGTGATCGAAGAGAGTGGCGCCCGCTTCGCCGCTCTCCGGCTCGGCGGCCGGGCAGAGTTCAAGCAGCTTGAGCGCGTCCTCGCCGCCCAGCTGGGTGACGGGGTCGTAGACGTCGATCCGCTCGACATGATGGTCGTCGAGATGGATGCGGACCGGCATGTCGGCGCTGGCCGGGAAGAGATCGATCGCGCCCCCGCGGATCGCGAACTCCCCTGGCTCGTCGACGCGTTCGTCCGCGAAATAGCCGATCGCCTCCAGCTCAGCGGGAAGGGCTTCGCTGTCGATGGCGTCGCCGGGGCGGAATGCCAGCATCGTGGCGGCGAACGCGCCGGGCGGCGGCAGTTTCTGGGCCGCCGAAGCGGCATCGGTGATGAAGAGCACCCGGCGATCACCGCGGTGGTGGAGCGCTGCCAAGGCACCGAACCTCTTGCCCGCAACGGCGGGGGAAGAGGGGACGGGCTCGCCCGGCAGGACATCCGGCGGCGGGCACCAGAGGACGAGCGCGTCGGTCAGCGATGCCGCCGCGTTGGCGAGCGCTTCGCCGCGCTGCTCGGTCGAGGCGATCATCAGGACATCGTCATTCTCAACGGCGGCAAGGAGCCGCGCCAGCGTCGGCCCGATCGCCGCGTCGCGCGGCTCGGGCGCGACCTGAGGCTCCCGATCGGCGTCGGCGGCGCGATCGGGCGCGGTGTCTGCAAGCATGGCTGAGGTCTGTCCTGGCAAGAGCTTCCCAAACCCGCATCGATGCGCGGCGTTCCGGGAGCCCCGAAAATCGGCAGCCGGAACCAATCGGTTCGGTGGCGGTTCGATTTCGCTCTAGGCCGGGCTCAGGAGGAAGCGCTGAAGTTCGCGATTTTCGGTCTGACGGTCAGCTCATCCTGGGGGAACGGACATGCCACCTTGTGGCGGGGCCTTATCCGCGCGCTGACGGCGCAGGGACATGAGGTCGTCTTCTTCGAACGCGACGTTCCTTATTATGCCGGCGCCCGCGATCTTCACCAGCTGGGCGAGGGCGCAGAGCTCATCCTCTACCCGGATTGGGAGAGCGTGCGCGCGCGTGCGCTTGCAGAGGCGCGGCGGGCGGACGTGGCGATGGTCACCTCCTATTGCCCGGATGCGATCCCCGCGTCCGATCTCATCCTGGAGGAAGCGCCGGGCCTAGCGCTATTCTACGACCTCGACACGCCGGTGACGCTGGCGAGGCTGAGCGCGGGCGAGGGTGTTTCTTACATCCCTGCGGGCGGGCTGGGCGATTTCGATCTGGTGCTGAGCTATACGGGCGGCGAGGCGCTGAAGGCGCTGAAGAGCCGGCTCGGCGCGCGGCGGGTCGCTCCCCTCTACGGCCATGTCGATCCCGACCAGCACAAGCCGGCCCAAGCGGACGAGACGTTCCGCGCCGACTTCTCCTATCTCGGCACCTATGCGGCCGACCGGCAGGCGGCGCTGGAAGCTTTGTTCATCGAGCCTGCACGGCTGCGGCCCGGGCAGCGCTTCGTGATCGGCGGCTCGGGCTATCCCGACGACTTCCCCTGGACGGACAACATCTTCTTCGTTCGCCACCTCCCGCCCGCCGACCACCCCAGCTTCTTCTGCTCCTCGCGGCTGACGCTCAACGTCACGAGGTCCGACATGGCGGCGATGGGCTATTGCCCGTCGGGCCGGCTGTTCGAGGCCGCGGCGTGCGGCGTGCCCGTGCTGAGCGACTGGTGGGAGGGGCTCGACAGCTTTTTCGAGCCGGGATCGGAGATCCTGATCGGCAAGAGCACGGCCGATGCGGTGGCGGCGCTCGATCTCGATCCGGGCGAATCGGAGCGGCTCGCCCGCGCCGCGCGTGCGCGAGTGCTGGACGAGCATACGTCCGCGCACCGGGCGCGCGAGCTTGTGCGGCTGCTTCAAACCTCGGAGGGCGAGCAGACACGCGGACGTTCCGAATCGATGCTGCTGGCAGGAGAGTGATATGTGGGGCGTGATACCGGCCGCGGGAAACGGGACGCGCATCCAGCCGCTCGCTTTCTCCAAGGAATTGCTTCCGGTCGGCGGCAGGGCGGGACCGACCGAGCGGCCCAAGGCGGTCAGCGAGTATCTGGTCGAGCGGATGACGGCGGGCGGAGCGACCAAGATCTGCTTCGTCATATCGCCGGGCAAATCCGACATCATGGAATATTATGGCACCGGCGATGTGACGAGCGCCGAGATCGCCTATGTCGTACAGCCGCGCGCAACCGGCCTTTGCGATGCGATCTTCCGCGCCGCCCCGGTGATCCCGAAGGATGAGCCGGTGATCGTCGGCCTGCCCGATACGATCTGGTTCCCTGAGGAAGCGTTGCGGGAATTGCCCGACGACATGCTCTCCTTCCTCCTCTTCCCGGTCGAGCAGCCGCAGTTCTTCGACGCGGTGGTGACCGACGCGGCCGGCCGCGTGGAGGAAATCCAGGTCAAGACGCCGGAAGCGCGCTCCAACTGGATCTGGGGTGCGTTCAAGATGCCGGGGCACGTATTTCATGAGCTGCACGCATTTTGGCGGGCACGGCCTGAACCCGACGAATATGTCGGCACGCTCGTGAACGCCTGGCTGGCCCAGGGTGGCCAGGCGGTCGGCGTGAAGGCCGGCGCTTCCTATGTCGATGTCGGGACGCTCGACGGCTATCGGTCGGCGATGCAGATGCTGAGGCCTGTGCCTCAGGAAGAAACGCTCGTCGCTTAGCTTAAGCCGGCGGCGCGCAGATGCTCCTGCAGCCGCTCTTCCAGACGCGCCAGCGCCTCGGGGCTGCCCGCCTCGCACCGCGCCGTGAGCTTGGGCTCGGTGCCCGAGGCGCGGAGCAGCCACCAGCCGTCGGTTTCCGTGACGCGGAGGCCGTCGGTGCGGTCGATGGCGGCGCCTGACGCTTCGACGCGAGCGCCAACCGCGCTCAGCACCTCCGCCTTGCGATCGTCGGGGCAGGGGAGGCGGAGCTCGGGGGTGGCGAAGGTCGGGGGCAGGCTCTCGCGGAACTGGCGGAGCGTGCGACCGGAGCGCGAGATGGCGCGCATCGCCCGCATCGCGACGTAGAGGCCGTCATCGGCATGGTGCCAGCGGTCCCCGAAGAAGATGTGGCCGCTCATTTCTCCCGCAAGCGGGGCGCCCTCCCGCAGCATGCGCTCGCGGACCAGGACGTAGCCGGAGGGACCCATCACCGCACGCCCGCCCGCGGCGGCGATGCCGTCGAAGAGCGTGCGGCTCGACTTCACGTCGGCCACGATCGCGGAGCCCGGCCGCTCGGCCAGCACGTCCCTGGCGAGGAGCAGGAGCAGCTGATCGGCCCAGACGATCGCGCCGGTTTCGTCCACCAGGCCGACACGGTCGCCGTCGCCGTCGAAGGCGAAGCCAAAGCTGCAGCCGTTCCGCCGCACGGCTTCCGAGAGCTCCTCGAGATTCTCTGGCACGGACGGGTCGGGATGGTGATTGGGAAAGCTCCCGTCGATGCGGGTGTGGAGCGTGACCGTGGCGACCGGGAGGCGCCTAGCGAGCTGCTCGACCACCTCGCCGGTTGCGCCGTTCCCGCTGTCGAACGCCACGGGGGTTGGCGGCAGCCCTTCCACCTCCGCGAGCAGGGCGTCGATATAGTCGCCAGTGAGCTCCACTTCGCGGACGGAGCCGCCCGGCGCCATCGCGGGCTCCGCCTCCCAAAGCGCACCCAGCATCTCGCCATAGACCGGGTGCCCGCCAAGCAGCAGCTTGAAGCCGTTCTGATCGGCCGGGTTGTGAGATCCGGTGACCATGATCCCGCCGTCGAGGCGAAGGCGGTTGATCGCGAAGGAGACGAGCGGGGTCGGACCGAGCGGCATGCGGGTCACGTCTATGCCGCCATCGAGCAGGCCTTCGACCAGCGCGCCCTCGAGCTCGGGCGAGCTGACGCGCCCGTCTCGCGATGTCGCGATGCGCTGCAGGCCTCGCGCTCTTGCGAGGCTGGCAAAGCGAAGCCCGAGCGAGCGGGCGTCGCCAGCGCCAAGGCCGCGCCCGACGGTGCCGCGCAGGTCGTACGACTTGCGCAGCGCCGGATTGAGCGGGAGCGAACTGCTGGCCATCGAGGCGCGCCTAACGCGGTTGGGGCATGGCGGCTAGACTCGGCCGCTTGCGCCGCCTTAGGGCGGAGTGATGACGGGTTCAGGCAGGATCAGGGTGGGAGTCGGCGGGTGGGACTTCGATCCCTGGCGCGGGACCTTTTTCCCGCCTGGGCTGCCGAAAGCGAAGCAGCTCGAATATGCGGGGACGCAGCTGACCGCGACCGAGATCAACGCGACCTATTACAAGCTGCAGAAGCCGGAGCTGTTCGCCAAGTGGGCCAAGGCCGTGCCCGACGGCTTCAAGTTCGCGGTCAAGGCCTCCCGCTTTTGCACCAACCGGAAGGTGCTCGGCGAAGGCGGGGAGGGGATCGAGCGTTTCTGCGCGCAGGGGTTTACGGAGCTTGGCGACAAGCTCGGGCCGATCCTGTGGCAGTTCATGGGGACGAAGCGGTTCGATCCGGGTGACTTCGGGGTGTTTCTGAAGCTGCTGCCAAGGACGCAGGACGGGCTTGAGCTTCAGCACGCCGTCGAGCCGCGGCACGAGAGCTTCCGCAACCCCGAGTTCGTCGCAATGGCGCGTGCTGCCGGGGTGGCGATCGTGTTCGCGGATTCCGCTGATTATCCGTGCATCCCGGATCTCAGCGGCGGCATCGTCTATGCGCGTTTGCAGCGTTGCATCGAGGAGGAGCCGACCGGCTATAGCGGCGAGGCGCTCGACCGCTGGGCGTTGATCGCGAAGGGCTGGTCCCGCGGCGAGAGCCCGGCCGGCTATCCCTATGCCGCCGAGGTGCCGCCGCCCCAGGCGCGTGATACCTACGTCTTCTTCATCAGCGGCGCCAAGGTGCGGGCGCCGCTTGCTGCAAGGGCCCTGATAGAACGCTTATGAACCCGCTTTTCGCCAACCTTCCGACCTCCATCTTCGCGCATATGTCGGGCCTTGCGGCCGAGCATCGGGCGATCAATCTGGGGCAGGGCTTCCCGGATTTCGGTTGGCCGGACGATGTGCTCGACACGGCCGCGGAGGCGCTGCGCAGCGGCTCCAACCAATATGCGCCGATGCGGGGGCTGCCGGAGCTGCGAGAAGCGGTGGTCGCGCATTACGGCAAGCACCAGGGCCTCGACATCTCTCCCGAGGAGGTGACCGTCACTTCGGGAGCGACCGAAGCGCTCGCCGCCGCCATCCTGGCGCTCGTCACGCCGGGCGACGAGGTGCTGCTCTTCCAGCCGCTTTACGACGCGTATCTTCCGCTGGTCCGGCGTGCGGGCGGCGTGCCGCGGCTCGTCCGGCTCATGCCGCCGGACTGGCGGATCACCGCCGAAGCGCTCGAGGAGGCGGTCACCGAGCGGACCCGGCTCGTCATCTTTAACAATCCGCACAATCCCACTTCCCGCCTGTTCGGAGCGGATGAGCTGCAGCTTCTCGCCGACCTCTGCATTCGGCGGGACCTTACAATTCTCTCGGACGAGGTGTGGGAGCATATCGTGTTCGATGGCGGCACGCTCCTGCCGCTCGCAGGCCTTCCTGGGATGCGGGAGCGGACGGTGAAGGTCGGCTCGGCGGGCAAGATCTTTTCGCTGACCGGCTGGAAGGTCGGGTGGATCGTCGCTCCGCCGGAGCTGTCGCTGCCGATCTCCAAGGCGCATCAATATACCACCTTCGCCACGCCGCCCAACCTCCAGTCGGCGGTCGCCTACGGGCTCGGCAAGGCGGACGCTTATTTTGACGGCATGCGGGCGAACTTCGCCGGTGCGCGCGATGCGATGGCGGCGGCGCTGGGCGAGGCGGGTTTCGTGACGCTGCCTGCGCAAGGCAGCTATTTCGTGTCGATCGACCTCGACCAGTCCGGGATCGCCGCGGACGACGTGACCTTCTGCGAGCGCGCCGTTCGCGAGGCTGGCGTGGCGGCGATACCCGTCTCCGCCTTTTACGATGCCGATCCCGCCACCAACGTCGTCCGCCTCTGCTTCGCGAAGCAGCCGGAGACGATCCGCGCGGGCGTCGAACGCCTCCAAGCCGCGAAAGCTCTTTTCCAATGAATGCATTCGATTCTCGCAAGGAGCTGGCCGCGCTGTGGGATCGGCTGAAGCTGCCGCCGCTCGGAGACGGCGACCTAGATGCCCGCTCGCCCATCGACGGACAGGTGATCGGGCGAGTGCGCTCCGCCTCCGCAGCGCAGGTGGAGCAGGCGATCGGCGCTGCGCACGAAGCCTTCCTGCAGTGGCGAATGGTTCCCCCGCCCCGCCGCGGCGAGCTTGTCCGCTTGTTCGGCGACGTGCTGCGCGAGGAGAAGGAAGCGCTCGGGCGTCTCGTCAGCCTGGAAGCCGGCAAGATCCTCCAGGAGGGGTTGGGAGAAGTCCAGGAGATGATCGACATCTGCGACTTCGCCGTCGGTGCCTCGCGGCAGCTTTACGGTCTCACCATCGCGACCGAGCGGGCCGGTCACCGAATGATGGAGACGTGGCACCCGCTCGGCGTGGTGGGAGTGATCTCCGCCTTCAATTTCCCGGTCGCGGTGTGGGCGTGGAATGCGTGCCTCGCCTTTGTCTGCGGCGACAGCGTGGTGTGGAAACCGTCGGAAAAGACGCCGCTTACTGCGGTGGCGGTGCAGGCCTTGTTCGAGCGGGCGATGGAGCGGTTCGGTTCGGCTCCCGCCAATCTGTCCGTGGTGGTGCAGGGCGGGCGCGAGGCCGGCGCGGCTCTGGTCGACGATCCGCGAGTGCCGCTGGTCTCCGCAACCGGTTCCACGCGGATGGGCCGCGAAGTGGCGCCCCGGATCGCCGCGCGCTTCGGCCGCGCCTTGCTCGAGCTTGGCGGCAATAACGGCATGATCGTCACGCCGTCTGCCGACCTGGAGCTTGCCGAGCGAGGGATCACCTTTTCCGCGGTTGGGACGGCGGGCCAGCGCTGCACGACGCTGCGGCGGCTCTTCGTCCAGGATGGCATCTACGAGCGGCTGGTGCCGCGGTTGAAGACGATCTTCGCGGGCGCTCCGGTCGGCAATCCACTGGACGGCGGCACTCTCATCGGCCCACTGATCGACGGCAGCGCTTTCGAGGGCATGGCGGCATCGCTCGCGCAGGCGGTGGAGGAGGGCGGCAGCGTCACGGGCGGGGAACGGCTCTACGGGAACAGCCTGCCCGATGCCTTCTACGTCCGCCCCGCGCTGGTCGAGATGCCGGAGCAAACGCCCGTGACCCTGCGCGAAACCTTTGCGCCCATTCTTTACGTGCTGCGCTACGACAGCTTCGAGGACGTGATCGCGCTCCACAATGCGGCGCCGCAGGGCCTCTCCTCGTCCATCTTCACCAACGACATTCGCGAGGCGGAGTTCTTCATGGGTCCGGCGGGATCCGACTGCGGCATCGTCAACGTCAATATCGGGCCTTCGGGCGCGGAGATCGGCGGCGCGTTCGGCGGCGAGAAGGAAACGGGCGGGGGCCGCGAGAGCGGCTCGGATAGCTGGCGCGCCTACATGCGGCGGGCGACCAACACGATCAACTACAGCCGCGAGCTGCCGCTCGCACAGGGCATCGACTTCACGCTTCCGAGCTAACGGCAGGCGCGCCACCCCATTTCGCCGCGATCCGCCTGGTCGAGGTGGAAATGGTCGCGATGCGCTGCGTTGTAATCGGGCGAGAGCACAGTCGCGAACAATTTGCACCCGCCATCGCGAACATCCCGGAGGAAGCGGGCGCGGGCCCCCTCCTTTTCCCAGTCGCGGAGAACGGAAATGCGGGTGCCGTTCTCCAGCCGGAATCCGGCGATGTCGATCGCGTTGGCCGAAGCATGCTCGCTCCACGCGCCCTGGGAACGGCCATACATGCGCCGGCAGCTATAGCTTCCGAAATGCTCGATTGCGGCGACCTGGGTACCGAAGTGCCGCACTGCGGCGGGCTGGACCACATGCCACTCCCACAGCGCCAGCGCGGCCGCCACAGGGCACGTCGTGCCGACATCGCGGGGAGCGAAGGCGATCTGGAGGGAGCCGCCCGGGCGGAACTTCACCGCATTCTCATAGCCGCACTGCCGGTCGGGATTGCGTGGCGGAAGGGGAGTGTATCGGATGCCGGCGCGGCCGAGCAAAGCACGGCATGTCTCGCCGCTCAGGCCGGCAAGCTTGCGCCCCGTGAAGGCCCCCACCGGCTGCGCCAGATCAAGCTCGGTCCAGGGCATGTCCTCGGGATGATTGCGCGCATAGCCCCACAGCAGCAGGCCAGAGAAGGCGAGCACTGCCAGCAACAGGGATATTCTCAGGAAGCTGAGGAAGCGCATCGTCCCTGAAGTGACGTTTGAAGCTTATTAGGGTTGCAGGCATAATGATCCCATCTTCAACTCGCGACGCAAGGTTATCCAAGCCGCTATGACAGCCACTCGCCTGGTCGCGCACCGCGTTAAGAAGGTCTGGGGGCGGCGCGATCTGCCGCCTGCCTTTGGCAGCGTGCCGGACGATGCCGAGCCCATCGGGGAAATTCATTTCGAGGACCCGCGCGGCGGGGGTCCTGAGCTTCTTGTCAAATATCTGTTCACCGCCGAGCGGCTCTCGATCCAGGTCCACCCCGACGATGAAGCCGCACACGCGCTGGGGCATCCCCGCGGCAAGGACGAGGCTTGGTTCGTGCTTTCCGCGGAACCCGACGCGGAGATCGGGATCGGTCTTCGCCAAGTCGTGGCAAAGGAAGAACTCCGCGCGGCGGCGCTCGACGGCCGGATCGAGAATATGGTCGATTGGCGGTCGGTCGCGGCCGGCGACAGTTACTATTCCCCGGCAGGAACCGTGCACGCGATCGGGCCGGGCCTGGCGCTTATCGAAGTGCAGCAGAATCTTGATTTGACCTACCGGCTCTACGATTATGGCCGTCCACGCGAGCTCCACCTGGACGCCGCGATCGAGGTCGCCGATGCTGCCCCTTATCAGGCGCCGCTCGAACCCTACAGGATCGATACGCGCGAAATATTGGCGGACGGTCCAGCCTTCGTCCTCGAACGCTGGCGGGGGCCTTGCTCCGGCCGCGTGGAAGCGGAGCCTTCGCGGGCGGTTTGGATCATCCCGATGAGCGGTTCAGGCACGATCGACGGGCAGCCCCTCGAAGCCGGCTCGGTCTGGCTGGTCGAAGGGAGTGCCGACCTAAGCGTCGGCGCGGGCACGGACATGCTCGTCTCCTATCCCGGCCGTGGCGTCCGGAACTTCGATGCGATCCGCTTCGATGCGACGCCCGCTCCGATCCAGCGGCGGCTTTACCGCGACGCGGCGCCCCGCAGAGCGAATTAGGTCCGACGCGCGGTTTCGAGCCGTTCGGCCGTGACCGGATAACCGGCATCATCCGGAATGCAGAGCCACTGTTCGCCGCTGCGCTCTTCGATCCAGGGCACAATCTTCTGAACTGGATGCCGCATCGCATCCGCGCGTGCCTCCTCGATCGAGCTCAAGCGGGCGAGCCGTTCCAGATTGCGGCGCGTGGGGAAGATGATCCGCGCTCGGCCGGCGTCCGCCTCATCGAGCACCTGGCGTGCAGTGGCCCAGAAGGTGCGCACGGCCTCGGCCTCCGCAGCGGTGGCGTCCGCTGCACCGTGCGGAGCCTCGGCCACGAAAAAGAAGGCGTCGAAGCGGCGGGCTTCCTTGAAGGTCGGGCACCAGCGGGCGAAGGGCGTAAATGCCGAAAGGTCGAGACTGAGGCCGAACGCATCGACCAATGCCGAGAAGGGAGCGCCGTCCTCCAGCTCCTGCCTGATTTGGCTCGCCAGATGGTGGTCCGGGGGAGGGATCAGCGCCGGCGCGATCCCGGTCTCCTCGATCGTCTCGCGCAGCGCGGCGATCTTCGCCGCCGCATGCTCGTCGCCGCCGCCGATCCGGTCCGCCAGCACATGGTCGTCAGGATCGATCCGCCCGCCGGGGAACACCAAAGCGCCGCCCGCAAAGGCCATGCTCTTGGTGCGCTCCATCATCAGAAGCTCCGGCGCCCCGGTGCTGGAAGAGCGCATCAGGATCAACGTCGCGGCGGGTATGGGATCGGGCAAGTCCGACATTGGTGCCCTACGTCGCGCCTTTGGAGCTACGAAGAGCATCCTGCAGAGCTCGGCGAAAGCGAGCGGCGCAGGATGGTGGAGCTGAGGGGAATCGAACCCCTGACCTCTGCAGTGCGATTGCAGCGCTCTCCCATCTGAGCTACAGCCCCGCGCCGTATCGGGTTCCCGCCGCAAGGGCCGGGAAACTCGCGAAGGCGCTCCCAATAGCCGCGCCATGCCTCCCGCGCAATCGGGCAAATCGCCCCGCCGCCATGCCGCCCCGGATCGGCTCTGCAGCCGGAACGAGCGCCGCCTCTCCGTCGTTGGAAAATTCGGGCCGCTTGTGCGGTTGCTCTTCGCTCGTGCGCGGCCCCGGACCAGTCAAAGGAGGATTTCGATGGGCTATCAACGCGGCGACAATCGCTGGGGCGGCGGCGACGAAGAACGATGGCAGGGCAACCGCCAGGAACGTGAAGGCGGCAGCTTCGGCAACTGGGGAAGCAACCGGGATCGCGGCGACTGGGACCGCGGCCGGGAGCAAGGCAATTACGGCGGCGGCGGAGGTGGCGGCGATTGGGACCGCAACCGCGAGCGCGGCGGAGGTGGTTCGCATGGCGGCGGTTTCTTCGAGCGTGCCGGCGAGCAGGTGCGCTCCTGGATGGGCGGCGACGAGGATCGCGGCGGCTCGGGACGCGGCGGCTATCGTGACGAGAATGTGCGCTGGCAGGGCTCGAGCGAGGGTCGTTTCCAGGGTGATCCGGTTCACTATCGCGGCGGCGGCTCCCGCGGCGAAAGCTCGGGCGGCTTCTTCGGCGGCGGCGGTCAAGGCCGGGATCAAGGCCAAGGCGGCGGCTGGGGCGGCGATCGCGACCGCAACCGCGACCAGGGCCGGATGAGCGGCCAGGGCGGTGGCGGCGGCTACGCCCAGGATTATCAGTCCGGCGGCGGCGGCGGCGGCGGTGCCGACACCTGGGGCGGCTCGGGCTTCGGCGGCCTCGACGACAATGGCCGGCGCTTCGATCGGATCGACGCGGGCAGCACCGGCACACAGGGTGCGCACCCGATGTCGGCACCTGTCAGCGGCGGCTATGGCAACTCGGCGGGTGCCGGGATCGGCCCCGGCGGCGGCTTGGGCGGCGGCAGTTCGGCGCGTTCGGCGGCGATTTTGCGTCAGGCCGAGCAGCAGCATTCGCAGCACCAGCAACAGAGCGGCGGGTTTGGCGGCGGTCAGAGCCATCATGACCCTCATTATTCGGAATGGCGCCAGCGGCAGATCCACGAGCTCGACCGCGACTATGACGATTATCGCCGCGAGCATCAGTCGAAGTTCGAGCAGGAGTTCGGCGGTTGGCGGCAGAAGCGCCAGACCCAGCGTCAGCATATGGGCCGCGTCACCGAGCATATGGAAGTGATCGGGTCCGACGGCCAGCATATCGGCACGATCGACGCCGTGAAGGGCGACCGCATCATCCTGACCAAGAATGACGAGGCCGCAGGCGGCCGGCACCATTCGATCCCGTGCAGCTGGATCGAGAATGTCGACGACAAGGTGACGGTCAACAAGAGTGCCGAGGAAGCACGGCGCGCCTGGAAGGACGAAGAAAATAATCGCGCATTGTTCGAGCGTGAGGACCAGGGCAGCACGGGTCCGCATGTGCTGAACCGAAGCTTCTCGGGCACTTACGACGACAATAAATAAGGCTTCGCGACCAAGCGAGGGGAGGGCCCGGCGGGGGCGATCCGCCGGGCCCTTTTTTTGTGGCCGGCTCGTCGCTAGGTGGCGGAACGAAACCAAACAGGGGAGACGAAGATGAGCGGCACCCGCGCCTGGCACCTGGCATCGCGGCCCACAGGCCTCCCGGACATGAGCAATTTCGAGCTGAAGGGCATGGAATTGCCGCCGCTCGAGGACGGCATGGTGCGGGTGGAGAATAAGTGGCTTTCCGTCGATCCCTATATGCGCGGCCGCATGAACGACGTGAAAAGCTACGTGCCGCCATTTCAGGTCGGCGCTCCATTGCAGGGCGGGGCGGTCGGCAAGGTGATCGAGTCGCGCGCACCCGGCCTGGAGGTTGGGGACACGGTCTTTCACATGCATGGCTGGCGCGAACAGGCGATCGGGCCAGCGGCGCAGTTCAACAAGGTGCCGGCGATGGGCGTTGCCGACGAGCAGTGGCTGGGCAATCTCGGCCTGACCGGCGCCACAGCCTATTTCGGCCTGCTGCGCGTCGCGGCCGCCCGGCCGGGTGAAACGGTCTTCGTCTCGGCCGCGGCGGGCGCGGTCGGATCGGCCGTTGTCCAGATCGCCAAAGCTAAGGGCATGACTGTGATCGGCTCGGCGGGAGGCGAGGAGAAATGCGCCTGGCTTCGCGAACTCGGCGCCGACGCGGCAATCGACTATCGCTCGGGCGCAGTCGTCAAGTCGCTGATGCGCGGGGCGCCTGACGGCATCGACGTTTATTTCGACAATGTTGGGGGTGACCATCTCGACGCCGCCTTCGCTGCGGCGCGCAACAATGCCCGCTTCGCGATTTGCGGAATGATCGAAGGCTATAATGGCGGGGAGCCGCCCGCCTTCCGCTACATCATGCGGGTGATCTCGGCGCGGATCGCCGTGAAGGGGTTTATCTACAGCGACTATCTCGCCGAGATGGGCGACTTCTACCGAGACATGGGCGGGTGGATCGCCGGTGGGCAAGTGAAGTCGCGCGAGACGGTGCGGGACGGCATCGAAGCCACGCCGCAGGCGTTCCTCGACCTGTTCTCGGGAGGCAATATGGGCAAGATGCTGGTGAAGCTATGACGCTGAACGTGACGCTGAATGACGGGCGCGAGATGCCGCTGCTGGGCTTCGGCACCTGGCAGATCCCGGACGAGGAGGCGAGCGGGCTGGTGGAGACGGCGATCGGCGCCGGCTATCGCCTGATCGATACCGCCTCGATCTACCGCAACGAGAATGGCGTGGGCGCGGGAATTCGCGCGGCGGGCGAGGGCGTCTGGCTGACGACGAAGCTCTGGAACGACGACCAGGGCACGGACCGGGTGCGGGCCGCGGCCGAGAGGAGCCTCAAGAGGCTGGGTGTCGAGGCGGTTGATCTTTACCTCATCCACTGGCCAGTCTCGGCGCGCGATCTTTATGTCGAAACCTGGCAGGCGCTGATCGCGCTCGGCGATGCGGGGCTCGCCCGTTCGATCGGCGTGTCGAATTTCAACGAGGAGCATCTCGACCGGCTGGAGGCGGAGACGGGGGTGATCCCGGCGGTGAACCAGATCGAGCTGCATCCGGCGTTCCAGCAGCGCGCGCTGTGCGATTACCATGCGCGCAAGGGGATACTTACCCAGAGCTGGAGCCCGCTCGGGCAAGGCTCGCTGCTCGGTGACGAACGGCTCGGTCGGATTGCGGCCAAGCACGGCCGGACACCGGCGCAGATCGTCATCGCCTGGCACCTCGACCAGGGCTTCAGCGTCATTCCCAAATCCGGCAATCCTGAGCGGATCCGCGCCAATTACGAGGCTCTCCAGGTTCGACTGGACGATGAGGACATGGCCGAGATCGAGGCGATGGACGACCCGAAGGGACGGATCGGGCCGGATCCGCAGGTCCTTAGCTGAAGCGCGTCACGCCTGCGCTTCGGCGCGGTCGTCTCAGAAGAAGTCGACCTTGTCGTAATGGGCGGGAGGCACGACCACTTCCATCCGCTCGCCGAGGAACGGCCGGAAGCTCGGGCGCGACTTCATGACGGAATACCAGTCGGTAGTCTGCTTATGCCCGCGCCAGTCGAGGCCGCCGAGATAGTCGGCGACCGAGAGGTGCGCGGCGGCCGTCAGGTCGGCGAGGCTCAGCACCGGACCGGCCAGCCAGCGGCGATGGTCGAGCAGATAATCGATATAATCGAGGTGGCTGTTGGCGATCTTCATCGCCTCACGCAGCACGCGCGTGTCCGGCGGGTCGCGGTTGACGATGCGCTTCCTCATCCGCTCCTCGAGCAGCGGCCCGACGACATCGCCGTAGAGCTTGTCGTCGAAGAAGGCGACCAGACGGCGCACCTCGGCGCGGTCGCGGGCGGTGCCCGGGATCATCGGCGCCTTTTCGACCGTCTCTTCGAAATATTCGCAGATCGCGTTGGAATCGATCAGCGTCGTGCCCTTCTCCTCGACCAGGACGGGCGTCTGCCCGGCCGGGTTCAGGTCAAGGAACTCGTCCCGACGCAGCCACGGCGATTCGCGCACGAGCTCATGCGGAACGCCCTTCTCGCCCAGCATAAGCCGGACTTTGCGGGAGAACGAACAGAGAGGGAATTGATAGAGCTGCCACATGCGCGCCGCGACTCATAGCGTCGCGGCGCGTGGCGTCCACAGGCAGTTTGCTAATCGCCTTTAACGGCGGCGATATTCGTAATCGTCGTAATAGTCGCGGCGACTGTTGCTGCTGCTGTTGATCGCGCGGTCGAGGTTGCGCTCCAGGTCCGCAAGCGAGCGGCGAAGGGCAGGGGCGACCACCGCCACCTGGGACATGATGCCGCTGAGGCCGATCGCGGCGCCATCGACGGAATCGCGAATGCGCTCGCGCAGATACGGATCGCCCGAAACCTCGCCGATCGTGCTGTCCCGGTGGACGCGGCGGGTGGGATCGATCGCCTCGACGACGCCGCCGATCGGCACGTCGAGCACGGCCTCGGCGGCACGGCCGGCGACATTGGCCATGTCCTCGACCTGGCCGGGATGCGGCAGGCTGCGGGCAATTTCATCGTCCATCTCTTCAGGGAAATGGGGCGACGATTGGGCGGACGCTGCGGTCGGAACGGCAAAGGCGATCGCGGCGGCGGCGAGAATGAGCTTACGCAAAATGGGCCTCCTTGAGCACGGTCTTTAGAACGGTGGGCGGCGCGCGAAACAACGCGCCTCGGAGCGACTCGTTGCCAAGCTTATGCCACTCGCCGCATGAGTCCTTCCTGAACGAAAATCAGCAGCTTGTAGGCGCTTCCTTCCGGTCGGTCCGAGGCACTTCCCTTATGTCGCTAGCGATGGCGTTTGCGCAATCCCGGCGCTGTTCCATAGAGGGGCATGCCGGTCCGCATCCTCCATGCTCATTCCACCTTCTCGCTGGGAGGCAAGGAGGCGCGGGCCGTGCGTCTGATGAACGCCTTCGGGGACGCGGCCGAGCACACGGTCCTCAGCGGCATGCCCGGCCAGCTATCCGCCCGTTCGGCCATCGCCCCGGGAATAAGGGTTCACTTCCCCGGGGATGCGCCGCCGCTTACCGGCCGGCCAGGGCTCGGGCGTCTGTTCCGGCTCGCCCGCTACATGCGCGGCTTCGACCTTGTTCTCACCTATAATTGGGGCGCGTTCGATGCGGTGATGGCCCGCTATCTGTTTCGCGGGCCACCGCTGATCCATCACGAGGACGGCTTCAACGAGGACGAAGCGGAGGGCTTGAAGACCAGCCGCAACCTCTACCGCCGGCTCGGGCTCTCGGCGGCGCACAAGCTGGTCGTGCCGTCGCAGCGGCTTGAGAAGATCGCCCGATCCGCCTGGGGGCAGCCCGCCGAGCGCGTGGAGAGGATTTCGAACGGAATCCCGGTGGGACGGTACGCTGCCGGACCGGAGAAGGGCGCAATTCCGGGTCTGGAGAAGCGCGAAGGCGAGGTGCTGATCGGCACCGTGGCGGGCCTTCGCGCGGTCAAGAACCTGCCTCGCCTCGTGCGCGCCTTCGCGGGGATGCGTTTCAAGAATAGCCGGCTGGTGATCGTCGGCGAAGGGCCTGAGAGCGAAAGGATCGTGGCCGAAGCGCGGGCGCATGGAGTCGCCGATCGCCTCCTGCTGCCCGGCTTCCTGCCTGATCCCGCGCGCTATATCGCTCGCTTCGATGTCTTCGCGCTTTCGTCCGACAGCGAGCAATTCCCGATCTCGCTCATCGAGGCGATGGCGGCGGGCCTGCCCGTCGCGGCGACGAATGTCGGGGACATTGCCGCGATGGTTTCCCCCGACAATCTCCCGCTGGTCGTCGAAACGCGGGACGAGGCGGCCTTCTCCCTTGCGCTCGACAGCCTCGCCGAGCGCTCCGACCTCAGGCTTGCCATCGGCCGTGCAAACCGCACCCGCGCCGGGGCCGAATATGACGAGCGGGGCATGATCGGACGCTATGCCCGCCTCTACGGTGAAGCCATCGGCCAGCCTCGTGCGTTCATTCCTTCGTCGGCATGACTTTTGACGGCTCCGCGCTGTTGCGCGTATAGCCGCCCCGAAATTTCTGGAGGTCCGATTGTTCAAGGGAATTAAGCCGATCCGCTATGCGGGCCGCGAAGTGCTTCCGCTGGTGGAAGGCGGCAAAGGGGTTTCGGCGACCAATCATATGAGCTCCGGCGCCTGGGCGGCGGCTGGCGGCATCGGCACGGTCTCGGCCGTGAATGCCGACAGCTACGATCCCGAAGGCAAGATCGTCCCGCAAATCTATCACGCCCTCACGCGCCGCGACCGGCACGAGGAACTGATCAACTATGCGATCGAGGGCGCATCCGAGCAGGTGCGCCGAGCCTATGAAATGTCGGACGGCAAGGGCGCCATCAACATCAACGTGCTCTGGGAAATGGGCGGTGCCCAGCGGATCCTTCACGGTGTCCTGGAACGCACTCGCGGCATGGTTTCCGGCGTCACATGCGGCGCCGGCATGCCTTACAAGCTGTCCGAGATCGCCGCCTCCTACGGCGTCAACTACCTCCCCATCATCAGCTCGGCGCGTGCCTTCAGCGCGCTCTGGAAGCGGGCCTATTCAAAGGCGGCGGAGTGGCTTGGCGCGGTCGTCTACGAGGATCCCTGGCTGGCGGGCGGCCATAACGGCTTGTCGAACGCCGAGGACCCGCTGGTGCCTCAGGATCCGTACCCGCGCGTCAAGGCGCTGCGCGACACGATGCGCGCGGGCGGCATCTCGGACGATGTGCCGATCGTCATGGCCGGCGGCGTCTGGAACCTGAAGGAGTGGGAAGACTGGATCGACAATCCCGAGCTCGGGCAGATCGTCTTCCAGTTTGGCACGCGCCCGCTCCTGACCCAGGAAAGCCCGATCCCGGACGAGTGGAAGCAGCGGCTGATGATGCTGGAGGAAGGCGACATCCTCCTTCACCGCTTCTCGCCGACCGGCTTCTATTCCTCGGCCGTGCGCAACCCCTTCCTCCGCAGCCTGGAGGCGCGCTCGCACCGCCAGATCGCCTTCACGAAAGAGGAGCTGGGCGATCACGCCTTCCAGCTGGACGTGGGCGTGGGGAACAGGAAGAACTACTGGGTGACGCGCGGCGATCTTCTCCACGCCCGCGAATGGTATGCGCAAGGCTATACCGAGGCGCTGAAGACCCCCGACGAGACTTTGGTCTTCACCACGCCCGAGGAGAAGACGGTCATCCGCAAGGACCAGGCGGACTGCATGGGCTGCCTCAGCCAATGCGCGTTCAGCTCATGGGCGGACAATGAGAAGAATAGCACCGGGCGCCTCGCCGACCCGCGCAGCTTCTGCATCCAGAAGACGCTGCAGGACATCGCCCATGGCGGGCCGGTCGACGAGAACCTCATGTTCGCGGGCCACTCGGCGTTCCGCTTCAAGAAGGATCCCTTCTACTCCAACGGCTTCGTGCCGACCGTGAAGCAGCTGGTGGAGCGGATTGAGACCGGCGACTGATCTGTCCCATTCTGGAGCGCATCAGCCATTCGGCTGTTGAAGGTGCCGTTCCCGCAAGCATAGAGCAGTGGGCGAACAACGAAAGAGTACCACTATGCGCAAGGCGTTCGGGTTTGCCCTCGTCCTGATTGTCGGCGGCCTGTCGCTCCCCTCGGCGGAGGCCCAGGAGAAGAAAAAGACGCCGTACTGGGCGTCCATCTCAGCGGGCGAGGCGATGATGCGAACCGGCCCGGGGAAGAACTATCCCGCCACCTGGCTCTACAAGCGCGCCGACCTTCCGGTGAAGGTGCTCGAGGTTTATCCGAGCTGGCGCAAGGTGCAGGACCCGGACGGCACGACCGGCTGGATGCTCGTCAACCTGCTCAGCGACACCCGCACCGCGATCGTGCGGGGCAACGCGCCCGCGCCGCTTCACGAGGCGGCGCGTGAGCAATCGAATATCCGATATCGGGCCGAGCCGGGCGTGGTCGGACGATTGTCCGAGTGCAATGCCGACTGGTGCCGCTTCGACGTCGGCGAGCGTGGCGGCTTCATTCGGACCACCAGCATCTGGGGCGTCAATCCAGGCGAAAGCTTCTGACCGCTTGAGATTTGCGTAATGGCTTGCCACGGCAGCGCATGCTCGACGCGCCTTTGGCACCTCCACCTGACCGAACCGACGAACTGGCCCTCTTCCTCGATTTCGACGGCACGCTCGTCGAGCTTGCCGAGACGCCGAACTCGATTCGTGTCTCGCCTCATCTTTCGCCACTGCTGAGCCGGCTCGCGGAGAAGCTTGGCGGCCGGCTTGCGATCGTCAGCGGGCGATCGATCCGCGATCTGGAGCGCCATCTTTCCTGCGCCGGGCTGGCCGTATCCGGCTCGCACGGGCTTGAGCTGCGCCTTCGCGATGGCAGCTTCGTCCCGCTCGCCGCGCCACGTGGGCTCGATCATGCGCGCGACCGGAGCATGCGCTTCGCAGGCTCGATCCCCGGCCTGATCGTCGAGGACAAGCCGTTCAGCATCGCCATCCACTATCGGCAGGCGCCGGAACGCGAGGGGGAGGTGCATGAGTTCATGACCCGTCTCGCTGCGGCGACGGGACTGATGATCCAGCACGGCAAGATGGTGGCCGAGCTCCGCCCGCCCGGCGCGGACAAGGGAGATGCGCTGCGGGCGCTGATGACGGAACCCGAATTTGCCGGCGCGCGTCCTGTGTTCGTGGGCGACGATCAGACCGATGAAGATGCATTTTACGCGGCTGCAGAGCTTGGCGGAGGCGGCGTGCTCGTCGGCCCACCGCGGGACACGGCCGCCAAGTGGCGGCTGAGCGGCGTTTCGGACGTTTCCGCCTGGCTGCAGCGGATCGCGCAGCAATGAGCGATCTGAGGCTTTGGCCCATCGGCAATTGCCAGGTGAGCGCGCTGGTGGACGGCGAGGCGGGTCTCGTCTGGGGATGCGCGCCGCGGGTGGACGGCGATCCGCTCTTCTGCTCGCTACTCTCCCCGCGAGGCGAGGATGTAGGCGGGGAGTGGCGGCTTTCGCTCGAGAACCAGGTGAGCGTCGAACAGCGCTACCTGCGTAATACGCCCGTGCTTGTGACAACGCTGACGGATGCAAATGGAGGCGTTGCGGAGGTGTTCGACTTCTGCCCGCGCCACGAAAAGTCCGGCCGCACGTACCGACCCGTCGCCTTTGTCCGCATCGTCAGACCGGTCTCCGGAACGCCGCGCCTGCGCGTATCGCTGAAGCCCGCTACCAATTGGGGCGCCAAGGCCGCGGAGCATACCAGCGGCAGCAATCATATCCGCTATCTGCTGAAGCCGCAGCCGTTGCGGCTCACGACCGATGCACCGGTCGGGCAGATCCTGGAGGAGCGATCATTCCGGTTGGAAAGGCCGCTCCACTTCTTCTTCGGGCCCGACGAGCCGTTCAGCGGCAATGTCGGCCACTCATTGGCGGCGATGCTCCACCAGACGGTGGAGGAATGGCGGCAATGGGTGCGCGGGCTTGCCATACCGCTCGAATGGCAAGGCATTGTCATCCGTGCGGCGATCACCCTGAAGCTCTGCCAGCATGAGGAGACCGGCGCCATCGTCGCGGCGCTCACCACCTCGATCCCGGAGGCGGCGAATAGCGGCCGCAATTGGGACTATCGCTACTGCTGGATCCGCGACGCTTATTACACCGTTCAGGCGCTGAATCGGCTTGGCGCGCTGGACGTGCTCGAAAATTACCTCAGCTACCTGCGCAACATCGTCGACGAGGCGGAAGGCGGGCAGATCCAGCCGCTTTACTCCGTCTCGGGCGAGCCGAAGCTGGAGGAATGGGTGGCGGAAGGGCTGGCCGGCTATCGCGGCATGGGGCCGGTTCGCGTCGGCAATGCCGCATACCACCAGATCCAGCACGACGCCTACGGGCAGATCATCCTCTCCAACGCCCAGGCATTTTTCGACCAACGGCTGTTCCGGACCGCGACCGTGGAGGATTTCCGCGCGCTGGAGCGGGTCGGCGAGCGCGCCTGGGAGATGCACGACCAACCCGACGCGGGGCTCTGGGAATTCCGCACCCGCACCAGCGTCCACACCTACAGCTCGGTAATGAGCTGGGCGGCCTGCGACCGGCTCGGCAATGCCGCCGAGGCGCTGGGGCTCGGCGACCGCGCCGAGCATTGGCGGGATCGCGCGCGGAAGATCCGTGCCCGCATCGAGGAGGTGTCCTGGTACGCGCCCGAGCAGCGGTTCGGCGCGACCTTCGGCGGCGGCGAGCTCGACGCGAGCCTGCTCCAGCTCGTCGATATGCGCTTCGTCGAGCCGGATGATCCGCGCTTCCGCTCGACCTTCGATGCGGTCGAAAAGGAGTTGCGCAAGGGCGAGCATATGCTGCGCTACGCGTCGGAAGACGATTTTGGGCTGCCGGAGACGGCGTTCAACTTCTGCACTTTCTGGCTGATCGAGGCGCTCCATCTTGCCGGACGTGGCGGCGAGGCCCGCGAGCTTTACGAGCGGATGCTGGAACGGCTGACACCGGCCGGCCTGCTTTCGGAGGATACGGACTTCCAGACGGGTGAGCTCTGGGGAAATTATCCGCAGACCTACTCGCTGGTGGGCCTGATCAACTGCGCCATGTTATTGTCCAGGCCGTGGAGCGCCGTGCGATGAGCCGCCTGATCGTCATATCCAACCGCGTCGCAGCGCCCCGGCCGCAAGGAGAAGGGGGCGCGCAGGGCGGCCTCGCCGTCGCGCTCTCGGCCGCGCTTCGGGAATATCGCGGCTTCTGGTTCGGCTGGTCGGGAAACAAGACCGACGAGTTCACCGGCCATATCGACTTCCAGCGCCACGAGGGCGTCACGTCCGCAACGATCGACCTCGAAGAGCAGGACGTCGATGAATATTATAACGGCTACGCCAATCGCACGCTGTGGCCGCTCTTCCACTATCGCATAGACCTCGCCGAATATGATCGCTCGTTCGCCGGCGGTTACGAGCGCGTGAACGAGCGTTTCGCTGACACGGTCTCGCCGCTCATTGAGCCGGACGATCTCGTCTGGGTTCATGATTACCATCTGATCCCGCTCGGCGCTCAGCTCCGCGAGCGCGGGCTCAAGAACAGGATCGGCTTCTTCCTCCACATCCCGTTCCCACCCTCGCGCCTGATGGTGTCGCTGCCCTTTCACGAGGGACTGGTGCTGTCGCTGCTGGCTTATGACGTGATCGGTTTCCAGACCGAGGAATGGCTGGAAAGCTTCCGTCACTATATCAGCCGCGAGCTTGGCGGCCATTGCGAGCCGGACGGGACGATCCATGTCGGCGACCGCTCCGTCCACGCCGCCGCTTATCCGATCGGCATCGACTATGCCGAGTTCAGCGCGGCGGCGCGAAGCGAGGGGGCCAAGTGCGCCTGCGAGCGGCTGACGGCAAGCGCGGCCGGCAAGCACGTCATCATCGGGGTCGACCGGCTCGATTATTCGAAAGGCTTGGAGGAACGTTTCCTCGGCTATCGCCGCTTCCTGGAGGAGCATGAGGAATGCCAGGGGAAGCTCTTCCTCCTCCAGATCGCGCCGCCGTCGCGCGGCGAGGTCCACACTTACGAGATCATCCGGGAGGATCTGGACGAGCTCAGCGGCCGCATTAACGGCGAGTTCGCTGAAGTGGACTGGGTGCCGATCCGATACGTCAACCAGGGCTATGACCGGGAGGACCTGGCCGGCTTCTATCGCGCCGCCGGGATAGCGCTGATCACGCCGCTCCGCGACGGCATGAACCTCGTCGCCAAGGAATATGTTGCGGCGCAAGATCCTGAGAATCCCGGCGTGCTGATCCTCTCCCGCTTCGCCGGCGCGGCGCTTCAGCTCAAGGACGCGTTGCTAGTCAATCCCTACAGCAAGGAGGAGATCAGCGACGCAATTATGAAGGCTTTGAGCATGCCCAAAGAGGAACGCGTCCGCCGGTGGCAGGCCATGCACGAGAGCGTGCAGAATGAGGACGTGGTCTGGTGGCGCCGCAGCTTCGTCAGCGCCCTTAGGGGGCAGAAGGGTGAGAGCGGAACCGGGCGGGTCGAGCAGCGGTTCTAAGCGCCGGAACGACAACCGGAGACGATCCATGCCTGCAAAATCGGGAGCCCAGCAGAAGGCGGCCGGCGCCGCTCTCTCCGCCAAGCGCGGAGATACGCCCAAGACCAAGCTCAAGGGTGCGTCGAAATCAATGGCGGAGTCGATGAGCGAGAAGCAGCTCGAGGAACTCGCCCACACGAAGCGCAAGGGCAAGCCGGAGCACGCGGCCAAGAAGTAGCCGCTAGATCAGGGCGTTGATGATCATTGTCGCGGCTTCCTCCGGGCTCATCGAATTGGTGTCGATGCGGATGTCCGGGTGCTCAGGAGGCTCGTAGGGGCTGTCGATCCCGGTGAAGTTTGTGAGTTCGCCGCTCCGCGCCCTTGCATAGAGCCCTTTCGGGTCGCGCTGCTCGGCGACATCGAGCGGCGTATCGACGAAGATCTCGGCGAACTCGCCTGGCGGGAAGATGCGGCGAACCATCTCGCGCTCTGCTCGAAACGGGGAGATGAGCGCGGCCAGGACGATCAGGCCGGCGTCGGTCATCAGCTTGGCGGCCTCGGCGACACGGCGGACATTCTCGACCCGGTCGGCGTCGGTGAAGCCGAGATTCTTGGAAAGGCCGTGTCGGATATTGTCTCCGTCGAGCACGAAGCTGTGCTTGCCCATCGCGTGGAGCTTGCGATCCACGAGGTTGGCGATGGTGCTCTTGCCAGCGCCAGAGAGCCCGGTGAACCAGAGCAGCTTCGGCCGCTGGTTCTTGGCGGCTGCGCGCGCTTCGCGCGTGACGTCGATCGTCTGCCACTGGACATTCTCGGCGCGGCGGAGCGCATGATGGATCAGCCCCGCTCCGAGCGTCGCCTCGGTGTCGCGGTCGATCAGGATGAAGGCGCCCAGCTCGCGACTCTCCTCATAGGAGGTGAAGGGCAGCGCTCGATCCAGGGCGATGTTGACGGTGCCGATCGCGTTTAGCTCGAGCGTGCGCGCTGCCAGCTTCTCCAGCGTTTCGACGTTCGTCTCCGACTTGATCTCGGTCACCCAGGCGCCGACCGTGCTGGCGGCAAGCTTGAGGCGGTAGGATCGGCCCGGCAGCAATGGCTGCTCGGCCATCCAGACGAGCGTTGCTTCGAACTGATCCGCGATCTGCAGCGGCGCATTGGGCGCGGCGAGCACATCGCCGCGGGAGCAATCCACTTCGCGATCGAAGGTGAGTGCGACCGACTGTCCCGCCACGGCTCGATCGAGATCGCGGTCCATGGTGACGATACGCGCCGCGCTCGCGGTCCGGCGCGACGGAAAAAGGCGGAGCGCGTCCCCGAGGGAGACGCTGCCGCTCGCGATGGTACCGGCATAGCCGCGAAAGTCGGCACCCACGCGGCTCACCCACTGGACGGGCATGATGAAGGGCTGACCTTCCGCCGCCTCCTCGCGCGCCGGGACTTGCTCTAGATATTGGAGCAGCGTCGGCCCTGAATACCAAGGGGCGGCTCCACCCGGCTTTGCGACGTTCAGGCCCGTCGCAGCCGAAAGCGGGATGGCCTGAACTGTGAGGCCGAGGCTTCCAGCGATCGTGGCATATGCGCCGGCAATCCGGTCGAAAACGGACTGGTCGACACCGACAAGGTCCATCTTGTTGACCGCCAACGCAACGTTCCTGATGCCGAGCAGGCGCAGCAGATAGCTGTGCCGCAGTGTCTGGGTGAGAAGGCCCTTACGCGCATCGACGAGAAGCACCGCTGCGTCGGCGCGCGAGGCTCCGGTCACCATGTTGCGCGTATATTGCTCGTGCCCCGGCGTGTCGGCGACGATGAACTTGCGGCGCTCGGTCTCGAAATAGCGCCAGGCGACATCGATCGTGATGCCTTGCTCCCGCTCCGCCGCCAGTCCGTCGAGAAGGAGGGCGTAATCGATCTCGCCATCGCGGCTGCTCGCGCGAAGGGTCGCGAGCTGGTCTTCGGGAATCTTGCCTGTCTCGAATAGCAGTCGGCCGAGCAGGGTCGACTTGCCATCGTCGACGGAGCCGCAGGTGACGAAGCGCAGCAGGGATTTCGGCGCGCCGCCTTGATCGGGCATCAGAAATATCCCGACTGCTTCTTCATCTCCATGCTCGCGGAGGGCTCGCGGTCGATCAGGCGCGCCTGGCGCTCGGAGAAGGAGGAGGCGGTGAGTTCGTTGATGATGTCGGCGACGGACGAGGCGCAGCTCTCGATCGCGCCGCTCAGCGGATAGCAGCCGAGGGTGCGGAAGCGCACGACACGCTCCACCGGCGTCTCGCCCTCGGCCAGGCGAAACCGGTCATCGTCGACCATCAGGATCGCGCCGTCGCGTTCGACGGTTGGGCGGGGTGCCGCGAAGTAGAGCGGCACCACCGGCAAGGCGTGCACCTCGATGTAGCGCCAGACATCGAGTTCGGTCCAATCGGACAGGGGAAACACCCTCAAGGTCTCGCCGTTCGCGACGCGCATATTGTAGAGCCGCCAGAGCTCGGGCCGCTGGCTCTTCGGGTCCCAGCGATGCGTGGCCGAGCGCACGGAGACGACGCGTTCCTTGGCGCGGCTCGCTTCTTCGTCACGCCGGGCGCCGCCGAAAGCGGCCGTGAAGCCGTGCTTCGTCAGCGCCTGCTTGAGCCCGTCCGTTTTCCACAGCTCTGTATGCGCGGGGCCATGATCGAACGGATTGACTCCCTGCGCCTCCGCTTCGGGGTTGCGGTGCACGATCAGCTCCATCCCCGCTGCCGCGGCCATGTGGTCGCGATGGTCGTACATGTCCCGGAACTTCCAGGTCGTGTCGACGTGGAGGAGCGGGAAGGGCGGCGGCGCGGGGTAGAAGGCCTTGCGCGCCAGGTGAAGCATCACGGCGCTGTCCTTGCCGGCCGAATAGAGCATCACCGGGCGCTGCGTTTCAGCGACCGTTTCACGAATGATGTGAATGCTCTCCGCCTCGAGCTGCTCAAGGTGGGTGAGCCCGTGGGCGGCCCGGCCCACCTTTATTTCTGCAGCCTGGTGAGCTCGTCCTTGATCATCACCGGCGCACCAAAGCCGAGTGCTTCCAGCCGCTTCGCCTGGGTGGCGGCGTCGCCGACCACCACGTACGTCATCGCCGTGGGCTTGAGGTAGCGGCTGGCCAGCGCCTTCACCTGGCCGACGCTCATTGCGTCCACGATCGCCTGCTCGCGCTGTGGATAGTCGAGCGGAAGGCCATAATCGCTGATGTTGGCGAGGTAGCGCAGCTTGGCGTCCATCGTTTCAAAGGAACGCGAGCGGCTCTTGGTGAGATAGCTTCTGGTCACCTCCAGGTCCGCCGAAGTGTAAGTGGTCGCGAGATCGCCGACGATCTTCTTGGTGAGCTGGGCCGCCTCAAGCGTGACGTTGGCGCGCACGCCGCTGCCGATCTGGAAGGTGCCGTAGCGCTCGCCGCCGGCGAAGCCAGAGTTGATGCCGTAGGTGTATCCCTTACCCTCGCGCAGTTCCTGCATCAGCCGGGAGGCGAAGCCGCCGCCGCCAAGGATGTAGTTCATCACCGAGGCAGGGTAGTAATTCTCGTCCGCCCGGCGAAGCGCCGGATAGCCAAAAGCGAAGACCGACTGCTTGGCGCCGGGCACGTCGTAGAAGAGCACCTTCGATGCGGCGGGCGACTGCGGGGCCGGGTAGCTCGGTATCGAGATCTGCCGGCGTTGCCACCTGCTGCCGAGATCCTGGAGCGCGGTCTGGACGCGGGCCTGAGGCACTGCGCCGACGACCCGGAAGCTGGCAAGGTTGGGTGCCAGATTGGCGGCATGGAAGCGCTTGAGGTCCTCCATCTTCATCGCGGCGACCGAGCTTTCGCTGCCCTGGGGATTGCGCGAGTAGATGTGCTTGTCGCCGAAGGTTGCGAGCTCAAAGGCACGCTCGGCAATCGCATTGGGCTCCACTTTCGCGCTCTGGATGTCGCTGAGCGTCCCCGCCTTCTGGATGGCGAGCTCCTCGCTGTCCCAGCGCGGCTCCAGCAGCATCTCCTCGACAAGATCGAGCGTCTTCTCGAAATTGCGGGCGAGAGTGCGGCCGGAAATGACGAAATGCTCGTCGCGCGCCTCCACGGCAATGTCCGCGCCGAGCGTCTTCAGCGCATCCTCCAGCTCGGCGGGAGTGCGGCGGGCGGTGCCGCGCGTGAACATGCGGGCGAGCAGGCTCGCAGTGCCGGGCTTGTCCAGGGTGTCGAGGAGGCGTCCGCCCTTCATCGCCAGCTCGAAGCGTGCGAGCGGCAGCTCATTGTCCTGGATGCCGAGCGCCTTGAGGCCGTTCGGAAGCTGGGACTGCCACACGGCCGGAAGCGCGACGGCGGGCCGGGCGCCGTACGGCGGCTCGACGGTGCGGTCGAAGCTCGAGGCCGTGCGCGCGTAGCTGGCTGTGGCGCTCGCATCCACCGTGGCTTCGGCGCCCTGCACGATCGGTTCCTCGACCACGGTGGCGCGGGTGGCGCCGGCCAGTGCCAATTCGACTTTACCTTTGGGCACGAAACTCGCGGCGACGAACGGCTTGCCTTTGAAATAGCGGTCGTAGACCCGCATCACGTCTGCGGGCGTGACGGCGCGGATCGCGGCAACGTCACGGTCCGCATAGGCCGGATCGTCGGTGTAGAGATCGTAGCGGGCGAGGCGGCGGACCTTGCCTAGCACGCTGCCGATCTGATCGTAGACGGCGACTTCCTGCCGCGTCTTCACTCGCTCCAGCGCGGCGGGATCGACGCCCTCGCGCTCGAAACGGGCGAAGCCTTCGTCGAGCGCCGACTTCACCGTGTCGAGATCGATCCCGTCGAACGCACGGACCTGCAGCCACAATTCGCCCGCGATCTTTCCCGCATCCTGGCTTGCGGAGACGTCGCTCGTGACCTTCTTCTCGTCGATGAGGACGGCGTTGAGCGGCGCCTTCTTGCCGTCGGTGAGAAGGTCCGCCAGCGCTTCGAGCGCGGCATAGTCCGCGTGCAAGGCGGGCACAGTCGGCCAGACCATGGTCAGCTGCGGAAGCTCGGCGAAATTGTCCTCGTGGTAGAGCGACTTGGTGGCGGCGAGACCTGCGGCCTTCACAGGTGCAGCGTCCACTTTGGTGCTCGCCGGGATTTCGGCAAAGTATTTCTCGACCCACTTGCGCGCCTGGGCGGGATCGAAGTCTCCGGCGATCACCAGCGAGACGTTGCTGGGCACATACCAGCGCCGGTAGAAACCGCGCACGTCATCCAGCTTCGCGGCGTCGAGGTCCGCGAGCGAGCCGATCACCGTCCAGCTATAGGGGTGGCTCGCCGGGTAAAGGTTTTCGGCGATCACCGTCTCGGTATGGCCGTAGGGCTGGTTGTCGTAGGATTGGCGCTTCTCGTTCTTGACGACCTGTTTTTCCTTGGCGAGCACCGGCTCCGTCACCGTGTTGATGAAGTAGCCGAGCTTGTCGGCCTCGGCCCAGATCATCTTCTCCAGCGCGTCCTTGGGCACGGTTTGAAGGTAATCGGTGATGTCGCGGCTGGTGGAGCCGTTCGCGCCAGAGCCGCCGATGCGCGCGCTCAGCTTATCGAGGCCGCCTTTCCCCAGATTCTCGGATTCCAGGAAGAAGAGGTGCTCGAACAGGTGCGCGAAGCCGGTGCGGCCGGGCTCCTCGCGGCCGGAGCCGACATGGGCGTTGAGCGAAACCGCGACCACCGGATCGGAGCGGTCGACGTGCATGATGACCTTGAGGCCGTTCCGCAGAGTGAACTGCTCGACGGGGAGGAGGCTCTGGGTTCGAGTCTGCGCGGGGGCGGGCGCCTGGGCCGCAGACGCCGCCTGCGGCGCCAGCATGAGCGCAGCGACAGATGCCGAAACAGCTAACTTATTCAGAGTCATAGTCATGGTCCCACCCGGATGGATCGTGTGACATTAACGAAGGATGGTCCGGGCCGCCAGCGCGGCTAGAGCTCCGCCAAGGCGTCCAGGAGCGTGTCGACTTCGTCTGCCGTGCTGTATTGGCAGAAGCCGACGCGGAGCAGGCCGCCCGACGCATCGAGGCCCAAGCGGGTAATCGCTTCCTGTGCGTAGAAATTGCCGGACCATGCGAAGATGTTGCGCTCGGCGAGGCGCTCCGCCGCTTGGCGGGCGGCCATGCCGTCGATCGTGAAGGAAAAGGTGGGCACTCGGCCCTCGACTTCGTTCGGGCCGTAGAGCTTCAGCCGCTGCAGCTTGGCGAGGCCGGCGAGGAACCGGGCGCCGAGCTCACGCTCATGCTCCGCTACTCGGTCCATCGCGCTGACGATGCGCTCGCGCCGGGTGGCGCCCTCGCCGAGACTGGAGATATGTTCGGCCGCACCGAGGGTCCCGGCCATGCCTTCGTAGGAGGGCGTGCCGGTCTCGAAACGCACGGCGGCGGGGAGGGTAGGCGAGGGGCGGAGCTTGTAGGCCTCGATCTCGCCCATCAATTCGGCGCGGCCCCAGAGCACGCCCTGGTGCGGGCCGAAGAACTTATAGGGCGAGCAGGCGAGAAAGTCGCAGCCGAGCGCGCGCACGTCGGTGACGATGTGCGGCACCGACTGGACCGCGTCGACGAAGACCAGCGCGTCCGATTTGGCGCGGACGATCCGCACCGCTTGCTCGACATCGTTGATGGTGCCGAGCGCGTTGCTGGCGCCGCCGAGCGCGACCAGGCGCGTGCGGGCGTTGAGGAGGGAGGGGAGCTCTTCCAACCTGA
The DNA here is from genome assembly GCF_902806315.1 of uncultured Sphingosinicella sp. Classification (GTDB taxonomy): domain Bacteria; phylum Pseudomonadota; class Alphaproteobacteria; order Sphingomonadales; family Sphingomonadaceae; genus Allosphingosinicella. Next base: position 98,907 of record NZ_CADCWD010000055.1, read on the forward strand.
GGCGACCGGTCTCCGGATCGAAATCGAGCCAGCGCACCTCCATCCCAACGTCGCGGGCGAGCAGCAGCCAGGGCGCGACGTTGGCGTCATGGTCGAGGCGGGTGACGACGAGCTCGTCGCCCGCTTGGAAGCGGCGGCCAAGCGCTCGAGACAGGCCGAGCGTCAGGGTTGTCATGTTCTGGCCGAAGGCAATCTCCGACGAATGGCCACCGAGCAGGTCGGCCATCGCTTCGTGGGATTCCTCGGCAAGAGCATCGGTGGCGACCGCGGTCGCAAAGGCGCCGCCCGAATTGGCAGTGCCGCCCTCGAGATGCCGCACCATGCCCTGGATCGCGCGGCGGCAGACCTGCGTGCCCCCCGGCGCGTCGAAATAGATGCGAGGGCGGCCGCCCTCGGTGACGGAAAGGGCGGGGAACTCCGCGCGGATCGAAGCGAGGTCGAGGCTCAAGCGGCGGACTCGCCTCCAGAGGCTTCCGCGGCTGTTTCGTCCGGCGCGCCGTCCTCCGCGGCAAGATCCTGGTAGTACGGCTCGACGGAGCCGCTCAGCTTGATCGTCATCGGCTGGCCGTAACGGTCGAGGCTCTTGCCGGCGGCAACGCGGATCCAGCCCTCGCTGACGCTATATTCCTCGACGTTCGTCTTCTCCTGCCCTTTGAAGCGAATGCCGACGCCGCGGCGGAGTAGGTCCGCATTGAAGTGCGGGCTGCGCGGGTTGAGCGAAAGGCGGTCGGGAGGAGTGTCGGTCATGGCGGGCCTTTGCAGTTGTGATGCGGCCCGTTACCTCACCTCGTCACCCCCGCGAAAGCGGGAATGACGGCCTGTGATGTTCCTGTGAGACGTTTAGCGAAGCTTGGCGATCTTGATGCCGTCTACCTTCGCCCGATCCTGCACCGACTCCTCGCTGCGGGTCAGCGCCTTGGCGATCGCCTTGAGGCCCATGCCCTTGGTCGCGAGCGTCTTCAGCTTGGCGACTTCCTCGCTTTTCCAGGGTTGGCGGTGACGGACGAAATTTTCCGCCATCAATCGTCCTTGGCGCCCAATCCGCCGGCTGCGCCCTTGGTGGACGGCTTGGCCGCGATGGTCTTCTTGACCTCCTTCTTCGGCTTCCTGGCTTCCTTGTTGCTCTTCGCTTGTCCCTTGGCCATGTCGTTTCTCCCTTAGCTTCTCTTGGACGCGATATAAGCGTCCACCTGCTGCTCCAGAACGTCAAGCGGCATCGATCCGTTCTCCAGCACCACCGCATGGAAGTCGCGAATGTCGAAGCGGTTACCGAGCGCGCGCTCCGCCCGCTGGCGCAGGTCCAGGATTTTGATCTGGCCGATCATGTAGCTGGTCGCCTGGCCGGGCCAGTTGACGTAGCGGTCGACCTCCTTGCGCGCATCCCGGTCCGAAAGCAGCGCATTGTGGCGGAAATAGTCGACTGCCTGTTCGCGGCTCCAGCGTTTGTGGTGGAGGCCGGTGTCGACGACGAGGCGCACGGCGCGCCAGAGCTGGGTCGAGAGCATGCCGAACTCGGAATAAGGGTCCTTGTAGAAGCCCATCTCCTTGCCCAGACCCTCGGCATAGAGGCCCCAGCCTTCGCCATAAGCGCCGTAGCCGCCGAAGCGGCGGAACTTCGGCACGTTCGGAAGCTCCTGGGCGAGCGCGTTCTGGAAATGGTGGCCGGGCGCGCCCTCATGATAGCTGATCGCTTCGATTTGCGGCTTCAGCACCTGGTTCATGTCCGCCAGATTGACGTAGTAGATGCCGGGCCGTGAGCCGTCGGGCGAGGGCCGATTGTAGAAAGCGACGGGGGCGGTCTCCTGCCGCCATGCCTCGACCGCGCGAACTTCGAGCGGGGCCTTGGGCAGCCGGCGGAAATAGCGCGGGGCAACCGTCATGACCTGATCGATCATCGCCTTTGCATCGGTCAGATATTGCTGCCGGCCGGCCTCGGTATTCGCATATTTGTACTGCTTGCCCTCGTTGATGTGGGCGAAGAACTGCTGCAGCGTCCCTTTGAAGCCGACGCGCTGCTGAATCCGCCCCATCTCGCCGTGGATGCGCCTGACCTGGTCGAGCCCGGTCTGGTGGATCTGGTCGGCGCTGAGGTCGGTTGTCGTCTGTGCCCGCAAGTTATTGGAATAATATTCGGCGCCGCGCGGAAGGCTCCACGCACCATTGTTGCCCTTGGCCTGCGGTTCGACGGCGTCTAGCGTCGCGAACAGGGTTCGGTAGCCACGCTGGACGGGACCCGTCATCGCCTCCTTGGCTTGCGCGATTAGACGCTGCTTCTCCTCGACGGGAGCGTTCAACGCATTCACCTTCTTGGTGAAGTCGGCGAGGAGCGTGCTGTCGGGGCCGGCGCCGAACGGCGCGCCGCTGATTACCCGGCGTGCATCGGCGCGCACCGGTGCGAAGTTGAACGCCGGCGGCAGGATGCCCAGCCCGGCCTGGTGGCGGACATTGGCCGACACCTCGCCCATCACCCGCTCCACCTCGCGCAGCCTGGAAATATAGGCTTCGGCGTCGGCGACGCTCTCGACGCGGTGCTGGTTGATCAGGAAGACGGGAATGCCGCCCGCCGGGCTGCCGTTGGTCGAGACCGGGAAGCTGTGCCAGCGCCATTGGAACTGCTCGCGGCCGCGCACGACATTGTTCTCGAACATGCGGTAGCTGAGCTGGCTCGCGGGGCTCAGCTTCGCATAGTCGAACTGCGCCTTCATCTCGGCGAGCTGCCGCTCGGAGAGGTCGCGCTGCCGCTGGCGCTGTGCGTCGGTATAGTCGTTGAGCTTGTCGTAATTGGTCTTGATGCCGAGCGAGGTCAGCGTCTCCGGACTCGAAGCAATCGACTGGTCGAAGGCGCGGTCGAGAAAGGCGAGCAGCCGCTGGTCCTCGGCCTGTTGGCCGATCGGATCGGCCGTTGCCGCGGCGACGCCGGTTGCTGCCGAGGCGGGCGCGAGCGCCTCCTCCTGAGGAGCGGCGCAGGCGGTGGCGGCGAGAAGGAGGGCGGCGATGGAAAGGTTGGTCTTCAAGAGCTTGTCCTCGGCAAAGGCGATGCCTTCTTCTAATGCGTCGCCGCCGCCCGTCCAGCCTCGGCGGCACCAGCGCTGAAGCATGGATCCCATTCAGGCTCCGGCCCGAAGCTGGCGGCGAGGTGGTCGACAAGCGCGCGCAGGCGAGCGGTGGTGGCCCGGCCGGGTGGCATAACAGCGTGCATGCCGACCTCGGGAAGCGGATAATCCGGCAGCAGGACTTCGAGGTCGCCGGAGCGGATCGCGTCGGAGGCGATGAAATTGGGCAAGGTGACGACGCCCAGGCCCGCGCAGGCGGCGGCCTTCAGCATGTCGCCGCTGTCGGCGCGCATCCGCATATTGCCGCTGACCTGCTCGACGCGGTTGCCGACCTTGAAGCGGAACTGCTCCGACATTGCGAGATTGGCATAATAGAGAAGGTCGTGACCGTTCAGGTCGCGCGGATGCTCTGGCCGCCCGCGCTCCGCGAGATAGGCCGGGCTGGCCAGCACCGAGGCTCGCACCGACGTGAGCCGGCGCGCCTTCAGCGAGGAATCCGGGAGTTTGCCGATGCGGATCGCAAGGTCGAAGCCGCCGCCGACCAGATCCACACGCTTGTCGTCCAGCGAGACGTCGAGCTCCACCTTTGGATGGAGCCGGCCGAACTCGACGAGGGCAGGCGCGAGATGGCGGATGCCGAAGGAGATTGGGGCGGTCATCCGGATCGGCCCCGCCACATGGGTGACCGCGTCCGCGACGATCTCCTGCGCCGCTTCGAGTTCGGTGAGGATGTTCGACGCGCGCTCGAAATAGGCCTGGCCAATGTCGGTGGGCTGGGCGCCCTGGGCGGTGCGGGTAAGGAGGCGGGCGCCGAGCTGCTCCTCGAGCCTTGCGACGCGGCGGCTGAGCACCGATTTGGAAATGCCCATGCGCTCGCCGGCACGAGCGAAGGCGCCGGTCTCGACCACCCTGACAAATGCCAGGACGTCGAGCATGTCCACCGAAGAGCGTTCCATATCGTGCAACACCGTGATGCTGGTAGCTTCTCTACTCGCAACAGGGATAGCGGCCTATCTCTCCTCCAGCAAGCACGTCCCGGACTCGATCCGGGGTTCATGGAGGAAGCTATGACCAAGGTTCTCATCATCGACAGCGCGGCGACGGGCGAAGCCTCGGTCTCCCGCAAGCTCACCGCCGAGTTCGCCGAGCAGCTTCGCAAGGCGGATGCGGGCGTGCGCATCACCCATCGCGACATCGGCGCGGCTCCGATCCCGCACCTCACCGCCGAGACGGTGGGGGTGATCCGCGGCGCCGAGGCGGAAAGCGATGCCGCCAGGAGCGCGGCCGCATTGTCTGACCAGCTCGTCGCCGAGGTCAAGAATGCCGACCTGATCGTGATCGGCGCTCCGATGTACAATTTCGGCATCAGCTCGACTCTGAAGGCCTGGTTCGACCACATCCTGCGCGCCGGCATCACCTTCCGGTACACCGCGGAAGGCCCTGAGGGGCTGGTCCACGCCAAGGCAGTCGTGGTCGAGACGCGCGCTGGATTCTACAGCGACGGCCCGGCCGCCGCGATGGACGGGCAGGAACCGCATCTCAGGACCATGCTCGGCTTCATGGGCGTAAAGGACGTGACCTTCGTCCGCGCCGAGAAGCTGGCCTTCGGTCCGGACGCCGCCGCGGCGGCTGTCAGCGAGGCCATCGAGCAGCTTGGCGGCATCGCCGAAAGCGAACTGGCGCTCGCCGCCTAGGCGATGAAGCCCCTCCCCTTGACGGGGAGGGGTTGGGGTGGGGTGGAGTCTCCGGAGAGGCACCGCCCTTCATCGACGCTACCCCACCATGAGCCGCCTGGTTCCGTCCCCCGGACGGTACCTTGGTTGGCGGCTCATCCTCCCCATCAAGGGGAGGGCTTTTTGCGCATGACAAAAACCTACGATATTCTGCACCAGAGGAGACCGACATGATCGACATCCGTCCCTTCCGCACGCTCGGCCAAGCCGACCATGGCTGGCTGAATGCGCGCCATCATTTCTCGTTCGCCAATTATTACGAGCCCTCGCGCATGGGCTGGGGCGCGATCCGGGTTTGGAACGACGACGAGATCGCCGCCAAGTCCGGCTTTCCGCCGCACCCGCACAACGACATGGAGATCATCACCTATGTCCGGCAGGGCGCGATCACGCACAAGGACTCGATGGGCAATGAGGGCCGCACCGAGGCCGGGGACGTCCAGGTGATGTCCGCGGGCACGGGCGTCCAGCATGCCGAATATAATCTGGAAGACGAGCAGACGACGCTTTTCCAGATCTGGGTGATGACCGACGAGCGCGGCGCACAGCCGAGCTGGGGCGCGAAGAAGTTTCCCAAGAACGATCGCGCCGGCGGCTTCGTCACGCTGGCGAGCGGGTTCGACAGCGATGCCGAGGCGCTCAAGATCAACGCCGCCGCGCGCGTTCAGGGTGCGACCCTGAAGGCGGGCGAGACGGCCGAGCTCCAACTCGACCCGAGCCGTCACGTCTACCTGGTGCCGGTGAACGCGGCGGTGGAAGTGAACGGCGTCCGGGCCGAAGCACGCGACGGTGTCGCTATCACCGGCGAGGAGCGGGTCGAGATCAAGGCGATCGAGGAAACCGAGATCGTCCTGGTCGACGCTCGGTAACGACAATCCTCCCCCGCAAATGCGGGGGAGGACCTCGTCAGATCAGCTTGATCTCGCGCAGACGCTGCAAGAGGAAATCGTGTGAGCTGATCGGCTCCGGATAGCGGTTCGGATTTTCCGAGGTGATGCAGTTCGGCAGCGTCTCGATCACGTAATCGGGCGCGAAATGCAGGAAAAAAGGGGTCGAGTAGCGCGAGAAGCCGCGACGCTCGGGCGCCGGATTGACGACACGATGCGACGTCGATGGCAAGACATGGTTAGTCAGCCGCTGCAACATGTCGCCGATATTGACGACCAGCGCGCCGGGCGGCGGGTTTACGGGCAGCCAGCGGCCGCCGCGGTCGAGCACTTCCAGGCCCGCTTCCTCGGCGCCGAGCAGCAGGGTGATGGTGTTAATGTCCTCATGTGCGCCGGCGCGGACGCCGCCCGCTTCTTGCGGAACCGGCGGATAGTGGAGCAGGCGAAGCACGCTGTTGCCGTTCTCAACCGTCGGGTCGAAGAAAGCATCGTCCAGCCCCAGGTCGCGCGCGATCGCCCGCAGCACCTTGCCGCCCATCGCATCGAGCGCGTCGTAGAGCGCCAGCAGCCGCTCCCGGAAACCCTCGATCTCCTCCGGCCAGACATTGGCCGCCATCACCGCGCGGAACGGATGCCCCTCCGGCAGCTCGCGCCCGACATGCCAGAATTCCTTGAGATCGAAGTGGGTCGCATCCTTGGCGGTCTCGATGCCGAACGGCGTATAGCCGCGCGCGCCGCCGCCACCGGCCGTGTGATATCGGCGCTTCACCTCCTCGGGCAGCGCGAAGAAGGCCTTGGTCTTCTCCAGCCCCTCGTCGACCACCTGCTGGTCGAGCCCGTGATCCGCGATCACGGCAAAGCCATAGCGCCGGAAGGAGGCGCCGAGCGCTTCCGAGAATGCGGCGAAGTCGCGGCTGTAACCGGACATGGAGACGGGCACGATCCCGGGCAGGAGAGCGGCGGCGGAGGAGGACATGAGCGGCACCTTGGCTGAGGATCTAAGTTGGAGGATACTCCTCGCTGCTCGGTCGTGCAACGATACCCGTCGGTGACGCCTGAGCGCCGCCCTTTCTGGATCACCGCAGTTTTATTAAGGTGCCGGTGCCTAGTTGGTTGTGAATCGCGTTTTTTGCGGCTCCTGATTTATCGATTGCGACGAGCTGTGGTGCTTTGGAATGTCCGTCTTCAAACGTTGCGGACATTCCAAACCTGAGATAGCTCTGTTCGTGAGCTACCGGGTCGGGCGTTCTCGACCATGGATCCCACTGAATTCGGCTGCCTGGAACTGATCGATGAAATCGAAGCCCCGGCTGTTCGGCATTGTCTTGATCGCGGCATTTGTGGCCTGGCTGGGAGTTGGTGTTTCCAGCTTCTCCACCGGGATGGGGACGGCGCGCACATACGACGCGATCGCGGAGATGTGGGCCGACGGACCGACGCGATCGGGCCGGACACCTGACGAAGTCCAGCTGAAAGTGCTCGACTATCGGGTCAAGGCTGCGAATGCTCGTCAGTTCGCATCTCAGCAGCTGACCATCCATATACTAGCGTCTCTTGTCCTGTTGCTGGTTTTTGAGCGGGCCAGTGGGGAAGGCTTATCTTCGGCTCTGAGGAGGCTCGTAGCAGGCAAAGGCTCGTAAGCAGCCGGACTTCCAGCCGGATATCCGCTATCCGCCCTTGGCGACATTCACCCGAGCGGAGCCGCCGAAGCCTTGTAGTGGTGCCATGTGAATATGGCGGCTGCGCCTCGATGGGGACGCCAAACTTCGGCAAGCTCCCGCACCCTTCGCTCGCTTGGCCTTTCCGGCAGGCCCATGATGCGGCCCGTCTGTATCTGGACCACGAGATCGCCCGCGGGCCAGACGTCCGGGCGCCCTTCCGCGAACAGGAGGTAGACCTCCGCGGACCAGCGGCCGATGCCCTTCACTCGCACGAGCTCGGCGATGGCGGCTTCGTCCTCGGCGTCGAGATTGTCGAGGTCGAGGCGGCCGGAGAGCACTTCTTCTGCCAAGCTGCGGGCGTAGCTTGCTTTCTGGCGCGACAGGCCGGCGGCGCGGAGCATCTCGTCGGTGGCGGCCAGGATGTTGGCGGGGGAGGGGTCGCCGACCTGCTCCAGCAGCTTCGCCCACATCGAAGCGGCCGCCTTGATGCTGACCTGTTGGCCGACGATGGTGCGCAGGAGGGTGATGTAGCCGGGCGCGCTGTCGCGCGGTTCGGGGTAACCGGCTTCAGCGAGCGCCTTGGCCATGGCCGGCTCGCGGCGGGCGATCTCGTCGAGCGATGCCCGCAATGCTTCGGCCGCTATTCCCACGCGCTTCCCCTCGCTTGATTTAGCGCCGAGCGACTAGCATAGGCCGGCCGCCACGCACTCCCGTTTCTTGTCGCCAGGACCCGCCATGCCCAAGCTTATCGTCGTCACTCGCGATGGCACCGAAACCGCCGTCGATGGGCGGGAGGGGCTGAGCGTGATGGAAGTGATCCGCGACAACGGCTTCGACGAGCTCCTCGCGCTGTGCGGCGGTTGCTGCTCCTGCGCGACCTGCCATGTCCATGTCGACGAGAGCTGGGTCGAGAAGCTTCCGGCGATGGAAGGAGACGAGGACAATTTGCTCGACACTTCCGACTTCCGAGTTCCGAGCAGCCGCCTGTCGTGCCAGCTCACCTTCGGCGCCGATCTCGACGGCCTGCGCGTGCGGATCGCTCCGGAGGACTAGCTCGTCGCGGCGGCGTAGAGCGCGATGGCGGCGGCGTTCGAGACGTTAAGGCTTTCGATCCGGTCGCTGATCGGGAGCTTGGCGAGCGCGTCGCAGTGGCTTTCCGTATTCTGGCGCATGCCTTCGCCCTCGGCGCCGAGCACGAGCGCGACCCTGACAGGCCCGAGCGCTTCGGCCAGCGTCATGCTCGCCTCGCCGGTCAGGCCGACGCGCCAGAAGCCGGCTTCCGCCATCTCGTCCAATGCGCGCGACAGGTTCACCACCCGCACCCACGGCACGGTTTCGAGCGCGCCGCTGGCCGCCTTGGCCAGAGCGCCGGATTCGGGCGGAGCGTGACGGTCCTGCGTGACGATGCCGAGCGCGTCGAAAGCGGCGGCGGAGCGCAGGATCGCGCCGACATTGTGCGGATCGGTGACCTGATCGAGGACGAGCAAGGGGCGGCGCTCGGGCGCATCGTCCAGCAGGTCGCCGAGCCAGATGTCGGGCAGCTTCTCGACCTCTGCCACCATGCCCTGGTGCGGGGCGTCGCCGGGGACGAGGCGGCCGAGGTCGGCGACGTCTGCCAAGGTGACCGGGATATCGGGTCCGGCGTTCAGGAACGCGGCGGCCTCGCGTGTGGCCCAGAGCTTCACGACCTTGCGCTCGGGATTGTCGAGCGCGGCCGCGACCGCATGCTTGCCCCAGAAGCGCGGGCGGTTTTCGGGCTTGCTGGTCTGGCGGGCCTTGCGTCGCATGCCGCGTGCAATGGCGGTCCGACCGCTCCGGCGCAACCCGTGAGCTGAACCAAGCCGAGGCGATCGCGTTAAGCCCGGCAAGGAGTATTCATGGCGACGACCTTCGCCGCGGCCGCGGAGCGTAGCAGCGGCCGAACATTCTACACGGCGATGGGCCTTGCGATCGCGCTGCTGGTGTTCGTCGGCTATGCGCAAAGCTATTACCTCACCCGCTGGGTGGAGCCGCCGGCGCGCGCGCCCGAGATTACGGCCTTGCTGCACCTCCACGCGCTGAGCTTTACTTTGTGGATCCTCTTCGGCGCCGTTCAACCGACGCTGGTCGCGTCCGGCAAGGTCGAGGCACATAAGCGGGCCGGCTATGCGGGCGCGGGACTTGCCCTGGCCGTGTGGCTGCTCGGCAATGTCGCCGCGATCGAGGCAATGCATGTCGGCTACAAAGGCCTCGGCGACCCTTATGCCTTTTATTCGGTCACCTTCTTCTCGATCCAGGCATTCGCATTGATCGTGGGATTGGGCGTGTGGAAGCGCCACGATGTCGAAGCGCACAAGCGGCTGATGCTGCTTTCCAACGCAGCCATCCTCGAAGCGGCCGTCGGGAGATTGCCCTTCGAAGCCGTCGTCCAGACGGCCCCGCTCTCCTTCTACCTCGGCGCCGATCTCGTCATCCTTGCCGGGATGGCGCATGACCGGCTGACCCGCGGCGCAATCCACCCGGTCTGGACCTGGGGCGGCGGGCTGCTTGTGCTGAGCCAACTCTTTCGCCTTGCCATCATGCAAAGCGAGCCGTGGCTCACCTTTGCCCGCTTCATGGCCGGGCTCGTCTGACCTCAGTCGTCGTCGTCCAGATATTCGAACGGATCGGTGATCCGCGGCTGGCTCGGCACAGGCATGCGGGGCAGCGGCTCCGGGCGGTTGGCGGCATTGAGCAGGAAGGTGGCCATGATCACGGCGGCCTGCCTTAGGTCCTCGGCCTTCAAATGGTCATAGGTGTCGATGCTGGTGTGGTGCAGCCGGCTGCCATAATCGAGCGGGTCCTGGATGAACTGATAGGCCGGGATGCCGACCGACTGCATGAAGACATGGTCGGTCCCGCTGGTCGAGCGTGCCGCGACGGTGGTGGCGCCCATGCTCGCGAACGGGGCGAGCCAATCCTGGAAGATCGGCACCGCGGCGATATTGCCCTCGGCGTAAATGCCCCGGAACTTGCCCGAGCCATTGTCCATGTTGAAATAAGCGACCAGGTCTCGATGCCCCGGCTTGGGCGTGATCGGATAGCGATTGCGCCAGGTCTGGTTCGGGTTGGTGCGGGCGCGCTCGGGATCGGTCTCCGGCGGGCGCGAGGCCAAATAGCGATCGACATAGGCGAGCGAGCCGAGGATGCCTTGCTCCTCCCCGCTCCAAAGGGCGAAGCGGATGGTGCGCTTGGGCCGAACGCCGAGGCTGCGCAGGAGCCGCGCCGCTTCCATCACCACGGCCGAGCCCGCGGCATTGTCGACGGCACCGTCGGCGCCCGCCCAGCTGTCGAGATGGGCGCCCGCCATCACATATTCGCTGCCGCGCCCAGTGCCCGGAATTTCCGCGATGATGTTGTAGGCGTTGGTGTCCTCGTCGTGGAAGCGCACGTCGCTGACGAGCTCGAGCGTCGGAGCGGCGTCCGTCCGGGCGAGGCGCGCGAGGCGTCGATAATCCTCGGCCGCCATCTCGAAGCCCGGCAAAGAAGGGGTCTGGCCGGCGCGGTAGGTGTAGCCGGCGCCATGGACGAGGCCGCCGTCGCGATAGGAAATGCGCACCCAGGCGAGCGCGCCTTCTTCCTTCAGGAACCGATCCAGCGTCAGCGCGAAGGCGGTGCGGTCGCGCTTCAGCCGCCGTTCGATCTGCTGAGGCGAATAGTCCGGCTGGGGATAGGTGTTGAGCTGGCCCAGCTCTTCGCCCGTGTAGCGCTTGAACGCCGGCTCGGTCGGTTCGGAGCCGGTCCCGGGCAGGCTGACGAGGACGATGCGGCCGCCCAGCTTGCCGCGCCACTGGGCGAAGTCGCTTTCCTCGTCGATCGGCGCGACCACGACCGGCGCGGTGATCGTGCCGTTGGTGCCCGGCGTCCAGGCGACCGGAATCGTCCTCAGTTCCTTCACGCGCGGCGCCGTCATGCGCGCGCTCGCCCGGACGATCGACCAGCCGCGGCCGAACTCGAACGGCTCCGCGCGCACGTTGGCAAGGCCCCACTCGCGGAACCGGGACTGCGTCCACCGCTCGGCCTCGCGCATCTGGGGCGAATTGGTCATCCGCCCGCCGATCCGGTCGGTGAGGTGGGCGGCGGTCTCCATAACCTGGCTCTGGTTCAGTCCCTCGTTGATGATCCGGTTGATCTCGGTGCGGCTCGTTTCCTGAGCGGGCGCCGCGGCCGGAACGGCGAGGGCAAGAGCGGTCATGGCAAAGCGCATCGGGTGGAGGCTCCTGGAAGGGCAGGCGGGGCAGCAAGGCTTAGGCAGCGTCAAGGCGGGCCGCAAGCCGCCGCTCCGCGTTGACAGGAGCAACCCCTTTCGTCATGAGGCCGCCTTCCTATCTAGGCAGCTCCCTGAGTGCCTTTGGGGACAGGTGGCCGAGTGGTTAAAGGCAGCAGACTGTAAATCTGCCCGGGTTTCCCGTACGCTGGTTCGAATCCAGCCCTGTCCACCATCCCCTTCTTCATATCGCGTGTGAATAGCCTTGGCGTGCAAAGGCAATCGCAGGGTGCGGCGGCGGCTGCTATCGTTTCGGCCATGCAGAGCAGACGAACCGCCATTCAGAGCCTTGCCGCCGTTGCGGCCGGGCTTGCGATCCCACCCGCCAGGGCCGCCGCGCAGCCGGTGTGGCGCAAGCCGGGGCGGCTTCGCCCCGGGGACACGGTCGGGCTGATCGAGCCGGCGGGGTTCACGGACGACGAGTTCGACCTCGCGGTCATAAAGGAGGCGATCGCGGCGATGGGGCTGGTGGCGAAGCCCGCGCCGCACCTGCTCGCGCGCTACGGCTATCTGGCCGGCAAGGATCGGGAGCGGGCGGCCGACGTCAATGCGATGTTCGCGGACGACAAGGTGCGCGCGGTGTTCGCGGTGAGGGGCGGGTGGGGGAGTGCGCGCATCCTGCCGTATCTCAATTATGACCTGATCCGGGCCACTCCGAAGCTGCTGGTGGGCTTCAGCGACATCACCGCGCTGCACATGGCGCTGGCGGCGCGCGCGGGCTTCACCACGATCCACGGCCCCAATGCCGCGAGCGCCTGGGGCGAGCTGTCCCGGAACTCGTTCCGGAGCATCGCCTTTGGGGGCGAGACTCCGCTTTACAGCAGCCCGGCAGGCACCGAGGATCGCCTCGTGCAGCGGAGCGGACGGACGCGCACCTTCCGGCCCGGCAAAGCCAGCGGTCGGCTGCTCGGCGGCAATCTGACGGTGCTGACCTCGCTGATGGGGACGCCCTATCTGCCGGACTTTACCGGCGCGATCCTCTTCATCGAGGATATCGACGAGGCGGAATACCGGATCGATCGCATGCTGACCCAGCTCGCGCTGGGCGGCCTGCTCGGCCGGGTAGCGGGGGTCGTGTTCGGCCAGTGCACCGACTGCCGCGCGCGCGGGCCGTCGATCGGCGGCTTCACGCTGTCGCAGGTGCTCCAGCAGCATCTGGAGTCGCTCGGCGTTCCGGCCTTCCAGGGAGCGCTCTTCGGCCATGTTCCCAACCAGTTCAGCCTGCCGGTCGGCATTAGGGCCGAGATCGACGCGGGGGCCGGCACGATCCGGATCCTGGAGCCTGCCGTCGCGTGAGGCTTCTCGCTGCGAGGATAAAGCTCCCTTAACCCATCGCGCTTTACGATCCGGCAAGCAGGACGGGTCGGCCTGCATCGCGATGCAGGCCTTGGACGGATGATCAGAATCAATCTCGAGCAGCAGCGCGTCGACGAGATCCAGGCGCAGATCCGCGCCGGCCGGAGCTTTGCGCCCATCGCGCCGGCGTTGAACGATGAGCCGGCGGACGAGCTCGAGGCCAAGCTGCCCGGGCGGCTGGCCGAAGAGATCGCATATGTGCAGCAGCTCATCGAGAGCATCGGCGACGAGCTGATCGTCGAGCCGGTGATCCTCCAGCACCATGCCGGTGCGCTTCAGAAGTTCGATGCGGCGAACCAGATCCTGAGCCACATTTCTAGCATCCTTTCCGCGAGCGACCGCGTGGGCGCGGCGGAGCGGGTGGGGATGAAGGATCTGCGTTCGCGCCTGCTGAGGGGCTGAAGCGCGTGCCGGGCCGTTCGGGCTTGTCTCAAAAGGCGGTTTCAGGGTAACGGCCAACCGATGCGGGCGTAGCATAGTGGTAATGCTCTAGCCTTCCAAGCTAGCTAGGAGGGTTCGATTCCCTTCGCCCGCTCCACTCTTCCGCTTGCTGGAAGCTAGTTCGCGCGGAGCCAGCCCATCAGCTCGCGGAACGGGATCACCTGGTTGAAGGCGATGCCGCCGATGCCGTCCTGGTACCAGCGCACCACGCCCTGGACCGGGCGGAACTTGTCGAGCGTGAGCACGACCTCCTGGCCCTCCTCGAGCGCCTCGTCGGTCTCGATCTTGACCCCGCCCTGGCTGATGTCGCGGGTGCTCACGCCGTAGATGCGGGCGCCGACGCGCAATGTCGCGAGCCGGTCGATCTCGACACGGGGGAGGCGAGGGCGCCAGCCATCCTCCAGCCCGGAATGGCTGGCGAGGATCTCCTCGACGTCGATCGGCGCGTCGAAGCTGATGCCGGCATTGTTGTCCTGGAGCCAGGTGACGCTGCCCTCGATGCGGTGATTGGTCTTGAGCTCGACGGCGACGCGCTCGCCGACCACTCGCCGGGAATAGACATGGGCGAGAAGGCCGCCGGCCGAGATGTTGCGGATCAGGCAAAGCTCGCGCCTGTCGCCCACGAAGATGCTGCCGACCCGAAGAATGGTCATGTGCCGGCGCTGCTGCCGCCGCTCCGGCGGTTTTGGAGCATTGGTCGAGAAGGAGAAGGTGGTCTCCTCTACCGCATCGTCCATTCGCACGCCGTCCCTCCCGAAATCCATTCCGGGCACGAGCTGCCCCCGCTGCTCGCGTCCGGAACTTCGCATTAGAAGAACAGACGTTTAAGAATGGCTTACACACCCACACGGGCGCTACTGCGATCCCGTTTCGGGACGGGGTGGACAGTGTTTTGCCCTTCACAGCTTTCTTACGCTTTCTCATTATTCGGCAGACTTGATGACCGCTCAAAGCAAGATCGAAGCCGTCCTGCGCGTCGACCCGCGCCCGGCTTCGGCTGTCAGCACGATGGTTGGCGTCGTCGGCCTTATCGGGCTGTTCGCCTACGTGGCGGTTGCGCGCACCTATGATCTCGGCGGCCCGGTCTCCTCGCTGGGCGCCTTGCTCTCCTGCGGCATCCCGATGGTCCTGTGGTCGCTGTTCGTAGACAAGGTGCACCGCAATCCGTCGACGGGGATCGACTGGGACTCGCCGCTGCGGCCGCTGTCCGAAACGCTCGACATCAGCCTGGTGAAGATCGCCGGCACCTGGGCGATCTGGGCGGCGATCGGCTGCTTCTACTGCATCGGCCGCTGGTATTGGGACGGCAACTATCTTTTCTCGATGCAGCTGCTGGGCCTGAGCTCGCCGCTGCTGCTGGTGCTTTCGGTGCCCTATATCGTCTGGCTCGACCGGCGGCTGAAGGAGCCGAAGGACGGCGCCTGGCATTTCGGGCGGCTGGTGATCGGCAAGCCGCGCGGCGTCGATCGCGAGATCGTCTACGATTTCCTGCGCGCCTGGGCGGTGAAGGGCTTCTTCCTCGCCTTCATGATCTCGATCGTTCCGGGCAACTGGACCAACACGGTCGCCCCGGACGCAGCGCAGATCGCCGCGAGCCCCGTCAGCCTGGCGCTGTGGCTGATCACCGCGATGTTCCTGATCGACGTGAGCTTCGCCACGGTCGGCTACCTCCTGACCTGCAAGCCGCTCGACGCCCATATCCGTTCGGCAAACCCCTATCTCTCCGGCTGGGCGGCGGCTTTGATGTGCTATCCGCCGTCCATCCTGATGAACAATGGCGACGTGCTCGATTACCGGCAGGGCAATCATGGCGACGACAGCTGGCTTCACTGGCTCGACGGCAGCCCGCTCGCGCTTGCCGCCTTCGGAGCCGTGCTCGCCTTTCTGATGGGGATTTATGCCTGGGCGACGGTTGCGTTCGGGCTGCGCTTCTCCAATCTCACGCATCGCGGCATCCTGACGCACGGGCCCTATGCCTGGAGCAAGCACCCGGCTTATTTGTCCAAGAACCTGTTCTGGTGGCTGGCGACGATGCCGTTCCTCGCGGTGACCGGGAATCCGGTCGACATGATCCGCAACACGGTGGTGCTCGGGTTGGTCAGCGGTGTTTATTACTGGCGAGCGCGGACCGAGGAGCGGCATCTCTCGGCCGATCCCGCTTATGTCGAATATGCTGAGTGGATGGAGCGCAACGGCCCGATCCCGCGGCTGATCCGCGCCGTGCGGGGCAGGGGCCGAGCGGAGCCCGTCGTCGCCGAGTAGGCGCCCGAGGGCCGTCTCGCCGAGGCCAGCGGCGGAAAGTTCACGAATGGCACGTGAAACGAGGCGCCTCCTCATCCTAGCGAGCACCTTTTCGCGCTTATCTTCCTCGCGCGCGGCGTAGAGGTGACCAGCAGCAGGCAGGCGGCCGAATAGCGGAAAGTCCCTTTCGGACAACTGCAGTGGTCGCCCGCGCCTAGCCACACACCTTGATGGCCCGGCCGGCTCCGGAAGTCGCGAATTGTGCCGACTGCAGGTTGGCAAGGCGCACGAGTTCCCCAGAGCTGTTCATCGAAACTTCGGCGAATTCTCTAGCCGCAGCCAGCCCGGTTTGATCAGTTCCTTCCACGAGGGGGCCCTCCGTGCCGCCATGTGAAAGGAAGTAGGAGGTGCCGGCCTGAACAGCCTTCCCGGAGGCGACCGCACGCTGCTGAAGCGGCTGCAGCAGCACGTCGGTCCGGAGCGTGCCGACATAAGCAATCTCGCCCGGGCGCACGTCGAACTCGAACGTGCCATTTTCCAGGCACGCGCCCCAGTGGCCCTGCTGCCACACGCTATCCAAGCGATAGCGCCCTGGTGAAAGTGTGCGGGCAATATATTGAAAACCAGAGGCGCCCGGATCTACCTTCATGAGGTAGACGCGGGACACAAATCCACTTTTGCCGTTCTTCGAGAATTGAAGCGCGGAGGGGAACGGCTGAACCGGGACACGAACAAGCACGGCTCCGTCTTTTGACGCGGCCGAAAGCTTTATCTTGCCGGGCTCCTTCTGGGCGCCGGCCGGAGCCGCGGTGCAGATTGCGATTGCCAGGACAATGCTTCTGGTCAGTTTCATTTCACGCTCCGTGGTCGCCGAACGGCTCCGTATTCGGGAAGCCTGGATCAAGCTTTAACGTCGCGGCCGGCCAAGGGAAATGGACCTGAGAGTGAATGGGCCGCGCCTGCTTTCACACGCTCCGGACATTCTGTGAAGGGTCCGCTTTCCACCCGTGCGGACTTTCACCCCATAGGCTGCTTCCCCCGCTGATGTTCGGGCGTCCATCCGTCGCGGCGGGCGTGCACGGCTCGAGCGGATTATCGAAGGCGGACGTTCATCCGCGCCGGTGCGGGCGCCGCATCGGGGAGCAACCCGATTGTCATTGCGCCTCGTGCGGCTATGCTTCCGCCGGGATCGGGAAGGGACTTCATGAGACGGCTAAGCTTCGGATTGGCGGCGCTCACCCTTTCCCTTGGACCCAGCCCATTTATCCAGACGGCGGACGCTGCTCCTGTAGGTCAAGCTGCTGCTCCTTTGAAGATCAACAAGGGGCGGATCGAGCGGGCGCTCAAGGGCATCGTTTCCGATGGGCGTGCCGCCGGCGTTTCCATGTTGGTCTGGCAGGATGGGCGCGAGCGGTTCTTCGGAACGGCGGGCTTCGCCGACCGCGAGGCCGGGCGGCCGATGGCGCGCGATACGCTGGTTCAGATCTGGTCGATGACGAAGCCCGTGACCGGCGTCGCTCTGATGCAATTGTGGGAGGAAGGCCGCTTCCGGATCGACGATCCGATCGCCCAGTATCTTCCAGAATTCGCAAAAATGCAGGTGGCTGCCAAGCTGGGAGCCAGCGGAGGCGCGCAATACCGCCCCGCCGCCCGGCCGATCACGATCCGCGACCTCCTCCGCCACACGGCAGGTCTTGCTTACGGCATGCGCGGGGGCGCTGTGGACGCCGAGTATCAGCGCGTCGACCCGCTCAATCTGCAGAATGACCTCGCCGAGGCGAACCAACGCTTGGCCAGGCTGCCGCTCCTCTTCGACCCTGGCGCGGAGTGGAGCTACTCGGCGTCCGTGGACGTCCAGGCGCGGCTCGTCGAGACATTGTCGGGGCAGGATTTCGAAACTTACGTGCGCCAGCGCATCCTGGACCCGCTCGGGATGCGCGACACGGGTTGGAGCCAACCGGCAGCCAATCTTGCGCGCTTCGCGGCCACATATGAGGACAAGGGGGCAGGAACCCTGGTTCGCCAGTCCGATCAGCAGATGCAGGCCAGGAACTTCGCGCCGCACCGGCTGACGATGGGCGGCGCGGGCTTGGTAGGCTCGATCGACGATTATATGCGCTTCGCGCGGATGTTGCTCAACGGCGGTGAACTGGACGGCGCGCGCATCCTGAAAGCCTCGACCGTGCGCCTCATGACGACCGACCACCTTGATCCGGCGATGAAGGAGCGCTTCTTCCTTCCCGCCAAAGGCAGCGTCGGTTTCGGCTTCAACTTCGCGGTGCGCACCGCACAGCCCCAGAGCGACGATGAGAATCGCGGGGCGGTAGGGGAATTTTTCTGGGATGGCGCCGCTTCGACCTTGTTCTGGGTCGACCCTGCCAATCGGCTCGCAGGCGTGTTCTTCGTCCAGAAAATGCCCTTTGACGGAAGCCTGCACCACGACGTTCGGGAAGCTGTTTATGGCCGGGAATATCTAGGCCCCAGAGGCGATTGAATTCTTCCGGGGAGGACTGTTCCGGGTCGGCCCTGTCGGGAGCTCTTAGGACCTCAGCAGCCGCGCCTTCAGTTCGGGAGCGGCGACGCGGGCGGCGGCGCGGGCGCGGTCTTCGGCGAGGAGGACGCGGGCGAGATCGGCCAGGAGGGCGGATGCGGACCGGCAGGCCTGGACCGAGCCCGCATGCCGGTGCCCGATCAGCGGCGTGGATGAAAGATCGAGCGCGACCGAGTCGATCAGCCGCTGCACATAGGCGATCTCTTCGCCGACGCGGGTGGGCATGCGGTCCTCCAGATCGTCGGCCGGACGATCGGCGCTAAGCCAGGCGGGGAGCGCAACGGACGGGCGAGTGTCGGCGTCGTTATAGGCGGGCGCTGAAGAAGGCGGCGCGGAGGCGGCGCTTTGGAGCGAGCCTACCCAGTCTTCAATGATGATCGGGGTGTCGAATTTGACGCCGCAGCGGCCCGGCTTCGACCAAACGATTTCGGCGCGAACGCTGTGGTTGTTGCGGAGGACCTCGACGGTGCTGCCCGCCGAAGGAACGACCTCGCCTTCGATCAAGGCTCCCGAGCGCGAGAGGTTGCGGATCCGGACGTCGATGGAGAAGCCCTGCGTGACGATGGTCGCCGCGAGCATCACTCGCGAGCGATGCTGGATGCTTCTCTTATCCTCTTCTACCGCACTTATTCTCGTTTCCAGCATCCGCCCCACGCCGTGCTCAAGCAGCCCAGCCCCCTGTCTGCGTGCCCTTCTTACGCCGGGAAGCTTAACGATTTTTGCTAAGGAGCAGGGCGGCGGATCCCGCCGATCAGTGGACGCGGTTGCAGCTCAATTGCTTTGGGGCATGCGGTGCGGGCTGGGAAAGCAGGACGCGGCAGCGCTCAAGGAGCAGCCGTGCGCGGCTGAGCGCCGCTTCGGCTTCGGTGCGCGCCCGTTCCGCTTCCGCGCGCTTGTCGATGTCCAGATGAAAGCTCATTTCGTGCCTTGCCTGTCTGCTTGCCGACACAAAAGGCCAGGCGAGCCGTCGATCCACTCCGTTTGCGACAAACATCGCATGCGTAACGACCAAGGGCGAAGATGCGGCTTCGAGCCGTGCTCAGCGCTTGTTGCGCCGATCGGCGGCGGATCTCTGCCCGCCGGCACTATAGATTGCACCGTCGAGCCGATGGATCCTGCTCTGGAGCTCGGCCCGTTCCGCTTGCGAGAGCCCGTCGCGGGCGTAGCGGTAGCCGAGCCTGTCGATCAGCCGGGCGTCGCGCCTCAGCTGACGGGCTTCTCCGCGAGAGATGAGGCCGTTCTCCCGTGCCCGCGCGACCTTGTTCGCGAGCTTGTCCACCTCGCGGTCGATGCTGGGCGTGCTGGAGGGATGGACCGGAAAGGGCTGCCTGAGCGGTGTGGGCCAAGGGCTGGCGGTGCCGCCGCTGATGCGGGCCTCGGCGGGCGCGCTGGCGAAGAGGGCGAACGAAGCAGCAGCGAGCGCGACCTTGTGCATCCGGGGCCTCCCTAAGATGCCGCAATGCTAAGCGCGGAAAACATTACGGGAGCTGAACGAGCGCGGTCACGCAAAAAAGAAGCCCCGGCGAACCGAGGCTTCTCTGAAGATAAAGAGGGTAGGGGCGCTGTTAGCGAGCCCGACCGCGACGGAAGAGGTTCACGATCGCGAGCAGGATGATCGCGCCGAGCAGCGCCACGAGCAAGGTGCGGATGTCGAGGCTGCCGCTCATGATGTTGCCGCCGCCGAGCAGGGGTCCGAGCAGGAAGCTGCCGAGCAGCGAACCGACGATGCCGACGACGATATTGAGCAAGATGCCCTGCTGCGCATCGGTGCGCATGACGATGCTGGCGAGCCATCCGATAATACCGCCCACGACGAGTGCAATGATCAGACCCATGGCGTTTCTCCTGTTTACTCCGGCAACCGCAAACGGTTTCGGCTGCGGTTCGATCGGAAAGACGCTCAAAACGGAAGGTTGTTCCTGATCTTGCGACGAGGAGTGCAGAATAGCTCGATTGTTAGGGTGCCGAAACGCCCTACATGCGGCTGTAGGCGAACTGCATCTTGCGCTGCGGAGGCGGCATGTCGCAGCTCTTGAAGTAGAGATGCGAGATGAAAAAGAGCAGGCTGATCGTGTGGAACAGGTCGTCCAGGCCCTCGCCATAATAGAGGCTCAAGGGGACGATCCCGACCAGGATGTGGCGGAAGATCGATTCCCGCATGCGCGCGGTCTGGCGGCCGAGCGAAGAGGAGGCCTGGCGGTAAGCGGCCTTGCGGATCAGATCCATGACCACCAGCCATACGAAGGCGGCAATGAGATCGGCGAAGATCGCGTCGCCCATGCCCTTGGACGCGATCGTCAGCGCGACGCCGGCTAGGTAGAAGGCGACGGTGCCGTTCAGGCACTCGATCGCAAGCCGCCACTGGTCGACACCGAAGCGGGCATTCACCCAGCCGGTGACCGGCGTGTAGACTTTCTCGATGATGGCGGTGTCGAACGGCGTCATGGCGCGAGCATTAAGGTCCAGCAGCGATTGCGAAAAAGTGAAAATGTTCCCCCACCCGCAAAATAATAGCAGCTGTGGCAGAGTTGCAGCGGCTAGAAGCTCATTTCGTCGTAAATATGGCTGACGTCGCCTTGCCACTGGCCATGAAAGCGCTCGAGCAGCAGTTCGGCCGGCGTTGACCCGCGGGCAACGATGTCGCGCAGCGTGTCGAGGAAGCCGCTTTCGGTATCGCCGGCGAAGTTGTGCGCGGCGCGGGCGTTGAGGCCGCTTTCGGCGATGCCGAGGACCCGCTGGCCGAGCTGCTGCAGGGTCTCGCCTCCCGGGATGGTGGCCTTGAGGCCGAGCTTCGGCACCGCGTCGCGAAGCTGCTGGCGCTCCGCCAGAGTCCAGTGCTTCACCTCGTCCCATGCGGCGTCGAGCGCGCCCTGATCGTAGAGCAGGCCGACCCAGAGGGCGGGAAGGGCGCAGATCCGGCTCCAGCGGCCGCCATCGGCGCCGCGCATTTCTAGGAAGCTCTTGAGCCGAACCTCAGGGAAAGCGGTGGAGAGGTGATCGATCCAGTCGGAACGAAGCGGCTTCTCGCCCGGGAGCGCTGGGAGGCGGCCGTCCAGGAAGTCGCGGAAGGACATGCCGGCCGCGTCGATATATTTGCCGTCGCGGAAGACGAAATACATCGGCACGTCGAGGGCGTAATCGATGTAGCGGTCGTAGCCGAACCCGTCCTCAAACACGAAGGGCAGCATGCCGGTGCGGGCGGGATCGGTGTCGGACCAGATGTGACTGCGGAATGAAAGGAAGCCGTTGGGCTTGCCTTCCGTGAAGGGGGAGCTTGCGAAAAGGGCCGTCGCGAGCGGCTGAAGGGCGAGGCCGACGCGGAATTTCTGCGCCATGTCGGCTTCGGAGGAATAATCGAGGTTCACCTGGATCGTGCAGGTGCGCAGCATCATGTCGAGGCCGAGCGTGCCGACGCGCGGCATGTGGCGAAGCATGATCTCGTAGCGGCCCTTGGGCATGACCGGCAGGTCTTCGCGCCGTTTGTCGGGCCACATGCCGAGGCCGAGGAAGCCGAGGCCGAGCCGGTCGCCGACCGCCTTCACCTGTTCGAGATGCCGCCCCGCTTCCGCGCAGGTCTGGTGGAGGTCGACGAGCGGCGCGCCGGAAAGTTCGAGCTGGCCTGCGGGTTCGAGACTGACGTTCCCATCGGGTCCGGCGAGCGCGATGACATTCCCGTTCTCGACCACCGGCGCCCAACCATATTCGGTGAGGCCCATCAGGAGATCGCGGATGCCGCCGGGTTCGTCGTAGCTGGGCGCCCGGTGATCATCGAGGCGGTAGACGAACTTCTCGTGCTCGGTGCCGATCCGCCAGCGTTCCTTCGGTTTCTCGCCCTTCGCAAATGGGGCGAGCAGGTCGTCCCGCGTTTCGATGAGGGGATCGAACCGGGCAGTGGCGGTGCGGGTCGTCATTGGCCGCCCCTTAGCCGCGCGCTCCTCGGGATGCCACTCGGTTTCACAGCGCTACCGAGCGGCATGCCGCCCCCAGTCGCCGGCCGCCGCCATCCAGAGCGCCATCGCCGCCACGGCGGCGGTATCTGCGCGCAGGATGCGTGGTCCCAGCGAAACCGGTCTGGCCTGCGGGAGCGCGCGAATGGCGGAACGCTCCTCGTCCGTGAAGCCGCCTTCCGGACCGATGAGGATCGCGCCAGGGCCGGGCGCGGCCGCTCGGGCCAGCGGCTCACCGCCGGCTTCGTCCGCGAAGAAGAGGGTGCGCTCTGCGGGCCAGGATCCGAGGAGCGCATCCAGTTTCTGGGCGGGGGCAAGCTCGGGCAAGGCAGTGCGGTCGCATTGCTCCGCCGCCTCGATCGCATGGGCGAAAAGCCGCTCGTCCTTGACGCGATCGACGATGGTTCTGCGGGTGATGACGGGGACAAGCCGGGCGGCACCCAGTTCGGTCGCCTTTTCGATCAGCCAGTCGATTCGGCCGCGCTTGATGGGAGCGAACAGGAGCCAGAGGTCCGGCACGGGTTCGCGGGGGCGAAGATGCCGGACGATCCCCAGCACGACCCGCTTCTTGCCGGCGTCGCTGATCTCGGCGAGCCACTCGCCGGTGCGATTGTCGAACAGCTTCACCTGAGCTCCCGATCGGAGGCGGAGGACAGCGCCGAGATAATTGGCCTGCGGTCCTTCGAGCATCAGGTTGAGCCTTTCGGACAGCGTCTCCTCGACGTAGAGGCGAGGGAGGCTGGCGGGCGGCCAGGTGGGAGTGGCAGGCATGAAGCGGGCCTATCCGGTCAGGCGGCGGCGAGTCGAGCCTCAGAGCTGGAGGAAGAAGGGGTCGACGTTGCGATCCACCTTGCGGGCGAACCATGCGTCGGAGGCAAGGATCGCCGCTTCGTCGCCCGCGCGCAGCAGCTCGGGATTGCTGCTTCCGGCCTGCCAACGGATGAAGCGCCGGTTCTCCTGCAGGCGCTCGGCGAACGGCGAATAGTAAAGCACCGTGTGCATGATGTGCTCGTCGCTGCACAAAGTGTGGCGCAGCCTGCCGGTGTCGACCAGTTCCTGGATTCGTGGGGCGACATAATCGACCGCCGCCTTGGGCAGCGACCACCAGGCCGAGCCCTTCTTCCAGGAGGGGCCGAACGGACAGGTGCGGGCGCCCACCGCTTTCGTCCAAAGCCGCGCGACGCGCCGCACGGCCATGTCCTTACGCCAGTCCCACGATGTCTTGTGCGGGCCGAGCATGCCGTCATGGAAATGATAATCGTCCATCCGCTCGGTCATGTCAGGCGACTCGAAGGTGAGGTAGCAGGCGCCCGGATCGAGCGTCTTCACCATCTCGGCCTTGCCGCGTGCGGGCCAATCCTGCCCGCTGATGATATGGGCGTAGTCATATTCGAAGGCAGCCGCGCCCTGCTTCAGCAGCAGCTCGGCCTGAGCCTGGCTGTGGTGGCCCCAAAGGCAGCGAACCCGGGGCGTCACCGTCACCGCGCCGCCGAAGCGGGCGGCGAAGCTTTCCAGCTCGGCATCCGGAACCGGGCTGCCGCGGTCGTAGTGGAGGAGGACACGGTCGTTCGGATCGTCCCGTAGGAGCCGCGTGATGAGGGCATGGAGCTGCTCCATGTCCTTGTGGGCGAGAATCAGATAGGCAAAGCGCATGGCCATGCCTTTGCCGGTAAAAGGTTGCGATCAGACTTAAAACACAGGCGCTTGCGGCGGCTCCCTCGACTTGAAGCGGTGGCGGCTGCAAGGGACATGGGTGGCGTCCTCGGCTCCAGACAGCGACATCGTTCCCGATAGCGAGCGGCGGGGGCTGATCGGCGCCTTGCCGCCGGGGGCGCGGCCCTATGCATCGCTAATGCGGCTCGACCGGCCGATCGGGGTGTGGCTGCTCTTCTGGCCCTGCGCATGGAGCGTCGCGCTTGCGGGCCTCGGGCAGAACGGCATCGCGCTCATACTCTGGTTCGGGCTCGGTGCCTTTGCGATGCGGAGCGCGGGCTGCGTCTATAACGACATCATCGATCGTGACCTCGACCGGAAGGTGGAGCGCACGCGGCTGAGGCCGCTCGCCAGCAACCGCGCCTCGCTGCAGGGCGCGTGGGTGCTGCTGATTGGGCTGAGCCTCGTCGGGCTGGTCGTCCTGCTCCAGCTCGAACGAACGGCGCAGATCGTGGCGCTTGGCAGCCTGGCGCCGGTCGCCGCCTATCCCTTCATGAAGCGGATCACCTGGTGGCCGCAGGCGTGGCTCGGGATCGTCTTCTCATGGGGCTCGCTGGTCGGGTGGCCGGCGGTGACGGCCGAGATGGAGCTTGCGCCCGTGCTGCTGTGGCTCGGCTCCATTGCCTGGGTGATCGGCTACGACACGATCTACGCTCTGCAGGACCGGGAGGATGACGCGCTCGTCGGGGTCAAGTCCTCGGCACTGGCGCTGGGAGCGAATGTCAGGGCGGGGGTGCTCCTCTTCTACCTCGTCGCGCTCGCGCTTTGGGCGGCGGCGATCTGGCGGGGCAGGGCCGATCTGCTTGCTCTGGCGGGTTTGCTGCCGATGGCGCTGCACCTTTTATGGCAGGTGGCGACGCTGAAGCTGGACGATGGCGGCGACGCGCTCGCCAAGTTCCGATCCAATCGTTTCGCGGGGCTGCTGATGTTCCTCGCCTGCCTGGTGGTGGGCGCCAGCTAGGTCTTTGCTTTTGGTGCCGCCGCGCTTAAGCGCCGGGCGATGTTGAGTGTCAGCGCAGCCGAGGCGAAGGTCGCCTCACTCATCGAAATGGCGAAGAAGGCAGGCGCGGACGCGGCCGACGCGCTTTATGTCGGCGATGCGTCGACGGGCATCCAGGTGCGCCTCGGCGCGCTCGAGGATGTCGAGCGTTCGGAGGGCGAGGAGATTGGCCTCCGCCTTTTCGTCGGCTCACGCTCGGCGAGCGTCGCATCTTCCGATCTCTCCCACGAAGCGCTGGCGGCGCTGGTCGAGCGAGCCGCGGCGATGGCGCGCGAGGCGCCCGAAGATCCTTACGCCGGACTTGCGCCCGAGGAGCTGCTGCTTCGCGACGGCGGCGTCGACGTCGAGGGCGACGACGGGGCGGATCCCGCACCCACGGAGCTGAAGCAGCGGGCGCTTGCCACCGAGGATGCGGCGCGCTCGGTCGCCGGCGTCACCAACAGCGAAGGCGCGGGCGTCAGCGCCGGGCGGTCCGTGACGGCGCTCGCGACCAGCGCCGGCTTCTGCCGCGGCTACACGACCAGCGGCTATTCGGGCTCGGCGAGCGTGATCGCGGGATCGGGCAGCGAGATGCAGCGCGATTATGCGAGCCACAGCGTTCGCCATTATGCCGAGCTCGACGATCCTGAGACGACCGGGAGGCTCGCGGCTGAGCGTGCGGTTGCGCGGCTCAACCCGGCCAAGCTTTCCAGCGGCGCGATGCCGGTTGTGTTCGATCCCCGCGTCGGCTCCAGCCTCATCGGCCATCTGATCTCCGCGATCACCGGCTCCGCCATCACCCGCAAGACCAGCTTCCTGCTTGGCAAGGAAGGCGAGGCGGTGTTCGCGCCGGGCATCACGATCCGCGACGATCCCCACAAGCGCCGGGGCCTGCGCTCCAAGCCGTTCGACGGGGAGGGGCTCGCGACGCGCCCGGGCAACCTGATCGAGGACGGGCGGCTGACCGGGTGGCTGCTCGACAGCGCTTCGGCGCGCCAGCTCGGGCGGCAGCCGACGGGCCATGCCAGCCGCGGCATCGGCGGGGCGCCGGGGGCGGGGGCGACCAACGTCGATCTGTTGCCGGGCAAGGTCAGCAGGGCCGAGCTGATGGGGGACATCAAGCGCGGCCTCTATGTGACTGAGCTGATTGGGCAGGGCGTCAATCCTGTCACCGGCGACTATAGCCGGGGCGCGTCTGGCTTCATCATCGAGGATGGCGAGATCGCGGCGCCGGTGGCGGAGATCACGATCGCTGGAAACCTTGTGGATATGTTTCGCATGCTAATCGCGGCGGACGATCTGGAGCATCGCCGGGCGGTCAATGTTCCGACGCTGCGTATCGAGGGAATGACTGTCGCTGGTGCTTGAGGACGTATCGAGGATCGCCGCCGAAGCCGGGAAGATCGCACGGGCGAAGCAGGGCGGCGAGTTTAAGCGCTGGGAGAAGGTGCCGGGCCATCCGGTGTGCGAAGTCGACCTGGAGGTCGACGCCTATCTGCGCGAGCATCTCGGGCGACTCGATCCGCATGCCGGCTGGCTGTCCGAAGAGACGGTCGACGATTCCGACCGAATCGAGCGGCGGCGCGTGTGGGTGGTCGATCCGATCGACGGCACCCGCGACTATCTGCGGGGACGGAGCGGCTGGTGCGTTTCGGTCGCGCTTGTCGAGGACCGCGTTCCCATTCTCGGGGTTCTCGATGCACCGGCGCGCGGCGAACATTGGAGTGCTGAGCGGGGCGCGGGTGCGTGGCGCAATGGCGAGCGCCTGCGGGTCAGCGAGCGCACCGAATTTGCGGGCGCGCGGGTGCCTACGGATCATTTGCCGAGCCTCGACCACGATCTGGTTGCGATCGAGAAGCCCAATTCGATTGCATTGAGGATCACGCTGGTGGCTGCAGGGGAGGCGGACCTGGTCGCCACGCTGCGCTGGGGCCATGAATGGGACATCGCCGCCGCAGCGTTGATCGCGAGCGAAGCGGGCGCGACCGTGGCCGGGGCGCTCGGCCAGCCGCTGGCGTTCAACACGGCATCGGCGGAGGCCTTCGGAGTGCTCATCTCCACGCCCGGGATCCACGACGCGGCCGCCGAGCGGCTGCGCGAGCGGGCGCTCGCCGTCGTCTGACGTTCTAGACTATCCTGGGATTGCCGAGCCGGGGGATGTCGATCTTCGGGCAGCGGTCCATCACCACCTTCAGCCCTGCCGCTTCGGCGCGAGCTGCGGCTTCGTGGTTGACCACTCCGATCTGCAGCCAGACCGACTTGGCCCCGGCGGCGATCGCTTCGTCCACGGCTTCTCCGGCCGCTATCGGCCGGCGGAAGATGTCGACCATATCGATCGACTCGCCGATCTGGGAAAGCTCGCGCCAGACATATTCGCCGTGAACATGCTCGCCGGTGATCTGCGGGTTGACCGGGAACACGCGGTAGCCGTGATTCTGGAGGAACTTCATCACGCCGTAGCTCGGCCGGTCGGGCCGGTCGGACGCGCCGACGAGCGCGATGGTGCGCGTGGTGCGGAGCAGATCGGCAATGTCCTGGTCGGAAGTCAGGGGCATGTCATTCCTTCTCTTCATCCCAATTTCGCGGGAATGGCGAAAATTACGAGGCTGCTTTGATCTGTTCCAGCAGCTTCACCGCGATCGACCGAAAATATCCGGCTTCCTCGTCGTCGCCGGCCGCGGGGGGCTGGCCGCTGTCGGAGGAGCGGCGGATATTGAGGGTGAGCGGCACGCGGCCGAGGAAGGGAATCGACATGACCTTGGCCGCCGCCTCGGCGCCGCCGATGCCGAACGGGTCGGAGAGCTCGCCGCAATGCGGGCATTGGTAGCCGGCCATGTTCTCAACGAGGCCGATCACCGGCACGCCCATCTTGCGGAACAGGTCGATGGCGCGGGTCGCGTCGATGAGGGCCAGGTCCTGAGGGGTCGAGACGATCACGGCGCCGGCCGGTTTCCATTTCTGGATGAGGGAGAGCTGGATGTCGCCGGTGCCCGGCGGCAGGTCGGCGATCAGGATCTCCGCGTCGCCCCAGTCGCCTTCGATGAGTTGGCCGAGCGCGGTCGCAGCCATCGGACCCCGCCAGGCGAGGGCGGCGCCGGCCTCGACGAGCTGGCCGAGCGAGAGCAGGCGCACGCCATAAGCTTCGACGGGGATGATCTGCTTGTCGGCCGTTTCGGGCCGCTTTTCGCTGCCCATCAGGCGCGGCTGCGAGGGACCGTAAATGTCGGCATCGACCAGCCCCACCTTGTGGCCCAGCCGGGCGAGCGCCACCGCGAGGTTCGCCGACAGGGTGGATTTCCCGACGCCGCCCTTGCCGCTGCCGATCGCGATGATGCGCCGCTCGACCTTGTCGGCGGTCATCGCGATGCGGATGTCATTAACTCCGGGGACGGCGACTACCGCCGCGCGAATAGAGCGCTCCAGGCTGGCGCGTGTGTCGGCGGAGAGGCCCGTGACGTCGAGGACGATGCCCGCGATGCCGTCTTTGAGACGCGGCGCCTGCACCCGGCCCTTGGCCACGATATCGCCGCCGGTGGGGTCCGGCACGTCCTTCAGCGCGGCCAGCACGCTCTCGATAGTCATGGTAAACAGCCGATAGGCATCCTATCGACCGATGCCACTGTTTTTCGCGCATGGGGGTTCCTATAAAGGTTCCATGATCAAGATTTTCGGGTGGGGCGCGCGTCGTGGCGCCGTGTTGAACGAGAATAGAGGCGGCCCCTGGGGTCCCGGCGGCGGAAGCGGCGGCGGTGGATCCGGGGGCGGAGGCCCTCGCAACCCCTGGGGCCAACCGCCCCGGCGCCCGCGTCCGAGCGGGCCTGGCAACGTCACCTCGCTGGACGAGTTCCTGAAGAAGAGCCGCGACCGCTTCGGCGGCCGCTTTCCGACCAGCGGCGACGGCAAGCCTTATTGGGCTTATGGCCTCGGCATCGCGGTGCTGCTTTGGCTGCTCTTCACCAGCATCCACCGCATCGGCCCGCAGGAAAATGGAGTGCAGACCCGCTTCGGCAGCTATGTGCGCACCATCGGCCCGGGCATCAGCCTTTCGCTGCCGGCGCCGATCGACCGCGTGCAGAAGCTTGACGTGCAGGAGATCCGCACCGTGGACATCCCGCCGGGCGGGGGCAGCAGCGAGAATCTGATCCTGACCGGCGACCAGAACATCATCGATCTGGCCTATTCCGTCCGCTGGAACATCAAGGATCCCGAGCTCTACCTCTTCCAGATCGCCAATCCCGAGGAAACGATCCGCGAGGTCGCCGAGAGCGCGATGCGGGCGGTGGTCGCGGGCGTGGCGCTCGATGAGGCGATCGGCGCAGGCCGCAGCACGATCGAGCAGCGCGTCGAAGTCGTCATGCAGCAATTGCTCAACCAATATCGGGCGGGCGTCGAGGTGCAGGGTGTTGCGATCAAGCAGTCCGATCCGCCTGCGGCAGTGACCGACGCGTTCAAGGACGTCTCGGCCGCGCAGCAGGAAGCGCAATCCTACATCAACCAGGCCCGCGCCTATGCGCTGCAGATCACGGCCAAGGCACAGGGTGACGCGGCGTCGTTCGACAAGGTGTACGAGCAGTATAGGCTTTCGCCCGAAGTGACGCGCCGCCGCATGTATTACGAGACAATGGAGAAGGTATTGTCGAAGGTCGACAAGACGATCGTGGAGGCTCCGGGCGTGACGCCGTACCTGCCGCTTCCCGAAATCCAGAAGCGGGCCACCGAGGGAGCCGCAGCACGATGAACGCCCGCCTCCTGCGCAATCCGATCGCGCTCGCCATCGCGGCGGTGCTGCTGCTGATCCTGCTCGCGAGCACGGTCGCGGTGGTGCCCGAGACCCGGCAGGCGGTGATCGTCCGGTTCGGCGAGCCCGAGCGGATCATCAACCCGTATCGCGCCAACACGGAATTTGGCCAGACGGGCGCCGGGATCATCGCGCGCTGGCCGTTCATGGAAGAGATCGTCTGGATCGATAAGCGCATCCTCAGCGTGGAGATGGATCGCCAGCAGGTGCTGTCGACCGATCAGCTTCGCCTCCAGGTTGACGCCTTCGCCCGCTACCGGATCGTCGATCCGCTGCGCATGTTCATCTCGGCGCGCACGGAGGAGCGGGTGAGCGACCAGCTTCGGCCGATCCTGGGTTCCGCGCTCCGCAACGAGCTCGGCAAGCGGCCCTTCGCGGCGCTGCTCTCGCCGGAGCGTGGGCAGTTGATGCAGAACATCGAATTGGCGCTCAACCGCGTCGCGCGGCAATATGGCGCCGAGATCATCGACGTTCGCATCAAGCGCGCGGATCTGCCCGACGGCACGCCGCTCGAATCGGCCTATCAGCGCATGCAGACCGCGCGTCAGCAGGAAGCGCGTTCGATCCGGGCGCAGGGTGCCAAGCAGGCGCAGCTCATCCGCGCCGACGCGGATGCGGAAGCTGCCAGCACCTACGCCGAAGCTTTCGGCAAGGACCCGGATTTCTACGACTTCTACCGGGCGATGCAGTCTTACGAGACCACGTTCCTGAGCGACGGGCAAGGCGGCGACATGGGCCGGTCGAGCATCATCCTTTCGCCGAGCAACGATTATCTCAGGGAGTTCCGCGGGAGACGGTAAGCGCGGCGCTTCGAAAAACGGGGTCATTCAATTCCCGTTCAGCCGCGCACCATAGCCTTTGAGGGGGAACATACCGCCCGTTTGGGCTGCCCGTGAGGGCAAAGTGATTTTAGGAGAATGAGCACCGTGCGTTATGTTTATGGCATCACCGCCGCCCTCTTGCTGGGCGGGAGCGCCGCGACGCTAGCGACGAGCGTCGGAGCGCAAACCGCTCAGAACGAGCCTGGCACCATCTCGGCCGCCACTCCCCGTCCGGGTGCGCCGATGAGCTTCGCCGATCTCGCAGCCCGCCTGCAGCCCGCCGTGGTGAATATCTCCACCCGGCAGAGCATCCAGGTCAGCCGCAATCCTGGCGTGCCGCCTGGTTTCGAGGAATTCTTCCGCCGCTTCGGCGGCCGCACGCCGCAGGGCGGGCAGGGCGAGGGCGACGGCGGGACCGTGACGCAGCGCGGCGGCTCGCTGGGCTCGGGCTTCATCATCTCGCCCGACGGCTACATCGTCACCAACAATCACGTCATTTCTCCGGCTCGTGGCGGCGCCACGGTCGAGGAAATCACCGTGACGATGACCGATCGCAAGGAATATCAGGCGCGCCTGATCGGACGCGACGTCGAGTCCGATCTTGCACTGCTCAAGATCGAGGCGCGCGGGCTTCCGTTCGTGCGCTTCGGCGATTCGACCCGCACGCGCGTCGGCGAGTGGGTGGTCGCGATCGGCAACCCATTCGGACTTGGCGGAACGGTGACCGCGGGCATTGTCTCGGCGCTGCATCGCTCGATCCAGGGCGGCACCGCTTATGACCGCTACATCCAGACCGACGCCTCCATCAACACGGGCAATAGCGGCGGTCCGATGTTCGACATCGCCGGCAACGTGATCGGCATCAACACGGCGCTGATTTCGCCGACCGGGGGCAATGTCGGCATCGGCTTCGCGATTCCCGCCGAGCAGGCTTCGCCGGTGATCGACGCCCTGCGCCGCGGTCAGCGTCCGCAGCGCGGTTATATCGGCGTCAGCCTGCAGCCGCTCGACGAGAGTGTCGCCCAGGCGCTCGGCATTCCCAAGGATCGCGGCGAACTCATCCGCGGCGTGACCGCCGGCGGCGCGGCGGAACGGGCCGGCATCCAGCAGGGCGACGTGATCGTTCGCGTTGCAGGCCGCGAAGTCACGCCCGACGAGTCGCTCGCCTTCATCGTCTCGCAGCAACCGGTAGGCTCGCGCGTGCCGGTGGATCTGATCCGCAACGGCCGCCGGCAGACGGTCAATGTCGTCGTCGCCCAGCGTCCGACCACCGAGGAGCTGGCGCGCCTCAACGGTATCGAGACGGAGGACGAGCCGGGCATCCGCCAGCAGCCGGACAACGAGCAGTCGACCGGGCAGCGCTCGGCGCGCGCCAGCCTCGGCGTCACCGTCCAGACGCTGACTCCCGAGATCGCCCGGACGCTGAGGATCACCGACCCGGCCACGCGCGGCGTGGTGGTGGCGTCGGTCGACCCCAGCAGCGACGCGGCGACCAAAGGCGTCCAGCAGGGCGACGTGATCGTGTCGATCAATCAGCGTTCGACACGGACTCCCGAAGAGGCCGCCGCCGCGGTGGAAGCGGCGCGCAGCGGGGGCCGTCAATCGGTCCTCCTGCTCGTGCGCCGCGGCAACGCTCCGCCGCTTTACGTCGGCGTCGACATCCGGCGCTGATCCTGCGACCCGCTTGCCGCACCTCCTTCCTTCGGGAATAGGTGCGGCAACGGCGGTTCGAGAGGGGCAGCGTGAGCAGCACAAGTGACATTCTGATCGGGCTCGGCAGCAATGGCGAGCCTCAGCGACTGACGCTCAGCCGGGCGAACCGTCACGGGCTCATCGCCGGCGCGACCGGCACGGGCAAGACGGTGACGCTGCAAGGGATGGCGGAGAGCTTCTCCGCCGCGGGCGTTCCCGTCTTCGTTGCGGACGTGAAGGGCGACCTTGCCGGCATGGCGATGGCCGGATCGCCGACGCACCAGGCGCATGAAGCGCTGAGCCGGAGAGCCGGGGAACTCGGCATTGCGGACTTCACGTACGCGGACAACCCGGCGGTCTTCTGGGACTTGTATGGGGAACAAGGGCATCCGATCCGCACCACCGTGTCCGAGATGGGCCCGTTGCTGCTCGCGCGGCTGCTGAACCTCAACGAGACGCAGGAAGGCGTGCTCAACATCGCCTTTCGAGTGGCGGACGAGGAGGGGCTGTTGCTCCTCAACCTGGAGGATTTGCAGGCGCTGCTCCTGCATTGCGCGGAACGGGCCGGGGAGCTTTCGGCGCGCTACGGCAACATTACCAAGCCCAGCGTCGGAGCGATCCAGCGGCAGCTGCTGCAGCTCGAGGCGCAAGGTGGCGATCGCTTCTTCGGCGAGCCGGCGCTGGACATTGCCGACTTCATGGGCGTGGACGAGACGGGTTGCGGCTACGTCAACATCCTTGCCGCGAGCAAGCTGATGGCGAGCCCGCGCCTTTATGCGACCTTCCTCCTCTGGCTGCTGTCGGAGCTGTTCGAGGAGCTGCCGGAGGTGGGCGATCTCCCCCAGCCCAAGCTCGTCTTCTTCTTCGACGAAGCGCACCTGCTGTTCGACGATGCTCCAAAGGCGCTGCAGGACACGATCGAGCAGGTCGTGCGGCTGATCCGGTCCAAGGGCGTCGGCGTCTATTTTGTCACCCAGAACCCGATCGACATTCCAGAGGAGGTGGCCGGGCAACTCGGCAACCGGGTGCAGCATGCGCTGCGTGCCTTTACGCCGCGCGACCAGAAGGCGATCCGGGCCGCGGCCGAGACCTTCCGCGCCAATCCTAAGCTCGATGTCGCGACGGCGATCACGGAGCTCAAGGTGGGCGAGGCCTTGGTGTCGGTGCTGCAGGGGGATGGAGCGCCGACGCCGGTGGAGCGGACGGCGATCAAGCCGCCGCGCTCGCGCCTCGGGCCGCTGACTGGGAGGGAGCGGGACGTGATCCAGTCCCTGTCGCCGGTGGCCGGAAAATATGACGAAGCGATCGACCGCGAAAGCGCGGGGGAGATCCTGAAGGCACGCGGCGACGAAGCGGCCGCGGCGGCGGCCGCCGCGAAGGCTGAGGCTGCGGAAGCCAAGGCTGCGGCCGAGCGCGCCAAGATCGAAGCACGCGAGCGCGCGGTGCAGGTCAGGGAAGAGGCCCGGCTGGCGCGGGAGAGGCGGGCAAACCCGCCGATTGCGGAGGAGATGGTGCGCCAGGTCGGCAAGGCCATGCAGCGTCAGGTGGCGAACAAGGTGGCCGGATCGCTGCTGCGCGGCTTGCTCGGCGGGCTCTTCAGGGGCCGATAGCCGGGCTGAGGCCTTATGGCTTCGGGAAGAAGTGCTCGGCGATGTCGGAAGCGATGCGCGAAGGCCGCAGGGTTTCGGCGTCGAGACAGCACCAACTCGATTTCACCTCGGCAAGCACGTCCTCGCCGCGCTTGATCAAGGTCTCGTAAAAGGCGCGGGCGCCCTGGACTTTCTCGAGCACCACCGAGGCGATCACCTCGTCGTCGAGGAATGCGGGCTTGCGGTAGGTGATCTCGTGCTTGAGCGCGACCCAGAGGTGCTTGGCGACCGCTTCGGCCGGCGCGAGCTTCTGCCAGTGGCTGACCACCGCATCCTGCACCCACTTCAGATACACGGCATTGTTCACATGCCCCATGAAGTCGATGTCGGCGGGGTCGATCCCGATCCTGAAACTGTGCTCGGCCATTGCAGTCACAATAATGTCAGTACCCGAAAATTGCGACCCCGCGATGACCTTCCAGCACATATTTGCGCAGTTGATCCGGGCTCCAGAGCCGCTCGACGCCCGCCTCGCGCTGCTTGACCAGGCTGACGATCGCGCTGTTGACCGGAGCTTCGCGCCCGAGCGAGCGCGCGAGCCGCACGACCTCACCGTTTAGATAGTCGATCTCCGTCTCGCGGCCTGCGGCGAGGTCGTCGGCCATGGAGGAGCGGGCATGGGCGTCGATCTTCTGGACGCGCAGCAGGAGGTTCTTGAACACGAAATCGGGCGCGGCGATGGCGTGGGGGAGGAGCTTGGGAGGCACTGGCCCGACCTGGGCGGGTTCGATGCCGGCAGCCTTCAGCAGCTCCAGCGCTTCCACGATCGAGGCCGCGACCACGCGGCGATAGTCGCGCTTGCCGAGCTGATCGAGAAGGGTCTCGCCGGACAGAGCGTTGACGGCGTTGTTAAGATTTATGAGCAGCTTGCCCCAAGCGACTGAGCGCATGTCCTTTTCGACGCGGAGCCGACCGGGCCGGTCGCCGATCTGCGCTGCAAGCCGGCGGGTGACTTCGCTTTCGCCGGCCGCAAGCTCGCCCGACGTGCCCTTGTGGAAGCGCCCTTTGCCGAGGCTCGCCACATTGAACGGGACCATGCCCTGGACGACCTCGAGCCTGGGCAGGAGCGACTTCAGGCTGTCGACATTGCTGACGCCGTTCTGGAAGCTGATCACCGCCGGCTTCTTTCTGGCGTGCGTGGCGATCTGCTTGGCGGCGGCTTGGGTGTCGCTGCTCTTCACGCACAGCGCGACGATGTCGGCGTTGGCCAAAGCAGCAGGCTTGGTGGCGAAGTCGATCAGGTCCGCGGCCAGATGGATGCGCCAGCCGGCATGATCGCTGAGGCCAATGCCGTTCGCCTTCAGTTCGGCCTGGATACGCTCACGCCCAATCAAGGAGACGCTGCAGCCGGCGGCAAGCCATGCGCCGCCGATGAAGCAGCCCACGGAGCCGGCGCCGAGCACAACGATGTGCGGCGCACCCGGCACCTGCTCAGCCCCGGCCGCGGTAGGAGGGGACGCCCTGGTCCGGAAGCCAGAGGCCATGAGGCGGATCGCCCGACTGCCAGAAGACGTCGATCGGCATGCCGCCGCGCGGATACCAATAGCCGCCGATGCGCAGCCAAAGCGGCTTCATCTCACCGTGCAGGCGTTCGCCGATGCCGACCGTCACGTCTTCATGGAAGCCGCAGTGATTGCGGAACGAGCCGAGGAACAGCTTCAGGGACTTGGATTCGACGATCGTTTCGCCCGGCGCATAATCAATCACGATGTGGGCGAAATCGGGCTGCCCGGTAACGGGGCAGAGCGAGGTGAACTCGGGGGCGGTGAAGCGGACGAGGTAAGGCCTGCCGGGCCGGGGATTGGGCACGTAATCGAGCAGCGCGTCCTCAGGGGAGGAGGGGAGGGTGCTGCCCTGGCCGAGATGGGTGAGCGTCATAGCGACGCTCTCTAGAGCGGCACGCGGCGTCTGTCATGGGAGCGAGTTGGCTTTCGCGGAGGTGGCGAGCGTGCAATAGCTGCGCGCACACGGATCAAGAGGAACCTAGATGCGCGTCATTCCGCCGAGCCTGTCCTTCGTATTGGCGGCGGCTCTCATGTCCAGCGCCGCTCCTGCCCAGAGGCAGGCGGAGGCGAAGCCTGCCGCCAGGGAAGATGCACCGTCAATCCCCCCCCCAAATGTCTCCGTCACCCGCCACAGCGGCAGCTTCGGCGGCCAGCGGGTCAGCTACACCGCAACGGCGGGCGAGACCTACCTGAAGGCCGCTGACGGCACGCCGCGGGCCGCGATTTTCTCGACTTCGTACGTGAAGGAGCCGCGCGATCCGAACCGGCCGGTGACCTTCCTGTTCAACGGCGGTCCGGGTTCGGGTTCGGTGTGGCTGCACATGGGCGCATTCGGGCCCAAGCGGGTGGCGATCCCCTCGGATGCGCGCGACGATAGCGGCCCGCCCTATCCGCTGCTCGACAATCCCGAGAGCCTGCTCGACGTGACCGACATCGTCTTCATCGATCCGGTCGGGACCGGCTTCAGCCATGCGCTCGGGAAGACGGAGCCGAAGGAATTCTGGGGCGTCACCAAGGATGCGGAGTCGGTCGCGCAGTTCATCCGGCTTTGGCTGAACGAGAATGGCCGCTGGAACTCGCCCAAGTATCTGGGCGGCGAGAGCTACGGCACGACGCGCACGGCCGCTGTCGTGAACCAGCTCGAGGGTCAGTATAACGACGTGTCGCTCAATGGGTTGATCCTGATCTCGACCGTGCTCGATCTCGGCGCCGGCGCGGACACGCCGGGCAACGAGATCACGCATGCGCTGAACCTGCCCTCGATGGCGGTGACGGCGCTGTATCATGGCAAGGCTCAGGGGAGCTCGCCTGAAGCATTCGCGGAGGAGGCGCGGCGCTGGGCCACGGGTCCCTATATCGCCGCCCTGCTCAAAGGGCAGCGGCTCGGGGCGGAGGAGCGGGCGCAGGTGCGGCGCGAGCTGGCGCGCTTCACCGGCCTATCCGAACAATATCTGGATCAGGCGGACCTTCGGGTCACGCCGGCGCGCTTCTACAAGGAACTCCTGCGCGACCGCGGCCTCACCGTCGGCCGCCTCGACAGCCGCTATACCGGCCGCGACTATGACAATGCCGGCGAAACGCCCGACAACGATCCGAGCTTCTACGGCATCGACGCGGGCTATACCGCCGCGATCAACGCCCATGTCCGGGGACCGCTCGGCTACAGGAGCGACCGCTCCTACGTCACGATCGGCAATGTCGGCCCTTGGGACTGGCGGATCGGCCCGGGCCGGGACGACGACGTCTATCTCAACGTGACGCCCTATATCGGCAAGGCGATGCGCGAGAATAGCGGCCTCAGGGTCTTCGTCGGCCAAGGCTATTACGACTTCGCCACGCCCTTCTTTGCTGCGGAATATGCGCTCACCCGCACCGGCATCCCGCAGGAGCGGGTCCAGTATCGCTACTACGGCTCCGGCCACATGATGTACGTCCGCGACGACGACCGCGTGGCGCTGAGCCGCGACGTTCGCGCTTTCATTCGGGGGAGGTAGAGTGGACTCGCTGGTGTCGACGGAGTGGCTCGCGGGCCAACTGGGAGCGAGCGACCTGCGGGTCATCGACGCGACCCTGTTCCTGCCCGACCATGGCCGAGACGCGCGGTCCGAATATGAGGCGGAGCATATCCCGGGCGCGGTGTTCCTGGACCTGAAGGAGATTGCCGACGCCGACAATCCGGTGCCGAACATGCTCCCGCCCGAGCACAAGTTCGCCAGCCGCATGCAGTCGCTGGGATTGGGCGACGGCAATCGTTTCGTCATCTACGACAACTCGCCCCTGCACAGCTCCGCGCGGGCCTGGTGGATGCTGAAGGCGTTCGGCGCGCATTATGTGGCGATCCTCGACGGCGGTATGCCCAAGTGGAAAGCTGAGGGCCGGCCGACCGAAAGCGGCAGAGCGCAGGTTCGGCATGGGCATTTCACGCCGTCGTTCGACAGCAAGATGGTCGCCGACAAGGCGCTGGTCCGCGAGATCGTCGACAGCGGCGAACAGGTGCTCGTCGACGCCCGCTCGGCGGAGCGGTTCGAGGGCGACGAGCCGAATATCCGTGCGGGCGTGAAGCCCGGCCACATACCGGGCTCGAGGAACGCGCCGCAGGGCGGCTTCTTCAACGCGGACAATAGCTGGAAGCAGGGCGATGCGCTGCGGGCGGTGTTCGAGTCCGCGGGCGTGGACCTCGGGAAGCCGCTCGTCACCACCTGCAATTCGGGAGTGACCGCGGGCGTGCCCTTGTTCGCCGCCCACCTGCTCGGGAAGCAGGACGTGAAGCTCTATGACGGCAGCTGGCAGGAGTGGGGTGCGGATCCGGACACACCGAAAGCGACGGGCGCGGCGTGAAGGGCAGGAGGACCGACACGGGCCTGATCCACAGCGGGCGGCGCAAGGAGTGGCGAGGGCGGATCGTAAACCCACCCGTTCACCGAAGCTCGACCATCCTGTTCGACACGGTCGAAGACATGACGATGGCCACGCCCGGGCTTGGCAAGCCTTATTATGCGCTGCACGGGACCCCCACTCATTGGGCGCTGAGCGAGGCGCTGACCGAGCTCGAGCCGGGCGCGGCTGGGACAATGCTCTATTCCTCGGGTCTGGCGGCAGTGACGGCGGCGTTGATGTCGGTCCTGTCGGCTGGCGACGAGCTGCTGATGCTCGATAGTGTCTACGGCCCGACACGCCGCTTCTGCGACGGACTCCTGGCCCGCTACGGGATCACCACGCGCTACTATGATCCGCTGATCGGTGGCGGGATTGCGGAGCTGATGGGGGAGCGCACCCGCGCGGTTTTCCTTGAAAGCCCCGGCTCCCTGACGATGGAGGTGCAGGACGTGCCGGCCATCTGCGAAGCCGCTAAGGCGAGGGGGATCGCTACCCTGCTCGACAACACTTGGGCGACGTCGCTCTTCTTCCCGGCACTGGCGGCGGGCGTGGACCTCTCGATCCTCGCTGGCACGAAATATGTGGGTGGGCACGCCGATGTGATGCTCGGTTCCGTCACCGCCACGCCGCAGACCTACGGGAAGCTGGAGCGGACCAGCTGGGACCTGGGGCACGGCGTCAGCCCCGACGATGCCTGGCTTGGGTCGCGCGGGCTTCGCACAATAGGGGTGCGGCTGCGCCAGCATCAAGAGAATGCGCTGAAGGTCGCCCGGTGGCTGAAGGAACAGCCACAGGTGGCCGCCGTGCTTCACCCCGCGCTGCCCGACTGCCCCGGACACGAGCTCTGGGCGCGCGACTTCAAGGGCGCGTCGGGCCTGTTCTCGTTCGTGCTGCAGGGCGGTGGGGATGCGGAGCGGACGCGCTTCATCGAGAAGTTGGAGCTGTTCGCCATCGGCTATAGCTGGGGCGGTTATGAGAGCCTGGTGGTTCCCGCCGACCCGGCGCGAATCCGCACCGTGACGAAGTGGGAGGCGGAAGGGCCGCTCGTGCGGCTCCACATCGGCTTGGAGGATCCCGAAGACCTGATCGAGGATCTGGCGCAGGCTCTTGCCGATTACGGAGCGGCATGAACGGGCTTGCGTCGCGGCTCAGCACCGAGTTGCCTGATCGCCCGGAGCTGATCTCGGCGGGAGCGGCAATCGTCATTATTGCGCTGGTCTGGGCAGTCTCCGCCTTTGTCGGGCGCAAGGCGGGCGTGCCGCTCGCCCGGCTTTGGGAGCGGCATGCGGGGGCACGGCACGAGGGCATAGCGGACCGGATGTGCGGCCTGGTTCGCGACGGCGTTGCCGCGGTTGCGCTCGCCGTCGCCATCCAGATTGAGCCCTGGCCGGAGCTGCCCGAGTTTCTGCTGGGGGTGGCGCTGGGCGTGGCGGCGGCGATGTTCGCGTTCGGCTTCATCCGCGGCCTCCATCTGCCGCGCTGGGCGGCGGGGCTGCTGGCGAGCGTCGCATTCGTCGGGATCGTTGCGGATGTGGCGGATGGCCTGACGCCCGTCACCGACGCGCTCGACCGCATCGGCTTCTCCATCGGCGACACGCGCATCTCGCTGCTGACGGTGCTGCAAGCCGCGGTGACGTTGCTGCTTCTGTTTGCAGTCGTGAAGCTCGCCAGCCGGTTGATCAACCACTCGATCCACCGAACCAAGAGCTTGGACCCGACCCAGCAATTGCTGGCGCAGAAGCTTGCGGGCGTGGCGCTGCTGGTCGTCGCCTTTTTCATGGGCATCGAGATCATCGGCATCGACCTGACGGCGCTCGCCGTCTTCTCGGGCGCGTTCGGGCTGGCCGTTGGCTTCGGGCTTCAGAAGACGTTCGGCAACCTCATCGCCGGGATCATCCTGCTGATGGATCGGTCCATCAAGCCCGGCGACGTGATCGTGGTGGGCGACAGCTTCGGCCATGTGACGAAGATCGGGGTTCGCGCCGTCTCCGTCGTGACGCGGGACGGGAAGGAGCATCTGATCCCGAACGAGAATTTGATGACGCAGGAGGTGGAGAATTGGTCATATTCCAGCCGCGACGTGCGCATGCACATTCCGGTGGGCGTTGGCTATGATTCCGACTTGGCGCTGGCGCAGCGGCTGATGGTCGAGGCGGCGACGCAGTCGCAGCGGGTGCTCAAGAACCCGCCGCCGACCGTGTGGCTGCGCGCGTTCGGCGAGAGTTCGGTCGATCACGAGATCCTGGTGTGGATCACCGATCCGGAGGCGGGCGTCGGCAACGTGCAGTCGGAGATCCTCAACCGGCTCTGGGTGCTGTTCAAGGAGAATGGGATCGAGTTGCCGTTCCCGCAGCGTGACGTGCGGGTCAAGGAGTGGTCGGCAAACGCTTCCCCTAACGCTTAGGTGCGAAGGAGCCGGCTGAGGTCGTCGAGGGTGCGGTCGAGTTCGACGGCGAGGGCAGCGGCGGCGGCGCGGGGCGGCTCGGGGCTGTCCTGGTGGGCGAGGAGGGCTTCCACTCCGGAGGCGGCCCAGGCGGCGGTTTCGGTGACGAGGGCTTCGAAGCGGCGCTGCACCACCGGGCGGGCGTCGCCGAAGGCGCTGCTGAGGCGGGCGCTTTCCTCGAGGAGGGTGTCGCCGTCGGTGCTGCGCACGCGGCCGGCCATTTGCTCGACGAGCAGGATGACGCTGCGAAGCTGGGCCATTTGCCGGCCCGCTTCAACCGGCAGCGGCATTTGCTGTGCGGGCGACTGGTGCGTCATGCGCGCCAGCCTAGCGCCGTCACGCTAAAGAAGGGCTAACGCGCCCTTCACCTCATCCGGGCGCGTTACTGGGGCGTGGAGACCCGGGCTTCCTGGCCGTCGCCTTCCGGCACTGCGAGAATGGTCTGGGTGGTCGTGCCCTTGTCGACGACAACGGTGTTCGGATCCGAGGCGACCGAGCGCGCGCCGACGGCGGCGCGGTCACCCTCCGCCTCGCGCAGGATCATCGATTCCGATGTGCTGCGCGCCGAGGGGCCGCCGAAGAGGGCCTGGATCGCCTGGGTGCGGCTGTCGCTCGCGGGAGCGGCTTCGCCCGGGCGCGGCGGCGTCAAAGCGAAATCGGGCGGGACCACGAGGGGAGCGTTGCGCGCGACCGCGAACTCGTCAGGCCGATCGCGGTCAAGGCCGTTCGCCGTGCAGCCCGCCAGCAGGAGACCGGCCGCAGAGGCGGCGAGGCCGATTTTCACGATACGCATTGTCACACTTCCTTCCGGGGAGCCTTCTTCTCGCGCGTCAACAGCGCGCGAACCAGCAACAGCAATACGCCAATGGTAATCGCTGCGTCGGCAACATTGAAGATCAAAAAGGGGCGCCACTCACCGAAATGCAGGTCGGCGAAGTCGACCACATAGCCGAAGCGCATGCGATCGACGATGTTGCCGAGGGCGCCGCCGAGCACGAGGCTCAATGCGATCGCGTCGTCGCGGCGCTTCTCGCGCCAGATCCAGATGAAGACGCCGAACGAGATGGCGGCGGTGAGAAGCACGAGCAGCCAGCGGCCGGCGTCGGAATCGGCGGTGAGGAAGCCCATCGAAACGCCGCGATTCTCGACCCAGCGCAGGTCGAAGATCTCGAACAGCTCCATGCTGCCGCGCTTCTGGAGCTGGAGCGGAACCGTGACGATGTATTTGGTGAGCTGGTCGAATATGAAGACCAGAGCCGCGAGCGTGAAGGCGAGGGTGCGGTGGTTCCGCTCAACGGGAGCCGCACGCGAATGCGCGGGGGCCTCGGCAACAGTGTCAGCCATTTACAACCTCGTCGCAGCGGGCGCAGAGGGCGCCGTCCTCACTCACTTCCGGCAGGTGGCGCCAGCAGCGGCCGCACTTGTCGCGTGCGGTGCGGGTGACCGCAACCCCATCCGCATCTCCGGGGCGGGCGGCGAGTTCGGAAACGATACAGAGTTCCTTGAAGTCGACGGAGCCGACCGCTTCGGCCAGATCGGCTTCGGGCAAGGTCAGCTCGACCGCGGCTTCGAGGCTGGAGCGGATGACCTTTTCGCGCCGCAGCGGCTCGATCGCTTCGGTGACACGGGTGCGCAGGGCGCGCAGGCGATCCCACTTGGCGCCAAGCGCATCGTCGCGCCAGGCCGGGTCGATCTCGGGCCAGGTTTCGAGATGGATGGATTGAGCGTTTGGGTAGCGGCTCGCCCACACCTCTTCGCTCGTGAAGCAGAGAACGGGGCTCAGCCAGCGAACCAAGGCGTGGAACACCTCGTCCAAAACCGTGCGGTAGGCGCGGCGCTTCAGCTCGGTGGGAGCGTCGCAATAGAGGCTGTCCTTGCGAATATCGAAGAAGAGGGCCGAGAGATCGTCGTTCGCGAAGGTGGTGAGGAGGCGCGTGTAGCGGTTGAATTCATAGCCTTCGGCGGCAGTCCTCAATTCCGCGTCGAGCTCCGCCAGGCGGTGGAGCACCCAGCGTTCGAGCTCGAGCATCTCGCTGGCGGGCACGCGCTCTTCGTCGGTGAAATCGTCGAGCGCGCCCAGAAGGTAGCGGAAGGTGTTGCGCAGCTTGCGATAGGCGTCGGAGGTGCCGGCGAGCACTTCCTTACCGATCCGCACGTCCTCGAAATAATCCGTCGAGGCGACCCAGAGCCGGAGGATGTCGGCGCCATTGTCGCGAATGATCAGCAGCGGATCGACGACGTTGCCGACCGACTTCGACATCTTGCGGCCGTTCTGGTCGAGCGCGAAGCCGTGGGTGAGCACTTCTTCGTATGGCGCGCGGCCGCGGGTGCCGGCGCTTTCGAGCAAGGACGACTGGAACCAGCCGCGATGCTGGTCGGAGCCTTCGACATAGATGTCGGCGCGGGTGCCCTCTCCGTAGCGGGCCTCGATCACGTAGGCGTGGGTGGAGCCTGAATCGAACCAGACGTCGAGGATGTCGGTGACGACCTCGTAATCGTCGAGGCTGTATTCGTTGCCGAGCAGGGACTGGTGGTCGGCGTCGAACCAAGCGTCGGCGCCGCCCTTGCGGAAGGCTTCGACGATGCGCGCGTTGACGTTCTCGTCGCGCAGGTAATCGCCGGTGCGGCGGTTCACGTAGAGCGCGATCGGGACGCCCCAGGCGCGCTGGCGGCTGATCACCCAGTCCGGGCGCCCTTCGACCATGGAGCGGATGCGGTTTTTGGATTTCTCCGGGACCCAGCGGGTTTCGTCGATGGCGGTGAGGGCGGTATCTCTTAGCCCTCTCCCCTTCAGGGGAGAGGGTTGGGAGAGGGGCAGGGCGGTGTCATTGTTGCGGCCGGGGTCGTCTTGCCTCGACTCCCCCTCTCCCCGACCCTCTCCCCTGAAGGGGAGAGGGAGTGTGTCCATCGGGATGAACCATTGCGGGGTGGCGCGGAAGATGACCTTGGCTTTGGAGCGCCAGCTGTGCGGGTAGCTGTGCTGGAAGTCCGCCGAGGCCGCGAGGAGGGCGCCCGCTTCGCGGAGGTCCGTGCAGATCGGGCCGTCGGGGGCGTTGAACTTGGCGTTGATCACCGAGCCCTGGCC
This sequence comes from uncultured Sphingosinicella sp., assembly GCF_902806315.1. Taxonomy (GTDB): domain Bacteria; phylum Pseudomonadota; class Alphaproteobacteria; order Sphingomonadales; family Sphingomonadaceae; genus Allosphingosinicella. The sequence goes on from NZ_CADCWD010000055.1 coordinate 142,624, forward strand.
GCCGAGCCACGCCCAGTCCTCGCGATACCGCCCGTCGCCCTCGACCGCAAAGACGGTGTCGATCCCGTGCGCCTTGCACAGCTCGAAATCATCCTCGCCATGGTCGGGCGCCATGTGGACGAGGCCTGTGCCCTGATCGGTGGTGACGAAGTCGCCCGGGAGGAACGGCCGTGGCTTGGCGAAGAAGCCGCCGAGATGGTGCATCGGGTGACGGGCGATGGTGTTGGCGAAACTTGCACCCTTCAATGTCTCCCATTCCGCCGCCGGATGAAAAACATGTTCCGAGACGCCGTCGTCGGCGAGTTCTAGTTCTCGGCGCCAACGGTCGAGGACTTGCACCACCAGAGGCTCGGCAACGAGGATCGTGCGGCCTTCGTACTCTGCGGCTGGCTTGCCTTCCTTGAACTCGCCACGCCTATGCGCATGAAGGTTCAGTTTGACGAGCGCGTATTCTACCTCAGGCCCATAGGCGATCGCCTGATTGACCGGGATCGTCCACGGCGTGGTCGTCCAGATCACGGCATGGGCGCCAACCAGTTCCGGGATCGGGCTCTCTACAATCTCGAACGCCACGTCGATCTGGGTCGAGGTGATGTCCTCATACTCGACCTCGGCCTCGGCCAGCGCGGTCTTCTCGACCGGGCTCCACATGACGGGCTTGGCGCCGCGGTAGAGCTGGCCGGAGGTGGCGAACTTCATCAGCTCGGCGACGATCGCCGCCTCGCTCTCGTACTTCATGGTGAGATAGGGATTGTCCCACTCGCCCATCACGCCGAGGCGCTGGAACTGGTCGGCCTGCACGCGCACCCATTCCTCGGCATAAGCCCGGCACTGGGCGCGGAATTCGCGGGGCGGGACCTGGTCCTTGTCCTGCTTCTTCTTGCGATATTGCTCCTCGATCTTCCACTCGATGGGGAGGCCGTGGCAATCCCAGCCGGGCACGTAGGGCGCATCGTAGCCGCGCAAGCTTGCTGACCGAACGACGATGTCCTTCAGGATCTTGTTCATCGCGTGGCCCATGTGGATGTCGCCATTGGCGTAAGGCGGGCCGTCGTGGAGGATGAAGCGCTCGCTCTCCTTCCGGGCTTCGCGAAGCTGCTGGTAAAGCTTGGTCTCCGCCCAGCGTGCGAGGATCGCCGGCTCCTTTTGAGCCAGGCCGGCCTTCATCGGGAAGTCGGTCTTCGGCAGGAAGACCGTGTCTTTGTAATCAGGTTTTTCGGACATTGGGCGGCGGCTTAGCGGGAAGGGGCGGTCAAGGGAACCTCTGCCGGGCGGCGAAGCGGCGGGTGCGGAAGGTCACTACTGGCACGACTGGCATGAAAGTCACATGGAATCGCGGGGTGACCGGAGGTCGAAAGCGTAGGGCGGCGGGCTTTTTGACGGTTTCCGGTTGCGTCCATCAGGAATGATGAACCAGATGAGTTCCTGTTCTGCAAGCCCCGATTGCGGGTGTAAGCCCCACCCCTCGATCTCCCCCCTGGAGGCGAGGTGAGGTTATCGAAGGGCGCGGCCGATCTCGTCAATGTCCTCGACCCACAAATAGCCCCTGAAGTCGCGCGGGACATCGCCGAGCTGGTCGGCGCGCTCGAGGCCGATGGGCGAGCGGCCGTTGACCACCTCGCCGAGCAGGATGACTCGCGTGTTGGCGCCGGCCATCCGGTCAAGGAAGCGGTTGGGCCAGCCCCAGACCGCCCATTGGTAATTGAGCGGGACCATGACCGTCTTGCCGCGGCAGCTTTGCGGCACGTAGCCGATCCAGCCGAATTTGAGGTAATCGAAGGCGCAGGCCTCGACTTCGGTCTTGCTCCAGATCCAGGATCTGGGCGCGAAACCGCGCATCCGGTTCAGCACCGTCTCGTGGCCGTAAAAAGAGAAGCGCTCGTCGATCGGCACGCCGAGGCGGGCGAAGGCCTGGACGAGGAGGTCGGCGTCGCGGGGGTCGCGGCTCTTGAAGTTGAACAGGAGGTCCGTGCGGGGAAGCGCCTGCAGCACTTCCTCCACCGTCGGCATGGCGCCGATGCCGTTGCCGCGCAGCGGGAAGGTCTTGCCGCCATCGGCCGTGTAGCCGTAGCCGACATCGAGCGCTTTGAGCTCGGCAAGGCTGTGCTCGCGCGTGACGCCCTTGCCGTTGGTACGGCAGTCGAGCGTCCAATCATGGAAGACGACCATGCGCCCGTCGGTGGTGGGATGAACGTCGAGCTCGATCATGTCGGCGCCGAGCGAGACGGCGCGGCGCATTGAGCGGATCGTGTTCTCGATATAGTTGTGGTCGGGCGGCGCGATGCGGTTCGCGGTGCAGGTGTCGCGATCGACGCCCTCGCGGCTGAACTGCTGGGCGACGCCGCGGTGCGAGACCATGATGAGCTTGCCGGACGGCTTGGGCGCGAGCCAGGAGGCGTTGAGCAGCGACAGCGCGACGGCGATCACGGCCAGTGCGATCAGCGCGATCTTCCACTTGCTCAAGCGAGACGCTTCCTGGCCTCGGAGCAGTCGGAGTTCATCTGCGTCTTGAGCGCGTCCAGCCCGTCGAACTTCTGCTCGGCGCGGAGGAAGGAGATGAGCTCGACCTCGATCGTCTGGCCGTAGAGATCGCCGTCGAAATCGAAAAAGTGGGGTTCGAGCAGCTCCTTGGCGGGCTCGAATGTGGGGCGGATTCCGAGGCTGGCGGCGCCGTCCAGCACGCGTCCGTCCGGCAGGCGCCCGCGCACCGCATAGATGCCGAAGCGGGGGCGAAGATATTTGCCGAGGCTGAGATTGGCGGTGGGGTAGCCGAGCGTGCGGCCGCGCTTGTCGCCATGCTCGACCACGCCTTCAATGGCGAAAGGGCGAGTCAGGAGCGCGGTGGCGGTGTCGCAATCGCCGGCCTGCAGCGCGGCGCGGATGACGCTGGAGGAAACGGGCTCGCCGTCGCCCATGACGGGGGCCACCGCGTCGACGGAGAGGCCGTGCCGAGCGCCGAGCGCCTTCAGCACGGAGACATTGCCGCCGCGGCCCTTGCCGAAGGTGAAGTCCTCGCCAGTCGCGACGCCAGCAGCGCCGATGCGGGTGAGGAGGCGGTCGGTGACGAACTCCTCCGCTGTGACGGAGGCGAGCTCCGCGTCGAAGCGGAAGACCAGCATGGCGTCGGCGCCCGCGGCGGCGAACAGGCGCTCGCGCTGGTCGAGCGTGGTGAGGCGGAAGGGCGGCAGATCGGGCTTGAAGAAGCGGACCGGGTGGGGATCGAAGGTGGCGACGAGCGCGGGGCGGCCTTCGGCGCGGGCGCGCGCGATGGCGCGGCCGACGACCGCCTGATGCCCCTCGTGAAATCCGTCGAAATTGCCGAGCGCGACGATGCCGCCGCGCAACGCCGCCGGAACCGCCGAGCCGCCGTCCAGCCGCTCCATGGCGCTTCTATAGGAAAGGCGCGTTTGCGTGCCTAGCCGCCGCGCCGGACGAGGCGGACGAAGCTATAGGCGGGGCGGTTGTTCTCGGCCGGGTGGTGCTCGCGCGAGACTTCCTGCCAGGCCGCGCTGTCGAAGGGGGGCAGGAAGGTGTCGCCTTCGATGTCGGCGTGGATTTCGGTGAGTTCGACGGCGGTGGCTTCATCCTCGAACAGGCGGAAGATCTCGGCGCCGCCGATGATCGAGACGCGGCTTTCGGCCGCGGCGGAGAGTGCTTCAGCGACGGTGCCGGCCACCTCCGCTCCTTCGGCGCGCCAATCCGGGTCGCGGGTGAGGACGATGTGCCGGCGTCCCGGGAGCAGGCCGGGCAGGCTCTCAAAGGTCTTGCGGCCCATGGTCATCGGCGTGCCGAGCGTCACCGCCTTGAAGTGCTTGAGGTCCGCGGGGATGTGCCAGGGGAGGGTGCCGTTCCTGCCGATGACACCGTTTTCGGCACGGGCTACGACGAGGGTGATCTCGCGATTCAAACGGCCACCGGTGCCGAGATGTGGGGGTGGGGGTCGTATTCGACGATCTCGAAATCGTCATAGGCATATTCGTCGATTGCGTCGGGGCGGCGCTTGATGGCCAGCTTCGGGAGTGGGCGGTGGTCGCGGGTGAGCTGGAGGCGGGCCTGGTCGAGGTGATTGGAGTAAAGGTGGCAGTCGCCGCCGGTCCACACGAACGTGCCGGGCTCGAGGCCGCATTGCTGGGCGAGCATGTGGGTGAGGAGCGCGTAGCTGGCGATGTTGAAGGGGACGCCGAGGAAGACGTCGGCGCTGCGCTGGTAGAGCTGGAGATTGAGGCGGCCGTTCGCGACCTGGGTCTGGAACAGGCAATGGCAGGGGGCGAGCGCCATGCGACCCAATTCCGCCGGGTTCCAGGCGGAGACGATCTGGCGGCGCGAGGCGGGGTTGGTGTTGATCTGGTGGATGAGGGCGGCGATCTGGTCGATGCGGCGGCCGTCCGGGCCTTCCCAGTCGCGCCACTGCTTGCCGTAGACGGGGCCGAGGTCGCCATTCTCGTCGGCCCATTCGTCCCAGATGCTGACCTTGTTCTCCTTGAGGTAGGCGACATTGGTGTCGCCCTTCAGGAACCAGAGCAACTCGACGATGATGGACCTGAGGTGCAGCTTCTTGGTGGTGACGAGCGGAAAGCCTTGCGAGAGGTCGAAGCGCATCTGGTGGCCGAAGACGCTGAGCGTGCCGACGCCGGTGCGGTCCTGCTGCGGCACGCCCTCGTCGAGGATGCGCTGGAGAAGCTGGTGATAGGCTTGCATGGGCTCGCTTATGGCCGCTGCCCGCCGCCTTTCCAAGCGAGGTAAGTCCGAAATGAGATCCGAAACGGTTCAGCCTCGGCGGCGGAGTTTGGACCCGAGATGGCATGAAGCCGCATGCCCACGGTCGACCAGCTCTTCCCGACGGTGAGGACGGCGCGAGACGCCGCCAATCTCATCGCGCCTGCGCTGAGGAGCCTCAAGGTCGAGAAGCTGGTCGTGCTTCACCTGGATGGAGCTCGGCGGCTGCTTGGGCTCATGGAAGGGCCGGCGGAAGCGCCGGCCGGGGCCAGTCTCCCGATCCGCGCCGTCGTCGCCGACGCGTTGCGCTTCGAATCGGCGGCGATCGTCATCGGGCACAATCATCCGAGCGGCGATCCCGCGCCGAGCCGGGCCGACATCGAGGCGACGCGGCGGCTCGCGACGGTCCTGGCGGAACTGGAGATCGCGCTCCACGACCATTTGATCTTCACGGCGAGCGACGTGTGCAGCTTCCGCGCTCTGGGGCTGCTCTAGGCGGTCAGGCGGGGCAGCTCGGGATCTGATCGGGAGCGGGGCGGGGGCCTCTCGCTTCGAACTGGGCGAAGTAGGATTCACTGTCGGACAGCCGCTCGAATCGCGTGAGCGCGTAGCCGACGGCCGCGAACTCGCAAAAGAGCAGCTTGGGCGGAGTGCCGTGCCGGTCGGTGCTGCGATCCGCGTCGACGACGATGATCCGGCCTTCGCGCTTGAGCGAATTGCGCACGTGCCAGAGGAACTCGCTGGGACGCTCAATCTCGTGGTACATGTGGATGAGGAAGACGCGGTCGAAGGAGACTTCGGGGAGCTTGGGGTCGTTCGGCTCGCCGAGCTTCACCGCGATATTGTCGAGTCGCTCCCGCGTCACGCGCTGGGCGAGCGTGTCGCGGGTGGCCGGAATGATGTCCTGTGCGAGCACGCGGCCCTTGGGCCCGACCAGCGGCGAGAGGCGGATCGTGTAATAGCCTTCGCCGGCGCCGATGTCGGCGACCGACATGCCGGCCTCGACGCCGGCCAGATCGACGACGGTTTCGAACTCGCCGATGCTGTCGCGGGCGTCCTCGTTGGAATAGCGCGAGGAGACGATCGGCGCGACCGGGCGCTCGGGGTCAGGAAAGGGGCTGACCTTCTCCGCCGCGCCGACATCGCAGGCCGCGGAGAACAGAATTAGCGGAAGGAGGGCGCCCTTAGTCCACATCTTCGACTTCGACCTTCTCGCCCGTCACCCGCTGCGACAATGCCGCGGCCATGAAGCGGTCGAGATCGCCGTCTAGCACGTCTGACGGCGAGGTCGAGGTGACACCGGTGCGAAGATCCTTCACGAGCTGGTAGGGCTGGAGGACGTAGGAGCGGATCTGGTGGCCCCACCCGATGTCAGTCTTGCTCGCGGCGGTCGCGTTCGCCTCCGCCTCGCGGCGCTGCAGCTCGGCCTCGTAGAGCCGGGCGCGAAGCTGGTTGAAGGCCTCGGCCTTGTTCTTGTGCTGCGAGCGCTGGTTTTGGCATTGGACCACGATTCCGCTCGGCAAGTGAGTGATGCGCACCGCCGAATCGGTGGTGTTGATGTGCTGACCGCCGGCGCCGGACGCGCGATAGGTGTCGATCCTCAGTTCGGCTTCGTTGATCTCGATCTCGATATTGTCGTCCACAACCGGATAGACCCAGACGGAGGCGAAGCTGGTGTGGCGCCGCGCGGAGCTGTCGTAAGGGCTGATGCGGACGAGGCGGTGCACGCCGCTTTCGGTCTTGGCATAGCCATAAGCGTTCTCGCCCTTGAGCAGCAGGGTGGCGGACTTGATGCCTGCCTGCTCGCCGGCATGGAAGTCGACGAGCTCGACCTTCATTCCGTGCCGCTCGCCCCAGCGCGAGTACATGCGCTGAAGCATGCCCGCCCAGTCGTTGCTCTCCGTGCCGCCCGCGCCCGAGTTGATCTCGATATAGGTGTCGTTGGCGTCGGCCTCGCCGGCGAGGAGCGCCTGCACCTTGTCGCGCTCGGCGCGCTCGGCCAGCGCCGCGAGCGAGACGACCGCGTCGTCCACCAGGGCGCTGTCGCCCTCGGCTTCGGCCATGTCCATGAGCTCGATCGTGTCGTCGAGTTCGGTGCTGATCGCCCGTGTCGCGCCGATCGCCTCGTCCAGGCGCCGCCGCTCGCGCATCACCGACTGGGCGAGCTTGGAGTCGTTCCACAGCGCCGGATCCTCGACGCGCTGGTTCAGTTCGTCGAGCCGCCGCAGCGCCCGATCCCAATCGAGGAAGCGGTGCAGCAGCGCGATCGCGGACCGCACTTGATCGACATGGGATTGCGCTTCGGCGCGCATGGGAACTCCGGTAAGTTCTGCCGCGGGCGCGGCGTTGAGGGCGGGCCTAGTAGATGCCGCCCTCTCGTTGCAAGAAGTCGCTGTCGGGGCGGGGCGCCGCGGTGCGGACGGGTGACTGACGAGGCGACCGGGAGGCGACCAATTGCCCAAGCGCGGCCCGCATCTCTTCGCGGCTCGCCACCTGGTAACGCGTGGCTGTCCGCCGGGGCTCGCTTTCCGGCTTGAACGCTTCCCAGATCACTGCCGATTTGGGATCGGCTTCGGTTGGCCATGCGCCGAATACCTTGCGGCCGGAGCGCCGGTCGATGCGGACCATCCGAACGCCCTGCGGCGCGCGGAACGGCACCACCGGCATGTCCTTGAACGCCTTGATCGCAAAGTCCTTGAAGATCGGCCCGGCGAGGCGGCCGCCCTGGGCATAGTGACCCATCGGCCGCGGCTGGTCGAAGCCCATATAGACGCCCGCGACCACATCCTGCGTGCCGCCGACGAACCAGACGTTGGTCGGGCCGGTCGAGGTGCCGGTCTTGCCGAACAGCGGCCATTTCAGGTCGCGCAGATTCTGCGCGGTGCCGCGGGTGATCACGCCCTCCAGAATGTGGACCATCTGATAGGCGGTGATCGGGTCCATCAGCTGCTTGGTGCGCAAAGGCGGACGCGGCATCGGCCGGCCGTCCCAGTCGCGCGCGTTGCACGCTCCGTTCATCGCGCCGCAGCGCGTGTCGGCGCGGAAGATCACCTTGCCGTTCCGGTCCTGGATATAGTCGACGATGTTCGGCTTCACCTCCTTGCCCTGGTTGGCGATGATGGCGAAGGCGTTGGTCATCTTGAGCGCGGTCGTGTCGCCGGCGCCCAGCGACATGGACAAGTAATTCTCATAGTCGCCGACGCCGAGCCTGCGGGCGAGGCGAGTCACATTGTGCATGCCGGTCTGGTTGGCGGCGCGCACCGTCATGAGGTTGCGCGACTGTTCCAGGCCCCAGCGCATCGTCTGCGGGCCGGCATTGCCGCCGGCGAAATTGCGGAAGCATTTCTGCGGGAGGGCGGGGCCCTGGCTGACGCAGAAGGGGCCGTCGACGATGATCGAGGCGGGCGTCATGCCCGAGTC